>CAVHGF010000018.1:0-37168 GCA_963635625.1 Treponemataceae bacterium | reverse complement strand
TGGGGCGTACTGAAAATCTACGACGAGCCGGTGCGCGAGTATCTGAAAAAGCATTACTTAAAGGCCGGCAGATAGCCCGCTGATCTAATATTCCACGCAGCGGGCGAGCATCACGGCCTGAAGGGAGTCTATGACTCCGGCATTTCTCAGAGCGTCTACGCTTCGCTGTGCGGCAGGAGTCGATTCCCTGTAAAGAATGATGGAGCGCGCCGTGTCCCTGCGTCTTATGGCCGGGTGCGACGCTAGTGCAGTTTCGTCCGCTCCCCAGAGATCGAAGCGGTGCGGATCGCGACATTCTATCAGGTCTTCTATCTTCGAAAAACGCTCACGGTCAAAACGATACAGCTCCATAAGCTGCTCCGTGCAACTATACCCGCCCAGCCTTTCGCGATACTCTACCATCTGCGCGGCATAATACGGGCCAATCCCCGGAAGCGCATCGAAAGCGGCCGAGTCTGCCGAATTTATGTCCACCTTCGGAATACGGATGTACGCTCGCAGACGGGCGAAGACGCTGTCGGAGACCACATAGCTTTTACCGAAGTCTTCCGCGCGATAAAACCTGCCGCCCTTCTGACGATAATGGTCTATGCTCTCCGCCTGCCTCTGACTGAATCCGAGACGCTGCAGGTCCTCCACGCTGACGGTATTCGGATTGAATGCAAATGATTCCACCTTTCTTCGCTGAGAGCGCACCTTTTCGACAGCCGCGCTGTGCTTCGCATAGCGCCGGACGGTGTCCGTCCGCACCACCGCCGCAAAGCCATCGGCCCGATTGGCATTTTTTCCTCTGACAGCCGAAGCCCCTTCAGAGAGCGCCACAAAGCCGCCATCCCTCACGAGCCCGCCTTCAGCGCCGAAGCCATTGGCAGCCTCAGGGCCACCAGCAGGCACACTGTCCGATCCGAAGGATTGGCATTGGCCCGAAGATAAAGACTTTAAAAAAGATGTAACATACACAGTATCAGGATGATCGCGCAGAGATTCTATGCGAAGCACACTGGCGTGATGGATGAAAAGACAGATCTGATAGCCGACTATCAGAAACACGAAGCAGACCGCTCCGTACTTAAACGTCTTCGAGTTTGTACTTGTTGACGTGCTCTCCCCTTTTCGGGACGGGAGCACCTGCGAGGACGATGACGATTTCCCCTTTTGGTTCGTTTTCATAGAAGTAATTCAACAGTTCGTTTAAAGTTCCCCTGTGATGGGTTTCGTGAAGTTTAGATATTTCTCTTGATACGCAGCACTCCCTGTCCGCCCCGAAGACCTCGGCGAACTGCTCGATCGTCTTTACCAGACGATACGGAGACTCGTAGAACACCATCGTGCGCTTTTCGTCGCGAAGAGACTCCAGCACTGACGTCCTCCCCTTTTTCTGCGGAAGGAAGCCCTCGAAACAGAATCTGTCACAAGGAAGTCCCGAAGACACAAGGGCCGGGATGCAAGCCGTAGGCCCGGGAAGAGTCTGTACCTCAATACCTTGCGCCGCACATTCCCTAGCCAGCAGAAAACCCGGATCGGAAATTCCGGGAGTGCCCGCGTCGCTGACAAGCGCCACGTTAAGGCCCGCGAAAATGCGCCCGCGAATCTGCTCCACCTTCTGGTGTTCGTTGAATTTATGGTAGGAAATCAGTTTTCCCTTAATGTTATAGTGCTGAAGCAGGACGCTGCTGGTCCTGGTATCCTCCGCCAATATCAGATCCGCCGAGGAAAGGACTTCCACGGCACGAAACGTCATATCAGCGAGATTGCCCACCGGAGTCGGCACTATATAAAGGATTCCTGGTTCCATCAAATTGTGGATAACTTTTACACCTCAGGCATCAAAACTTTTCCCGAAGTTTTTAACTTTGTAAAAGATTCACTTCACAAAACTACAAATGTTTTCAGAAAACTACAAGAAATCGGGCTGCATAGAAGTAATATGCGGTTCTATGTTCTCGGGGAAGACCGAGGAACTTATCCGCAGGCTTAAAAGAGCCCAGTTCGCGAACCAGAAAATCGCCATCTTCAAGCCCAGCGTAGACGTGCGCTACTCCGAAGTGGAAGTGGTCTCACACGACCTGCATTCCCTCAAATCCACCCCTATCACGGACGCGACCTTTATGCTCGACATCCCGTCCGACATAGAAGTGGTTGGAATAGACGAAGCGCAGTTCTTCGGAGAGAATCTCGTGCAGGTATGCCAATCTCTTGCCAATCGTGGCGTGAGGGTCATCATCGCCGGACTTGACACGGACTTTCTCGGAAAACCTTTCGGCCCTATGCCAGCCCTTATGGCGGTAGCTGAAGACGTTCAGAAAGTGCACGCGATATGCGTGAAATGCGGCAGTCTGGCCAACCACTCACACCGACTTTCTAAAAATGCCGATCTGGTGGTTCTCGGAGAAAAAGACATCTACGAGCCGTTGTGCCGCGAATGCTACAACAGGGCCGTCAGCGAAGAACAGAAGAAATAATCTCCTTTATCTCCTTTTGCCAGGTGGCGCTGTCCACGTGCGTATAAATCTCGGTCGTGAGTATGCTCTCGTGACCGAGCATTTCTTGTACCGCGCGCAGATCCGCTCCGTTCTCTATCATATGAGTCGCGAACGAGTGGCGGAAAGTGTGCGGAGATATCTCCTTGTCCACGCCCGAGGCCAATGCACAGGCTTTCACCATCTTGAACACGGAGACACGGCTCAGGCGCCGTCCGAACCTGTTGAGAAAAAGTATGTCTTCACACTGCCGGTCGGGAGAGGGCCTGCATTCCAGATATGAAGATATGGCATCCGCCACGCTCGGAGCCAGAGGGACGAGCCTTTCCTTGCTACCCTTGCCAAGTACCTTGACGAACATCTCTTCAAAAAAAACGTCGGATATCTTCAAGGCGCAAGCCTCGCTCACTCTGAGTCCGCAACCATAAAGGACCTGGAGTATGGCGTAATCACGGGGATTGGCAGAGGCCTGAATAATGGAAAGAACCTCCTCCACCGACAGAACTACAGGAAGATATTTGCCAAGCTTGGGCGCATCCAGCACGCTGGCAGGGTTGTCCGCTCGCTCGCCTTCGCTCTCCAGATACTCGAAAAACGAATTGAAAGAACTCAGGAGCCTGGCCTGCGAACGTTTGGACAGATAAGACGAGACGCTCACCAGATAATCTGTCAGGTCTTTCGAGGTGACTTTCGCCCAGTCTACACGGCAGGAAGCCCCGAGGGACAGATAGTCTCTCAGGGCTTCGATATCTCCGGTATATGCCTTGACAGTGTTGGGGGAAAGACCTCTTTCCACACTCAGATAAAAAGAGTATGCCTCTACGATGTCCATATCAAGGTCTACTTTATGGCCGTGATAATCTGCCATAAAAGCAAGCCGGACAGAATCAAATTCAATCCCGTGGTGAGGATGAACCCGACAAAAGTTCCGAGTGCGGCTTTGAAGGACGCCCAAACACCCTTGTCAGTAACGAACAGTTCACCTATGAACGCCCCGATAAGGCTTCCGGCCACCATTCCGACAGGAGGGATGAACATTCCGGCGAAAAGACCTATCATAGCTCCGGTCGACGCCGCCTTATGCCCACCGAAAGATTTGGTCAAGGCAGGAGGGATCAGATAATCGACCGCAGTCACGACGACCACCACCGCAAGCCAGACCAAAAGGGCTGTAAGGCTCACAGGGTCGGACGTATGTGCAAAATACATCAGCAGCAGGCCAATCCAACCGATAGGAGGGCCGGCCAAACCCGGAAGTATGCTCCCGAGCACGCCGACCACTCCAAGTATCACCGCTATGACAACAAGTGCCGTCATCAGATTCTTTTCAGGATTTCTTCCGTCTGTGCTTCGTAACCGGGTTTACGCAGAAGCGCGAACATATTCTTCTTGTACGCTTCCACGCCAGGCTGATTGAACGGATTCACTCCCAGCAGGTAAGCTGACACGCCGCAGGCGAACTCGAAGAAATAGAAGATGGCTCCGAGATTGTATTCGTCTATCTTTTCTATGGACACTTCCACCTGAGGGACACCTCCGTCTATGTGAGCCACCTTGACACCAAGCTGAGCCATAGCGTTGCAATGCTCCACGTGTTCACCGGCAAGGTAATTGAGACAGTCAAGATTCTGCTCGTCGCTTCCGATAGTCACATTACGCGATGCGTTCTCCACCTTTATCACGGTCTCGAACATCACGCGGCTGCCTTCCTGAATGAATTGGCCCATAGAGTGAAGGTCAGCGGTATTGGTGACGCTTGCAGGGAAGATGCCCTTGCCGTCCTTGCCCTCGCTCTCACCATAGAGCTGTTTCCACCATTCAGCGAGGTAAACAAGCTTAGGTGAATAAGTTACAAGTATTTCTACCGCCTTCTTATAGTCAGTGTGCAGAAGATTGCGGATGGCAGCATACTTGACAGCGGCGTTCTCCTCGCTCCTGGAGAGAAGTTCCTCTCGCTCGTCAGCGGCACCCTTTATCATAGCGCGGATGTCGAATCCGGCAAGAACTATCGGAAGAAGACCTACGGGAGTAAGCACGCTGAAACGGCCTCCGACATTGTCAGGAACGACGAATGTCCTGTAGCCCTGCTGTGTGGAAAGTGTCTTGAGCGCACCCTTGTGAGCGTCGGTCACAGCCACGATTCTCTCGCCGGCTTCCTTCACGCCGTAAGTTTTCTCAAGGTGCTCCTTGAAGATTCTGAACGCTACTGCAGGCTCCGTGGTGGTGCCTGACTTCGAGATGACCACGCAGGCGGTGTTGCGAACCTTGGCCAGGTCAAGCAGCTCGGCGATATAGTCTTCACTGAGATTATTGCCGGCGAAAACCACCTGTGGAACGCCCTCCGGACGAACGAAACTGTGGCTGAGAGCCTCTATGGCGCAGCGCGCACCCAGATAAGAGCCACCTATGCCAATCACGATGACCAGCTCGACGCCCTTTCCCTTCCAATCGTCACGCACGCTCTCACACGCACTTACAAGCGCCTCGTCCACCTCTACCGGAAGAGTCTTCCATCCGAGGAAATCATTACCTGCACCGTTTTCCGCAGCCAAAGTATCATACGCAGCCAGAGCCTTCTGCACATACGCCTTATACTCAGCCTCTTTCACAAAGGAGTCGCAACCCCCGAGATTAATTTTAACCATACTGTAATTATACTACTTAACTCAAGTTTCGCAAGAAATGGAATTATTGTTCTTCAGCTTGCAGGGCACTTGCAAAACTTTTTTCCTCCCTGACAAGCTTCGCTTTCTGTCAAATCAACCGGAGGGCATCCCGACGGCCGCTCAACAAAACGCACAAAATTATACAATTACCGCAAATTTCGCAAGTGCATAGAAACGCTCTATCCCACCTTCCTGACGAGATTCAGCCAACGGGCGATGCAGAGGCTGCGGTAGCGCAGGGCGTTGTAGTCGAGGGAGTCCGGAGTGTCCGTGGGCTTGTTCGTGGACATCGAGATGCCGGAAGTCAGCACCACGCAGCGCAGGCCGGCATCCAGGAACACCGTCTGGTCCCCTATACGACGATAGAACATATTCGTGAACATCTCACTCCTGTAGTATTCGTAATACATTTGCAGTTTCCCCGCCTGAGTGCATCTGTCGAAAAGACGCGAATATCTCTGACCTCCGAGCGCGATGAGATAACGCGGCCGCGCCTTGTCCACGGGAGTGGATCCGCCCAAAGCGTCCAGATTCACGACAAGCCGTATCTTATCGCGCGGAATGCTGTGCAAAAGGCACTGCGCCCCCGCATAAGAATCGTAATGCCCGTCCAGAGCCACGAACAGCACCCCGTCATAGAGTCCGTCCCGCGAAAAACCGGACAGCAGACGAGCCACCTCCAGCATTACCGCCACCCCGGACGCATTCGAATCCGCCCCGGGATACAGCACGCCGTCCTTCACTCCAAGCGCATCGTAATACGCCATCACCACAATATACTTCCCGCTCGTGCCTTCTTTCACGCCCACGACATTACGCCCACGCGAACCGGACGACAGCGTGAAATCAAAAAAACTCTCCCCCTCATACTTTTTCAGGCCAATGCTTTCGAAACGTTCAGAAACCCAGGACGAGAGCGACAACATCTGATCGGAACCGCTCTTCCTGCCCTGATACAGGGAATCGGTCAAAACAAGCACATCTTCTTCAATACGGGAACCTACGCGTGCCGACGATTCTTCAGAAAAAAGAATCAGAATGAAGGAAAAAACAAACAGACAGATGTTTTTTTTCAAAATGGGCACGAAAGATGTTATATTTGTAGGATTTGCAAATTTAGCGAAAATGAAGATAACAGGCAAGAATCTATTACTCGCGCTCTCCCTCATAGGAGGGATTTGCCTGCATAGCATATCTTCTTACGGCCAATGGGACAAGGACGTGCTTGAGTTCCGCGGGCGCCTGGCTCTTCAGGACGGCAAATACGCCCATGCCATAGAGCAGTTCAACATCTTGGCCAAGATGGACACGAACGCCCACTGGACATTCTTCTATCGCGGAATAGCCAAATATAATCTTGGAGATATACGCGGAGCCAAAAGCGACTTTGACCGCTCGATACGCATCAACCCCGTCTTCACGAACGGCTACCACTACAGGGCCATAACGGAAACACGCTTCGGGGATTATGATCAGGCGCTTGACGACCTTCAGCAGGCCATAGAGCTTCGCCCGGGGAATACGGGTCTTTACTTTAGCCGTGGCGTAACTTACTTTCTGTCACAAAGATTCGAACTTGCGGTGGAGGATTTCGACAAATACCTGCGCTTCGAAAAGAATGACCCGTCCGCCTATCTTAACCGCGGTGCTTCCTATCTGTACCTCGGAGACACGCTCAAAGCTCTGGGCGATTACAACAAGGCCATCAAGCTGGACAGATTCGACCCTGAAGGATACATAAGACGTGCCCGCCTTTACGCCCTCCAGGAGGACTACGACTCGGCGATCGACGATATGAACAAGGCCATAGACCTTGACGGGACCAATACATTGGCATACTTCAACAGGGCTCTGATGTATTATGAGACTAAACGCTACCCGCAGGCGCTCGATGACCTGAACAAGGTTCTGGACTATGAGCCCGGCAATGCGCTGACCCTCTATAACAGGAGCTTGATACGTATGCAGCTGGGGGATTTCGAATCCGCACTGGACGATATGGACAGGGTGCTGAACATCAATCCGAAGAACGTATTGGCATACTTCAACAGAGCCTCGTGCCTCATAGAACTGGGACGGTACCGCAGCGCGCTGAAGGATTACGACAAGACCATAGAACTTTACCCTGACTTTGCCAAGGCATATCAGAACCGAGCTTATGTAGAGAACCTGCTCGGGATGACGGCGCAGAGCAAAAAGGACTATCAGACAGCACAGCGGAAAATCCAGGAATACAATTCCAGCAAACAGAAAGGTTCGTTCGCGGACACCACCAGAAAATACAGTTCACTGCTTACTCTCGACGCAGATTTCGCAAAAAGGGATTTCGATGACGAGCTGTTGCAGAACAGGGACATAAACATACGCCTCAAGCCGCTCTACCGCATATCTTTTGTCGAAAAGGCACGCGGAGAAAAGCAGGCCTTCGCCTCTGAATACGAGAATCCGGCACTGTCGGCATTCCTTTCGGAGAGCATAGTTCCAGTGGACGTGTGCGCCGAGAACAGTTCCGTTCCTCCTTCACAGTCACTTTTCGGGTATTCGTCTGAACGTGCGGACATAAACTTCCTGCGCGGAATAAAGGCTGTACAGGAAAAACAGTACAACGCCGCGTTGAACGAGTATAATCTGTCCATCGAAAAGGCTGACGACGAGGCTAAGGCATTCTATCTTATGAACAGGGCCGTGCTCAAGGCGGAGATGATAGATTTCATAGCCTCCATCGAGAATAATGTCCAGACTCTGTCAATGGATGACCAGGGCGCGACGAAAACACGCGTGAGAGACCAGGTGGACAGGACTTACGATTATTCAGAGGCGATAGACGACCTGCTCGAAGCCGACAAGATAAGCGGAAGTAACGCATATATACATTTCAACCTGGCCAATCTCTACTGCCTGTCTTCACAGATGGTCAAAGCGATAGAGTATTACGACAAGGCCATAGGCGAATATCCGCAGATGGGGCAGGCTTACTATAACCGAGCCCTCGTACTCATCTTCATAAAAGACAGGGAGAAAGGCTGCATAGACCTTTCGCGTGCAGGTGAATTGGGAATCAAAGACGCCTACAGCGTAATAAACAAATATTGCAAGGAGGATGGAGAGTAAGGTGGTGTTCAAGAGTTTCTCGTCGGGCAGCGCCGGCAACTGCTACTATCTCGGCATAGACCGGGACGGCAGACACGAGGGCGTGCTTATAGACGCCGGGGTGAGCCTGAGGAGGATCAAGAAGGAACTTTCCTGCGAAGGACTTGATTTAAAGTCTTTTGACGCAGTGTTGGTAACACACGACCATATGGACCATATCCGTTCGCTGGGTTCTTTCTGCAAGCATCTCGGCTGCCCTGTATGGGCCACCAGGCAGCTCCACGGCGCTCTCGCCAAACACACTCTCACTCACGAATACATATCGGGATGCCGGAGGATACTCGAACCGGACACGTGGACCCCGATTGCCGGAGGACTCATCTGTGTGCGTTATTTCGTGGTCCCGCACGACGCCACACAGACTGTAGGATTCGCCATCAAGCTCGGAGACCACAAATACGTGCATATCACCGACTGCGGGGAGATGACGCCCGAGGCCATATCCTTCTGTTCACAGGCGGACACGGTGGTGCTTGAATCGAATTACGACACACATATGCTTCTTTACGGTCCCTATACTCCGGAGCTTAAGGAGCGCATACTCAACAGTAAAGGTCACTTGAGCAACGATGAATGCGCCTCGGCTATAGAGACATTCCTGCACCCGGGGCTCAAGAACCTGTTTCTCTGCCATTTGAGCGAAAACAACAACACTCCTGAATTGGCATATGACAGCGCGAAGAAAGCGATTGGAAGCGAGTCCGGCATAAGGCTGCAGACACTTCCGCGCACCAGCCCATCACCACTCATCATTCTATAAAAACCATTTGTAATGAAAGAATTCTGGGTCATAATAAAAAGATACGTCAAACCTTACGTCGGCTACCTCGGAGGATCGGTCATACTGAACATCCTCTCGGCCATATTCAACGTATTCTCGTTCTCCCTACTGATTCCCATACTTAAAATCCTGTTCGACACGACAGGAGCCACATACGCGTTCACACCGTGGAACGAGATAAATGACTTCTCGGATGTAACTTCCAACATTTACTACTATGTGGGAGGCTGGGTGACCACCTTCGGACAAAGCCGCGTGCTTCTCGCCCTGTGCCTGGTTTTCTGCGGAATAACTCTCATCAAGACTTCCTGCTATTTCGGTGCTTCTGCCGTGATGATTCCTCTTCGCAACGGCATAGTGAAAGACCTCAGGATGCAGATCTACCGCAAGATAATCTCACTTCCGATAGGGTTTTTCTCTCAGGAGAGGAAGGGTGACATCATAGCGAGAATGAGCGGAGACGTACAGGAAGTGGAATACTCCATCACCTCCACCCTGGAGATGCTCATCAAGAATCCTATTCTCATTATCATATACCTCACGGTGCTGTTTCTGATGTCCTGGGAGTTGACCGTCTTCACACTCATATTCGCTCCTCTTATGATGGTGATAATGAGTGCCATAGGGCGTAAGCTCAAAGCGCAGTCACTTCAGGCGCAGCAGTTCTGGAGCGACACTATGTCACAGGTGGAGGAGACTTTGGGAGGACTCAGAATCATCAAGGCGTTCCTGGCGGAAAAGAAGATGACCGAGCGTTTCGAGAAAGTGACTGAAGGTATGCGCCAGAAGAACAACAAAGTGGGGATACGCCAGGCAAGCGCCCATCCGGTGAGCGAACTTCTGGGCAGCGTGATGATAGCCATCGTCCTTTGGTTCGGAGGCACCCTCATCCTCGGAGATACGGCCACCATAGACGCGCCTGCCTTTATGTCATATATGACCATACTCTACTCCATAATACAGCCGTTCAAGGATCTCAGCAAGGCCGCATACTCGATTCCGAAGGGATTGGCATCGGCAGAGAGAATAGACAAGATTCTGGGAGCAGAGAACCCTATCAAGGAGGCGTCCGACCCCGTGGAGATCAAGAGTCTGGAGAAGAGCATAGATTTCCGTGACGTGAGCTTCACATACGACGGGAGCAAAACCATACTCAACCATATAGACCTGTGCATTCCAAAAGGAAAGACCGTCGCCATAGTGGGAGCGAGCGGCGCAGGCAAATCCACCCTCGTGGACCTGATTCCGCGCTTCTACGACGTAAGCGGCGGAAGCATCACCATAGATGGACACGATCTCAGGAAAGTCTCCACCCAGAGCCTCCGTTCCCTGATAGGCAACGTGAACCAGGAACCCATCCTCTTCAACGACACCATTTTCAACAATATAGCCTTCGGGGTGGAAAACGCTTCGCTGGAAGACGTCATAGCGGCCGCCAAGATTGCCAATGCCCACGATTTCATTATGGAGAAACCGCTGGGCTATGACGAGAACATAGGCGACAGGGGAACCAAACTTTCAGGCGGACAGAGACAGCGGATCTCCATAGCACGCGCCATACTCAAGAATCCGCCTATCCTTATTCTCGACGAGGCCACGGCTTCGCTGGATACCGAATCAGAAAAACTTGTACAGCAGGCACTTGACCGTCTGATGTCGAACCGCACCACCATAGCCATCGCGCATAGGCTCTCGACCATCAGAAACGCCGACATCATCATCGTAATGAATGAAGGAGAGATAGTGGAGAAAGGGACACACGCCGATCTTGTCGCACTCGACGGCTACTACAAGAAACTCTACGATATGCAAGCCCTATGATACTACGCAAGCTGACATTCTGGCGTGTAATCACACTGATATACTTGTGCATTGTCGGATATCTGTGTTTTGCCAGTCCGAATATGCTTCCTAAAGTAAGCGATTGGCATTTCGCGATTCCTGCGGACAAGATAGTGCATTTCTGTATGTTCGCACCGCTCCCGGTCCTTCTGTTCCTGTGCTCCGCAGACAAAGGATACAAGACGACAGTCAAGATCCTCTCCTGCCTGATAATAGGAGTCATCACCGCCGGGATCACCGAGATCATTCAGGGGTTCAGCCCATACAGAAGTATGGAACTGCTGGATTTCGCGGCAGACTGTCTGGGAATGGTTTTCAGTTGTCTTCTTCTAACGATTTTCCGGAAGAAGACTTTCTGAAGATGACGAATTCGTTAAGCACGAAATTAAGGACACCCGAAAAGCAGAGCGCCATAAGGTTACAGATGACAGGATCCCATTTGGTAGCCACAGCTATAGCATTGAGGATCATCATCTTGACCAGAAAAGCCGATATGCAGGACAGATTATATTTCCAGAAATGGCTCAGATACGAACCTATGGAAAAGATGCTTATCCTGTCCCTCCACACATAGAAATACGCCACGGAATAATTCACTATCACCGCACACTCGAAAGAGATGAACGGCGACAGAATATAGAGCTCAAAGTGCCCCTGGGTGAACACATAAGTAGTCAACGCCCAAAGAACCGCCGTATCAGTGGCAGTTCCGAACAGGGATGTTAAAGAAAACTTTAACGCTTGAAGGGCTAATTTTAATATGTTCACTTTCCCGTGGCTCAATTATGGAGGGTTGCAAAAATAGTAAATTTATTTCTTATAAACCAAACAGGATTCTCAACGGCAGGTTCCGCTCCGCCGCCTCGGCCACATCTTCAGGTGCGCCCGCATAAACCACCTCTCCGCCTTTCTCGCCTGCATCAGGACCGAGATCTATCAGGTAATCGGCGGCCTTTATGACATCCGGATTATGCTCCACCACCAGCAGCGAATGCCCCATCTGCAAGAGAGCGTCGAAACTGCGCAGGAGTTTGTTCACATCATTGAAATGAAGTCCCGTAGTAGGCTCATCGAAAATGAACAGCGTTCTGCCCTGATGCTTTTTATCTTGACCTTTGGACAGATAGTAAGCCAATTTCACCCTCTGGCTCTCGCCTCCCGACAGAGTGGACGAGCTCTGGGCCAATTTCATATAGTCCAATCCCACATCCACGAGGGGCTGCAACCTTTCCACAATCTGCTTCGCCTCCGCCTCCGGGCAGGACGAAAAGAACTCCCTGGCCTGGGACACCGACATATCCAGAATATCATTCACATTCTTCCCGTGATACCTGACCTCCAATATGTCCTGCTTGAAACGTTTGCCTCCGCACTCCTCACATACCATAGTGACATCGGAGATGAACTGCATAGGAATGGTCACCACTCCCTCTCCCTGACATTCGGGACAGCGTCCGCCATCCTGGTTGAAAGAGAACCACGATGGACCGAACCCCGACAGACGTGCCAATGGCTGGTCAGACAGGAGCTTGCGTATCAAATCATAGATTTTCAGATAAGTCACAGGATTGCTCCTCGTACTTTTCCCAAGCGGATTCTGGTCTATATACTCCACCGCACTTATCCTGTCCAGACTTCCTTCCAAGGCGCGGAACGCCCCGGGAGCATCTCCGCTGTCATTTATCCTGCGGTTGAGGGCAGGGTAAAGGATATCGCCCACCAAAGTGGACTTCCCCGAACCTGACACACCGCTCACCACCGTAAGCACTCCAAGAGGTATCCTGACGTCTATGTTCTTCAGATTATGCTCCATAGCGCCCTTTATCTCTATGAAATAATTCGGGGTGTGCTTCTGCCGCTGATATTTCTCCGCACTTCCGGACAAATATTTCAAAGTAAGCGATTTGTCTATGTCACGATCGCTCATATTCTGAGAATATTTACCCTCGAAGGTAATCTCCCCGCCGTTGACACCCGCTCCAGGACCCATATCTATAAGCAAATCCGCCGCCTTTATTATCTGCTCGTCGTGTTCCACCACTATTACGGTGTTGCCCAAATCGCGAAGACGATAAAGCACCTTTATGAGATTCTGGGTATCACGCGGATGAAGTCCCACGGAAGGCTCGTCGAGAACATACATCGAACCTACCAGAGAACTCCCCAGCACGGACACCAGGTTGACCCTCTGACTTTCCCCTCCAGAAAGCGTGTTGCTCGCCCTGTCCAGCGTGAGATAGCCTAACCCCACATCCTGCAGACAAGAAAGCGTGTCGCATATCTGACTGTAAGCCTGAGAGATAATCTGCATCTCGTCAGAGGTAAACTCCACGGAACGGAGAAAATCCAGACAATCGTCCACGTTCATCGCAAGCACCTGACTTATATTCTTGCCCGCTATCTTCACATAGAGGGCCTCCTTTTTAAGCCTGCTACCGTGACACACCGGACAGACCGCCCGGCCGCTGAAACGGCTGAGCATATAACGATACTGTATCTTATACTTCTGGGTATCAACCCATTCAAAGAATTCATTTATACCCACTATCGTGGTAGGGTCGTCGCGATCGCTGCGTGCATTCCATATTACATCCTTAGTCCTGTCATCCAGCCTGCAATACGGAGTGAAGATATCTATGGAATACTTCTCGGCGTTCCTGATTATCTGGTCCCTGAACCATCCCATCTTATCGCCGCGCCAGCACGCTATGGCACCATCATACAAGCTTTTAGTCTTGTCCGGAACCACCAGATCCTCGCTTATGCCAATCACCTTGCCAAGTCCGCCGCAATTGTCACACGCTCCGAGCGGACTGTTGAAACTGAACATATAATCCTGCGGACGGGTGAACTGAATTCCGTCACGCTCGAACCTTTCGCAAAAACGCTTCCTTCCACCTCCAATCTCTATGAACAACTCTCCGCCCCCGCTTTTGAATGCGGAAGCAAGGGTCGACAAGGCGCGGTCCCTGTCCGAGAGATCTCTGAACCTGTCCACCAGAAGGAAGTCTTCGTCAGAAAATTCCTTCTTGCCCTCCGAAAGAATGTCATCTATCCTCTCTATCTGAGAGCCGATCATCATCCTGCTGTAACCCTGCTCCTTATATGTAAGAAGATCAGCCACAGGCTCACTGCTCCAGACCGGACGGACCAGGACATAGGCCGGACCTTCTTTAAGATTCTCTTCCAGATAAGCCAACACGCTCTGCACGCTGTCGGAAGTGACCTCCTCCCCCGAAACCGGAGAATAAGTCCTGCCTATACGCGCAAATATGAGTCTGAGGTAATCATATATCTCGGTAGTGGTGGCCACGGTCGAGCGCGGATTCTTGATATTCACCTTCTGCTCTATCGCCACTGCCGGAGGAATGCCGTCCACATAATCTACATCCGGCTTGGACATTCTGCCCAGAAACTGACGCGCATACGAGCTCATACTCTGGGCAAATCTCCTCTGTCCTTCGGCGAAAAGCGTATCGAATGCCAATGAAGATTTTCCCGAACCTGACACCCCCGTTATAACCACAAGCTTCCCTCTTTCTATGGACAGGGAAATATTCTTGAGGTTATTGACCCTCGCACCTTTTATAGTTATGCTATCGTTTTTCATTCAAAAAATCCAAAACCGCACGTACCGAACCTTTCTCCAGCAACAATTCCCGGGCCTGTGAAGCGTCTTCAAGATGCGCTTCCTGCATTATCATACGGGTTCCGCGATCTATGAGCTTGGCGTTGGTAAGCTGCATATCCACCATCTTGTTACCCTGCACGTGCCCGAGACGTATCATAACGGATGTGGATATCATATTGAGTATCAGCTTCTGCGCCGTACCGGCCTTCATACGCGTGCTTCCCGTCACAAATTCAGGGCCGACCACCGCCACGATGGGGATTTCACATTCCGCAGCTACCGCCGAATCCGGATTGCAACAGATGCATCCGGTGAGAAGTCCTGCCCTGCGTGCCGCCTTTATGCCGCCCACCACATACGGGGTACTTCCGCTGGCGGCTATTCCCACGAGAATATCCTTGCTGCTCGGATTATACTTTGAAAGGTCGCGCCAGGCACCGTCCGGATCATCTTCAGCGCCCTCCACGGCACGTCTGATGGCTCCGTCACCTCCTGCGATAAGTCCTATGAACAGATCGAACGGAGCGCCATAAGTAGGCGGTATTTCCGAGGCGTCAAGCACGCCCAACCTTCCGCTTGTTCCGGCTCCTATATAAAAGACTCTTCCTCCAAGTGGGATTCTCCCGACTATTCCGTCCACCAGCTTTTCAATCTGCGGAATACACTTGCCCACAGCAGCCGGAACACCGCAGTCTTCCGCGTTTATCCCTTCCAGGATGTCTCGCACGGACATCTTTTCAAGATCAGAATATTTCGATGGGCTCTCGGTTACCTTTATCATTTCAACTACTTGATATACTTCGATTTATAATATAGCACGAGAGGATCTATGGGAGCTTTAAGAACAGGTCCCGGGGTCAGGCCTCTGCGAGTCAGGCACGAATCCAGAATCTCCTGGTACTGCACGGCCACTGAACCCACGAAACCGACCGGAACACTGTGACATTGCCCGTACTGCAGGACATTCCTGCACAAGAACTCGTCAAAGCCTTCCGACACCAATTCACGTATATAGCCGTCTTCCATTCTCGCTGCGGCGAACATATTCAGTCGAGCCATATAAGCGGCTGGCCTTTCCTGTCTGTACACCCTGTCCACTATCTGAGGATAAGAAAGAGAATACTCCCTTTCAAACTCGCCGCGAAGAGGTTCAGGCATAATCTCCTTGATATAATCCTGCAGGAGTCTTTTCCCTATCCACGCCCCGCTGCCTTCATCTCCCAGAATGAAGCCTCCCGCCTTGATGTTCCGCAATATCTTCCCGCCTTCGCACAGGCAGCTGTTGGATCCTGTCCCCAGGATGCACGCAATTCCGCGTTTTTCCCCGAAAAGTGCCAATGCGCTTGCCAGCACGTCACTATGGAATTGGCATTCCGCCGCAGGCCAAAGCTGCTTGAAGCAGGACTCCAGACGCGCTTTGCTCCGGTCTCCGACCACGCCCGCGCCGAAAAAAAAGATGCGGCTGACCTCGGGACCCGCGAAGAAGAGATTGGCCCGAAGAATCTCGAGTATCTTCCCGTCATCCAGATGCGCGGGATTGACTCCGCAGGTACGCACCCTTATATCTTTAGCGGAGGACACGAAAGCCCAATCCACTTTGCTGCTGCCGCTGTCTGCTATGAGTATCACTTCGTCTCCTCCTTTTTACTGAATATCCAAAGCCCCGCAAAAGTCAGGAATCCGTTGACCAGAAGAAGGCTGAATCCCATATCGTGGTCAAAGATATGCCTTAGCAACAGAGTCATTATCAAACAGATGAGAGGAGAAGCCACCGCTATGTAAGGAGTGGCGCCATCCCGGACAACACGCTTGGTAAGAATACCGAAGAAGAACATACCCAGAAGCGGACCGTAGGTATATGACGCCAACTTGTACACAAGATTTATCACGGCATCATCACTTACGATAAACAGCACTACCAGAAGGACCCAGAACACCATGCCGACAAGGGCGTGCACCCGTTTTCTGGTCTTTTCTTCCCTCGTATGAAGAAAATCCACACAGAATGAAGTGGTCAGAGAAGTCATAGCCGCACCTGCCGAAGGATAGCTCGAAGAGATAAGTCCTATAAGGAAGAATATGCCCAATCCCACGCTGAAATAACGGCTGGCTATCGCAGGGAACATCTCGTCCGTCCTGCTTATCCCCATAGCCTCGAACCCGCCGTGGGATGAAGTGAACACACAGAGCAGAGCACCCAGGAGAAGGAAGAAGAAATTGACCGCCACTATTATCAGGGCTGTGGTGTACATATTCTTCTGCGCCGCCTTGATGTTCTTGCAGGCCAAGTTCTTCTGCATCATCGACTGGTCGAGCCCCGTCATAGCTATCGTAACGAAAATCCCTGACAGAAACTGTTTTATGAAATTGGTCCCGTGATCCCAGTCCAAGTCCACCATAGAGACATAACCGGATGCAGCCACGTTATCCACCATATCTTTGAATCCCCAGTCCATATCCCTGCATATGCTTACTATGGTCAACGCAACTACTGCAAGCATCAGGGTCGTATTGAAAGCGTCCGTCCAGATGATGGTACGCACACCGCCCCTGTAAGTATAAAGATAGAGTATAAGCAGGAACACGAAAGACACCAGAGCGAACACTCCCACCCCGTAGGACTGCACGCCCCTGGGCAGGAATGAGAACAGGACCACGATTACGACGAATATCCTGACCGCCGCGCCCAGTACTCTGGAAATCATAAACACCGTCGTACCTGTCTTGTAGGATTTATTCCCGAACCTCTCCCCCAGGTAGGTGTAGATGGAGGTCAGATTCATCTTGTAATAAAGAGGGAGAAGAACCTTGGCTATAATGATATATCCCACCACAAAGCCCAGTACCATAGGCATATAGTAGAAGTTCTGGACCCACACGTTTCCCGGGACGGAGATGAACGTCACTCCCGAGATGGAAGAACCCACCATACCGTAGGCAACCAACAGCCATGGGGCTTTTCTGTCTGTCCCGAAAAAGGAATCCTTCCCGGCATTCTTATTAGTAAAATGGGATACTGCCAACATAAATGCAGTATATGCAAGAAAGGCTGCAAGCAGCCAGACAAAAGGAAAATCACGTCCCATATGGGACAAAATTAGTAAATAAAAGTCGCATTTTAAGCCCGTCTTTGCAGAATTGTATAATTTTTGTTGTACTTTTGTTATAAAGTTACACGGGTGTCAATGCCCATTACAGAACAGTTACGACCAATTTTATAAAACTGCATAAAAATGGAAGTCAAACAATCAAATAGAATTCAGACATCACTGATCAATGCCGCCGAGAAAAAAGCTCTCGTATGGCTTGCAGGCAAACAGCCCAAGTGGATAAATTCAGACCATCTCACTTTCATAGGCTTTCTTGGAGCCGTAATAATCGGCGCCGGTTACATTCTTTCAGACATGGACATACGCTGGCTCTGGCTCAGCAGCTTCGGTTTTCTGGTCAACTGGTACGGCGATTCCCTGGACGGGACATTGGCCAGAGTAAGAAAGCAGCAGCGTCCTATCTATGGATTCTATCTTGACCACACCGTAGATGCCATCAACGAATGCATAATGTTCCTGTGCGTGGGCATCTCTTCACTTCTGCATTTCCCTCTGGCAGTAGCCGCTCTCACCCTTTATCTTCTTCTGAGTATGAACGTATGTGTCAATGCGCACCTTAAGGGAGAGTTCAAGCTCACTTATATGAAGCTCGGTCCTACCGAATTGAGAATCATAATGGTGATAATCAACACCTTGTTCATCGCCATCAAGCCTCTGAGAGATTTCAGGCTGGACATCGCGATCTGCGGTAACCAGATAGCTCTCACTCCGTTCGACATCGCGGGAGGCATCATTGTCGTCATACTTACATTCATATATTTCGGAAGCATTATCGCCGACGCCAGGTATTACGCCAAGATAGACCCACGTAAAAAATAAAGCTTAATGGCAGAAAATCTGTACGAAAAAGAAGATTTAAAGAAAGCATCCCCCTTTTTCCAAACGAAAGGGGGTTCTTATATTTTCGACCTCATAGAAAAGATAAGCAAACTCGATGTTCTCAACGAGGCTTATCGCAAGTGCAGCGTATACGAAGGTCCTGAATTGGCCCGTGCTATGATGCAGGAGTTCGGAATGGAATATAAAGTGGGCGGTCTTGATCTGGCCAAGCTTCCTTCCGGACCTTTCATCACCATAAGCAATCATCCCTACGGCGGAGCGGACGGTCTTGCTCTGATAGACCTTATCGGTCATATCCGCCCCGACCTCAAAGTTATGGTGAACAAGATTCTGGCTATGGCGAAAAGGATGGGGGGCAACCTTATCAGCGTAACTCCCACCGGAGAAGAGAAGAAGGGAGTTTCATCTGACAGCGTAAACGGCGTGAAGCAATGCATAGAGCAGATCCGTAGCGGCGGAGTCCTGGGGCTCTTTCCTTCAGGGGCCGTGTCCGATCTGAAGCCTTGCGAAGGATGGAAAGTACGCGACAGGGAATGGCAGCTTCCGGCGATAAAGCTCATCAAAAAACTTGGAGTCCCGGTGGTTCCCGTGCGCTTTTTCGACGGCAATTCGGCCTTTTACTATCTCCTGGGACTTATCAGCTGGAAAATACGTCTTTTCAAACTGCCAAGCGAGCTGATGAACAAACAGAACAAACCTATCCGTATGGGAATAGGGGAAATCATCACCCCCGAGCAGATTAAGGAGCACTCGGATCTGGAAGACCTCAGATCTTTTCTGAGAAGCAGCGTATATGATATGGCCCTCCCGGAAAAGTTCCTTACTCGAGATGAAATTTTCGGTTAAAATACTCTTGGCGGCACTTCCGCTTATTCTTTTGACGGTAAGGCCGGCCTTTTCGAAAGAGTCCCTCATCTTGGGGGACGAGCGTTACGAAGAATACCTTCCCCTGCTGCAGGGCAAGAAGGTGGCCCTGTTCAGCAATCACACGGGAATAGTGGGCGACAGGAGCGAAGGGCTTCTGCTTCCGGGCAAAAGCAAAGTCACAGAAAAAAACTGCACCATCGCATTCGGCACTCCTGAGAAAGGATCCGCTGTAAAATATGGCCCTCATATTCTGGATTTCCTTCTGAATCAAGGGATTGATGTAAAAGCTGTTTTCTGTCCGGAACACGGATTCAGAGGAACGGACGATGCCGGAGCCACGGTTCACAGCGGCGTGGATCCGAGAACAGGCATACCGGTACTGTCCCTTTACGGGAAACGAAGCTGGAGCATCGCCGAAAAACTCGACGGGATAGATGCGCTTGTAGTGGACATACAGGACGTAGGCCTGAGATTCTACACCTATTATATCACTATGCTCTCCCTTATGGAAGAATGCGCGGCCTTGGGAATAGATTTCATCATTCTGGACAGGCCAAACCCAAACGGGTTCTATATCGACGGACCGGTATTGGAGAAGGATCTCTATTCCGGAGTGGGGAAACTTCCGATAAGCACAGTACATTCTCTGACCCTCGGGGAATTGGCATATATGGTGAAGGGGGAAGGATGGATCAAGAATGCCGACAAATGCCGGCTCACCGTGGTCAAATGCCTGGGATACAAGCACAGCGACAGATACAGCCTGCTCAAAAGCCCGTCGCCCAATCTCAAAGATATGAAGGCCGTGTATCTCTACGCCTCCACCTGCTATTTCGAAGGCACGGCCATTTCGCTTGGCAGAGGAACAGACTTTCCGTTCGAAATATACGGTTCTCCCGACTCCAAGGGAGATTACAGTTTCACACCGCGCAGTATGGAAGGAGCAAGCAAGCCTATGTACCAGGATATCGAGTGTCACGGGCGGTCTCTGCGCGAAAAACCTCTCAAGCAGATCTGGTCAGAAGGGATAAATCTGGAATATGTAACGCAGGCTTACACCGGATATCCGCATAAGGAGAAATTTTTCATCTCTTCGGGAAGGTTTTTCTGCCTGCTTATGGGGAACACCTGGGTAAAAAAAGAAATAGAGGCCGGTAAATCAAGCCTTGAGATAAAGTCCGACGAAAAGTGGACGACCTCGCTTGAAGAATATACCGACCTCAGAAATAGGTATTTACTCTACGAACTATAGCAGATGGACGGCGGAAGTGAGTCCTGCCATAACTATAGAAACCATACTCATCAGTTTGATAAGGATATTGAGTGACGGACCGGACGTGTCCTTGAACGGATCTCCGACGGTGTCGCCGACCACGGTAGCGTGATGCACATCGGAATTTTTCCCTCCGAAATGCCCTTCCTCCACATATTTCTTGGCATTATCCCACGCTCCGCCGGAATTGGCCATAAAGACGGCGAGAACGAAGCCCGACGCAAGCCCTCCGACAAGAAGGCCAAGTGTTCCTGCCACTCCAAGAACAAGGCCCACGATGATAGGAACCAGGATAGCCACTATCGACGGCACGAGCATCTCCACCTGCGCGGCCTTGGTTGAAATCTCCACACAGCGCTTGTAATCAGGAGTTCCTTCGCCAGTAAGGATGCCTTTTATCTGAGAGAACTGCCTGCGCACCTCGAGAACCATCTTCTGTGCCGCACGTCCTACGGCGTTCATCGTGAGACCGCAGAACAGGAACGACATCATAGCGCCGATGAACGCACCCGCAAGCACACTCGGATTCATCAGAGACACGTTGAAATGCGCCAATACGTCACTGATCGAAGCGCTTGCCGCCTGCACGCCGTTGATGGTCGCATCGGCCACCCGCCCTATCGCTATCTTTATCTCTTCTATATATGATGCCAATAAAGCCAAAGCCGTGAGCGCCGCACTTCCAATGGCAAATCCCTTACCCGTGGCGGCAGTGGTATTTCCCAAAGCGTCAAGCACATCCGTACGCTCCCTGACCTCCGGGTCAAGCTCACTCATCTGGGCGTTACCTCCCGCGTTGTCGGCTATAGGACCATAAGCGTCAGTCGCCAGCGTTATGCCAAGCGTGGAAAGCATACCCACGGCAGCGATGGCTACGCCGTACAGTCCCATTGAAAGATTGGCGGAAGAAAGCATATTGTGGATATCGAATCCTATGGCACAGAGATATGCGAGCAGTATGGCACAGGCTATGGTGATGACAGGTATGCAGGTGGATATCATTCCGAGACCCACACCGCTGATGACCACCGTCGCCGGACCTGTCTGCGCGCTCTCAGCCAATTTCTGCGTAGGCTTATATGAATGAGAAGTGTAATACTCCGTACTCTTGCCTATTATCACGCCCGCCAGAAGTCCGCTCAACACGGAAAGTGAAAAATGCCACCACGTCCCGTCCTGCGTCCCGAAGACCAGGGCAAGAATGCCGAACGTGGCCACTCCGCTGAGTGCCGCGGCAAGTGAAGTTCCGAAATTCATCGATTTGAGCAGTTCCTTCATCCCGGCCCCCTCCTTGGTTCTGACGGTGAAGATGCATAGCACCGAAAGGACCACGCCTACGGCGGCTATCAGCATAGGTGCGAGAATAGCCTTGGTCTGGAGCTCCGGTCCCTGAAGGAAAAACGCGGACGCACCCAAAGCCATAGTCGAAAGAATAGACCCGCAATAAGATTCATAAAGGTCCGCTCCCATTCCGGCGACATCTCCCACATTGTCTCCCACATTGTCCGCTATCGTGGCAGGATTACGCGGATCATCCTCCGGAAGGTCGGATTCGACCTTGCCCACTATGTCAGCACCCACATCGGCAGCTTTGGTATATATTCCTCCGCCAACTCTGGCGAAAAGGGCCTGGGTGGATGCACCCATACCGAAAGTGAGCATAGTGGTCGTGATTATCACAAGGTTCTGTGAGGCGGAGAGATCATACACAGCGCCAAGCACCATATACCACAGGCTTATGTCCAGCAGGCCAAGTCCCACTACCGTAAGACCCATCACGGCTCCGGATCTGAAGGCTATCTTGAGACCTGCATTGAGGCTGCGCCTGCAGGCATTGGCCGTGCGACCTGACGCATAGGTGGCTGTACGCATACCTATGTAACCCGCCAGGCCCGAGAAAAACCCTCCGGTAAGGAAAGCGAACGGCACCCACGGATTCTGCAGACCGAAGCCATAGGCCAAGACCATAAAGATCAATGCCAAGATGATAAAGACTATGATGACTACCTTATACTGCTGTTTCAGATATGCCATCGCGCCTTCCCTCACATACGCCGCAATCTGTCTCATAGTAGGCGTGCCTTCATCTTCCCTGCGCATCTGGCGATAAAATATCGCAGCGAAAAGCAGGGCCACTACCGAACTGATCGGTACCAGATAAAAAAGAAAATTCATAATTTACAATTGGTTATTATTTGGGTTAATAATCGTGTGGTTTTCACAAAGGTATGGATTTTTTCGTAAAAAGAGCCATTGCCTGCGTAACTTGAGTTGCTTATTCCCGAATTTAATGCGACATTTGCACGATTATTTACTCAACGAATAATCATGGCCTCTTACTCAAACCCCTCACCTCAAAACACTGTAGACGCTTCAAAGTATGCCCTGGTGGACCTGCACCTGCATCTTGACGGATCTCTCACTGCACAGGACATCCTCACAATGGCCCGTCTGGGCGGTAACGAAGACGAACTTCCAAGCACGGATCCGACGGAACTCAAAAGACTTCTGACCTGCCCTCCCGGCACGAACAACCTGGTGGAATACCTCAAATGCTTCGACCTTCCGATAGCTATGATGCAGAGTCCGGAATCCATAGCCTACAGCGCATACAGCCTTGTGCATCGTCTCTGCCGTCAGGGATTGCTCTACAGCGAGATAAGATTCGCCCCGCTCCAGCACACCTACAAAGGTATGACCCAGGACGAAGTGGTGAGAGCGGCCATAGAGGGTCTCCGGCGAGGGATGGCCGAATGCCCTGAGTTCAAGGCCAATTTCATCCTGTGCTGTATGCGCGGAAGAAAGCATAATCTGAATTACGAGACGATTGAGCTCGCCAAGACCTACCTCGGCCAAGGAGCCGTGGCGATAGACCTTGTGGGCGCTGAGGCCTTGTACCCGACTTCGGACTACAAGGCCTATTTTGAATATGCTTCTTCACTTGGCGTACCTTTCACCATACACGCAGGCGAAGCTGACGGAGCGATAAGCATCTCTTGCGCCCTGGACTATGGAGCAAGCCGTATAGCCCACGGAATCAGATGCTTCGAACATCCGAACCTGATGAAGCGCATACGCGAGATGGGAGTATGCCTGGACATCTGCCCGAAAAGCAATCTGGACACGCACGCAATAAAAGGTGTGGAACGTATGGAAGACTACCCTCTCAAGACCATTCTGGATGCCGGCGTCGGCGTCACCATCAATGTGGACAACCTGTCCGTATCTGATTCCACCCTGGTAAAAGAATACGGATCTCTTTTTAGTGCAGGTCTTATGAACGAGGCTCAGGCGCGCGAGGCTGTGTCCTGCGCCATAGACCACGCATTCATCTGTGAGGAAGAGAAAAAAGATCTGCGCGCGAAAGCCGCGACAAGAATGGGCGAATAATCGAATTTATTGACAAAATGTCGCCAAAAATGTCAAAAGAGGTAGAAAATGGCCATTATACATAGCATTTTTGGTATATTTGTTGCGCCAGAAAAAATCATACAAAGATTATTGATATGCCACAAAAACTAATAGGACATATTTCTCAAATCGTCGGACCTGTAATAGATGTCCATTTCGATTTTCCGGAAGGGGGAAAGTCCAGTCTTCCGCTCATTCACGAGGAACTTTTCATCACCCGTGCAGATTCCGGCAGACTTGTCATCGAAGTCCAGCAGCATATAGGTGAAAACACCGTAAGATGTGTCGCAATGGATTCGACCGACTCCCTCACCCGAGGAATGGAGGCAGTCAGCACGGGATCCTATATCAGTATGCCTAAAGGGAGTCAGATAAGAGGACGTGTGATGAACGTGACCGGCGATCCCATAGACGGACTCAGTTCTCTGGACAGCGAAGGTGCGCTGCCTATTCACCGCGACCCTCCTAAATTCGAAGACCTCAAGACTTCACGCGAAGTCCTCTTCACAGGCATAAAAGTCATAGACCTGCTCGAGCCTTACCTTAAAGGAGGCAAGATCGGTCTGTTCGGAGGCGCCGGTGTCGGCAAGACCGTGCTCATCAAGGAGCTGATCAACAATATCGCCAAAAAGCACAACGGATTCAGCGTATTTGCCGGTGTAGGAGAGAGAACCCGTGAAGGTAATGACCTGCTGCGCGAGATGATAGAGTCCGGGGTCATAAAATATGGCGAAGAATTCAAGAAAAGTATGGAGGAGGGACATTGGGACCTCTCCAAAGTAGATACGGAGGAACTCAAGAACAGCCAGGTGGCGATGGTGTTCGGGCAGATGAACGAGCCGCCGGGAGCCCGCAGCGCCGTAGCCCTTTCAGGACTGACATTGGCCGAGAGCTTCAGGGACAGCACGAATGCCGAAGACCCTAAGGACATCCTTTTCTTCATAGACAACATATTCCGTTTCACTCAGGCGGGATCCGAGGTGTCAGCCCTTCTGGGACGTATGCCTTCAGCCGTAGGTTATCAGCCTACGCTTGCCACGGAGATGGGACAGATGCAGGAAAGAATCACTTCGACCAAGAACGGATCCATCACTTCCGTACAGGCCGTATATGTGCCGGCGGATGACCTTACGGACCCTGCTCCTGCCACTACGTTCTCCCATCTTGACGCCACTACGGTGCTCAGCAGAAAGGTAGCCGAACTGGGTATCTACCCTGCGGTGGATCCTCTCGAGTCTACCTCAAGAATCCTCGACCCTCTGGTAGTAGGTGAAGAACACTACAATACCGCACAGAGAGTCATACAGATACTCCAAAGATACAAGGAGCTTCAGGATATCATAGCCATACTCGGTATGGAGGAGCTTTCCGACGAGGACAAGTTGACCGTATACCGCGCAAGAAAAGTTCAGAGATTCCTCTCACAACCGTTCAGCGTGGCCGAACAGTTCACCGGTCTGAAGGGCGTGATGGTGGATATCGAGGATACCATAAAGGGATTCAAGATGATTCTCGACGGACAGTGCGACGACATCCCGGAACAGGCATTCCTCAATGTCGGAACGATAGAAGACGCCATAGCAAAAGGCAAAAAGATAATTTCCGAAGCAAATGTTTAAAGTCCGCATACTTTCCGCAGAGTCCACCGTCTTCGACGACAAGGTCGACGCCGCTTTCTTCCCTTCCGAACTGGGTGAATTCGAGGTGCTTGACCATCACGCCGACCTTATGTCCACACTGACACCGGGGACGATAAGACTCAAACGGAAAGGCGAAATCATAGAGAAGAACATCTGCGGAGGAATAGTAAGAATAAAACAGAATCAGGTGTACGCGTGCGTGGAATTATGAAAAAGTTGATTTTCATATTGGCCTTTTCTCTGCTTTCAGTTTTTTCACTGAGAGCGGAAGAAGACTCTACCGATATGAATGCGTTCATATTGGGCCACATAACGGATTCGTACGAATGGCACATCACCACCGTGAACGACCATCCGGTCAGCATTTATCTGCCTGTGATTCTGCGGGACAGCCGAGGTGATTGGCATCTGTTCTCTTCCGAGAAGATAGTCCACACCGGAGAATACGGGGATTTCGTGATAGGAGAGAACGGCAAGATAATGGAGAAGCTCGACAGCGGGGAGCTTAAAAAACCGCTTGACATCTCCATAACCAAGAATGTTCTGGCTCTTTTCTGCAACTCCCTGGTACTGCTGCTCGTGATACTCATCCCTGCAAGATGGTACAAGAGGCACGACGGCACGAAAGAAGTACCGAGAGGATTCACCGGGCTTGTCGAAATGATGGTCTGTATGATAACGGATGATATAATAAAGCCTTGTGTAGGAGAAGATTACAAGAAGTATTCGTCATTTCTTCTCACGGCGTTTTTCTTCATCTTCATCAACAACCTGATGGGTATAGTTCCTTTCTTCCCGGGAGGTGCTAACGTTACCGGAAACATAGCCGTCACACTGTGCCTGGCGGTATTCACATTCCTGGCGGTGAACATTTTCGGCAACAAGCATTATTGGAAAGAGATACTTTGGCCGGATGTTCCGGTAGCCCTCAAAGCGCCGGTTCCGCTTATGCCTCTGATAGAGATAGTAGGCATATTCACCAAACCTTTCAGTTTGATGATACGACTCTTCGCCAACATCACCGCAGGACACATAATGCTGCTCGGTGTCATCTCAGTCATCTTTCTGACGGCCAATATGGGCGCGATGCTCAACGGAAGCCTCAGCGTGGTGGCGGTTCTGTTCGGGGTCTTCCTCGACCTGCTGGAACTGCTTGTGGCTTACATCCAGGCTTATGTGTTCACAATGCTATCAAGCGTATTCATAGGATTATCAAGACAACATTAAAAATCATATAGTTATGTTACCATTAGTAATTTTGGAAGCTGGCGTAGGAACAGCAATTTTTGGAATAGCAGCCGCTATAGCAGCATTTGCAGCAGCCATCGGTATAGGCAAGATCGGACAGGCCACTCTTGAGGCCGGCGCCCGTCAGCCTGAATACAGCGGAAAATTCCAGTCAACAGCCATCATCATCGGCGCACTTGTCGAAGGTGCCTGTCTTTTCGCAATCCTTATCTGTCTTTTAGGCGTACTTAGATAATGAATCTGGTTACTCCCGACAGCGGTCTCATCTTCTGGATGACTCTGGTCTTTGCCATCGTTTTCTTTCTGTTGGCAAAGTTCGGATTCCCTGCCATAACTTCGATGGTCGACAAACGGGCCGAGAAGATTGAGGGAAGCCTGAAGAATGCCGAATTGGCACAGGAGAGGGTCGAGCACCTGAAGGAGATGCAGGAACAGATGCTGTCACAGGCGCGCCAGGAGCAGTCGAAGATTCTATCGCAGGCCGCTTCACAAAGGCAGGAACTGCTGGACAAGTCCCAAAAGGATGCGAAACAGCAGGCGGAGAAGATCCTGGAGGATGCCCGAAAACAGATTGAGACCGAAAAAGAAAACGCACAAAGGGAGATTCGCGCCCAAGTAAGTGAGATCTCCGTGAAAGTGGCGGAGAAGATACTCAAAAAAGACCTGTCCGACAGCGCAGGACAACAAGAATATGTAGACGAAGTATTTAAAGAAATTGACAAGTAATGAATACGGGAGTCATCTGTAACAGATATGCCAAGGCCCTGCTTCTTCTGGTCGGGCAGACCGGACGGGGAGAGGAGGTCTACGCACAGGCCAAAGATATGCTCGCAGGAAACATTCCTGAGAATATGGAGGACGACCTGAACAGATTGGTCGCTCTTCTCATCAAAAACGGCCGCAGCGAATATCTCAAGCAGATTCTCCGGACATTCACCCGAGAGTACCGGAGCGAAAAGCATATCTGCCAGGCCAATCTCACCGTAGCGCAGCAATCGGACGCGCTGGAAGAAAGGCTTAAAGGACTGCTTTCAGGCAACGGTACGTCCGAGGTCAATTTCACTACCAAGGTGGACCCCGCCCTTATCGGGGGATTTGTATTGGAAGTGGACGATAACGTACTGGACACCAGTGTCAAACGACAACTTGACCTTGTCCGCCACTCTCTTGATGAAATGAATAAACGATTAGTTTAATGGCCCAGAATATTAAAGCAAGCGAAATCTCCGAGGTTTTGCTCAAACAACTCAAAGGTATCGACACCTCAGCCAAGTGGGAAGAGGTCGGCTATGTTCTCCAGGTAAGTGATGGAGTGGCACGCATCTACGGTCTTCAGAATTGTGAAGCCGGAGAGCTTCTGCGCTTCGAGAACGGAATTATGGCCGTAGCTATGAACCTGGAAGAAGACAATGTGGGAGCCATCCTGCTTGGAGCTACGGACCAGGTCAGCGAAGGGATGCGCGTGGCGAGGACGAAAAAGATAGCCTCCATCCCTGTAGGCGAAGGACTCGTAGGGCGCGTAGTCAATCCTTTGGGCGTTCCGCTCGACGGACTCGGTGAGATCGAAGGGGAAACTCTTGATATGCCGCTCGAAAGAAAGGCACCGGGAGTAATATTCCGTCAGCCTGTGAGCGAACCTCTGCAGACAGGTATAAAAGCCGTGGATGCGATGATCCCTATAGGACGGGGCCAGCGTGAGCTTATCATCGGCGACCGACAGACAGGAAAGACGGCCCTTGCCATAGACACCATCCTCAACCAGAAGGGCAACTACCTGAAAGGCAAGCCTGTATATTGCATCTATGTGGCCATAGGTCAGAAAGGTTCCACGGTCGCCAACATCGTGGAGACACTACGTCGTCAAGGGGCTATGGACTACACCATAGTGGTGGCCGCCACCGCAGCCAATGCGGCAGCGCTCAGGTACTATGCGCCCTTTGCCGGAGCCGCCATCGGCGAGTATTTCAGAGACACGGGACGGCACGCTCTCGTAGTCTACGATGACCTCTCGAAACAGGCCGTGGCCTATCGTGAAATATCCCTCATCCTGCGACGCCCGTCCGGCCGTGAAGCATATCCGGGAGATGTCTTCTATCTTCACTCCAGACTTCTCGAGCGCGCAGCGAAGATCATCGCGGAGCAAAGCGTGGCAGAGAAGATGAATGACCTGCCGCAGTGTCTGAAAGGCAAGGTCAAAGGAGGCGGGTCACTTACCGCTCTTCCTATCATAGAGACTCAGGCATCGGACGTGTCCGCATATATCCCGACCAACGTGATCTCCATCACGGACGGTCAGATCTACCTCGACACCTCCCTCTTCAACCAAGGCTTCAGACCTGCCATCAACGTGGGCATATCCGTTTCGCGTGTGGGCGGTGCCGCTCAGGTGAAGAGTATGAAAAAGATCGCGGGAACGCTGAAAATCGAACAGGCGCAGTACACCGAACTGGAGAACTTCTCCAAATTCTCTTCCGACGTGGACAAGGTGACTATGGACACTTTGGACAAAGGCCGCAAGAACAACGCCCTGCTCATTCAGCCTCAGTACTCCCCTCTCAGTCTGGGCGAAGAAATCGCCATCCTCTATTGCGGCACACACGCCCTTATGAAGGATATAGAGATAAATCAGGTGGCGGAGTTTGAGAAACGCTTCCTGCATAGCGTGAAAGCCAGCCACAGCGAAATACTTGACCGTCTCGAAGGCGGCAAAGTCGAAGATGCTGACCTAGACGTACTGAAAGAAACGGCCAAAACCGTATGTAACAGCTTCAAATAGACCAGATGGCATCACTTAAGGAAATAAAAGGAAGGATAAGTTCTGTAAAGAGCACGCTGAAAATCACTTCGGCGATGAAGCTCATATCCAGTGCCAAACTTCACAAATTCAGTCTTCAGGTACAACCGCTTAAAGACTACTGCGAAGAGCTGAACAATGACCTTAAGGAGCTTGGCCCGACAAAAGGAAGCACAATCCCGGGCAAAGGGTCGAAGACTCTTGTCATAGCGTTCGGAGCGAATTCTTCATTATGCGGAGGGTATAACGCATTCGTGATCAAAAAGGCCCGTGAGGTGATTCTGCCTTTAGGAGATGACTGCCAATGCATTTTCGTGGGCAAGAAACTCAAGGAAGCGATGTCGCGTCTGGGGATAAAAAGCGAGAAAGATCTGGACAGCCTGATAGACCACCCTGACTATAAGAAAGTCAGCGAGTTGACTTCGCAGATCCGTGACAGGTTCGATGCAGGTGAATTCTGCAAGGTAACTCTTCTCTACACCCATTACATCACGACCACGAAACAGGAAGTGGTGTATGAAGATTTGCTTCCGTTTTCCGGAGAGACGCCGTCTTCTGACGAGATCATACCGGAGACAGAGGATGAACGTCGGAAAAGAATCATCCTGGAGCCGGGAGAAGATCGCCTGAGATCGGAGATACAGGACAAACTGCTGAAGACCAAAGTATATTCCGCCCTTATGGACAGTCTGCTTTCAGAAAATGCGGCCCGCACGGTGGCTATGCAGACGGCTACGGACAACGCGCAGAATATGCTGGACGAGCTGACGCTCGAATATAACAAAGGCCGTCAGGCCAAAATCACATCCGAAATACTTGACCTTGCGGGAGGAGCATTGGAATGAAAAGGTTTTCTACGATAATCAGTCTGTTTCTTTTGTCGATCGGAGTATCGACCACGGCTTTCGCGCAGAAAAAAGTGCTGATTATCCCTGTGGAAATCAACTCAATACCTTTCTCGTGCGAGAGAGACGATATGCAGACTCTCCTGTCCGATGCCGAAGAGTATTACAGCGTTCTTGACGGAAAATATCCGTCAGAATTCTTCCTGGCCCCTACCGTCAAGCTGACGTCGGCCCGGTACACGAGTGAGACGGCATCTATGGCCGCTCTGGAAGCATACAGACTATGTTCCAGACAAATCGACGTATCCCTTTATGAGAACGATTTCGGAATCATCTTTTCCGGTTCCAATATCTGGCCTCACGAAGGACAGATCAAAGGTGCCGGACTGAAATACTTCGCTTCCAGCGAAATTTTCGATGGAGTGACTCTTCCGCTTGGCCCGTTTTGTCACGAATATGGGCATATCCTGGGATTTAAAGACTTGTATGATACCGATTCCGCTCAAAGCGGAGGCGAGAGCGTAGCCCTGTGGGGAAGCCTCAACCTTATGGACAAGGGGGACAGGAATGACAACGGCCGTACTCCTTGCGCACTTAGTGCCATAGAAAGACATCTGTTGGGTCTTAGCAAAGTTGACACCCTCACCGTAGGCCGATATCATCTGGAACCCATCTCCCGGTCGGGCCAATATTACCTGCTTCCGACTGACAAGATTGACGAGTATTTCCTTCTGGAATGCCGCGCCGCCGAAGGGTGGGATGCATTTATCGGAGGAGAAGGTCTCCTGGTTTATCACATAGACAGGTCCTCAAACAAAGCCGGTTATTCAACATACTATGACAAAATACTTTCCGCACAGCAGCGCTGGGAGTACAACCAGGTTAACTGCCGCATAGACCACCAATGCGCTATGCTGCTGGAAGCCTTCCTTGGGGCGAGCGACGTATCTGAAGTGTTTTTTCCGTACAGGGAGAACCAGAGCCTTTCAAGCGAATCCACACCGGCATTGAGATTCTGGAGCGGGGCCGGCAGCAAATATGCTCTGCGTGACATAACCCGTACAGCAGAAGCAGGGATAGATTTTGAGGTGATCGAGCCTGTCAGAATGGTATCTTCCGTGGTTTACCAGAATGCCGCTCTGCTGAATTGGGTCATAGACAAGTCCCTGAAGGACGATTTCGATTCATACGAACTGTTCATCGAGAGCGAGAACGGCCAGGAGGAGAAATACGACGGAGTGGCTGGCTCCGACGGGAACATTACCGTGTATCTTGATAATCTTCAGGACAATACGAGCTATACCGCAGAACTGTTGATACACGTCAAAGATGACGACTATTCTTTAATCAGCAAGTTCACGACTCTCATCATAGATGAAAGGAACACCATTCCATTCATCTATCTTCCTAACATAGAAAAAAATGCAGACGGGTCCGTTCCGAAAGGGACATCCATACCTCTTTATGTCTTCAACTCCCACAATGCGAAGAATGTAAGCTGGACATATGACGGACGGCCAATCTCGGCCGATTCGAAAGGCTACTACACTCTTACGGAAAGCGGAATCCTTCGCGCCGAGCTCCTGTTTGAAGACTCCTCCGTCGATGTGATATGCAAAGAATTTACTGTCAGATGAAAAAGATACAATTTTACATCTTGCTGCTGATCGGAGCGCTTCTTTGCTCCTGCACCGAAAACACTTTCACACCGGAATTCCTTACCGACAACACCATACGTATGGAAATCGGCAAGAAGAACATCTTCACCTATTCAAGTGCCAAATGCCAATACGCCTACAACACAGCACGTTGCGAGTTCCGCGCCCACACGGACAATATGTCTGATTATTTTATGCTCAAGCTGGACAGGATTCCTACTGCGCAGGGAGAAGAGGTCAACGCATCCTATATAGAATGGATAGAGAAAAACGGAACCGACAGACTCAAAAAAAATGTCACCCTGAAAGTCGTTCAACTCGAGGGTGACAATATATGGCTGTGGAGCAGCAAAGAAAACATCAAGCTTTCTATTCTTCTCCCATAAACATAGGATCCCAGGCTGGAAGTTTTATCGGCTTCTGCGCCAATACTTTCAATACATCCTCAGGAACAAAGTTCTTTTCCACGACAAGACGGAACATATATTCGTCGAACCATTCATCCGTCATTATCAGGTGTCCCATGTATCCGCTGGATTTTCCCCAACTGTTCTCCACCATCCATTTGGATGTAGATCCGTCCTGTGCGATATCCACCGCCACGAGAGTCATTGCGTGTGATGATCCGCTGGCGTGAGTCTGTATCCTCTGCTTCTTGTCCATCGTGAATTCCACTCCGAGAAGAGAAGCGTAATCGAAATTGGCCAGGTCAAGGGTTCCTTTCTCGCTGTTGAGGAATTTAGCCACGTCGCAGCTGAAATACATAGCTTTGCCGCCCTTGATACTGCTGATCGCCATCTCCTTTATACGCTCGACAGGAAGATTGACATACAGCCAGTTGTCCCCGTCGTAAGTGTGGCGGTCATACTCTATCTCATATACTTTGTAATACTCGCGGCTAGGGTCGTTCATAAGCATCACGTAGTCGTGATTCAAATCAAGACCTACGAATTCCTGATAGAAGGACTGCGGAGTATATGTCTTCGTGCTCACCTTGTTGTCCGAAGCGTCATAACAGGTCCACTCGAACTCTACAGGAGGCTGGCCGAGACTCAGGCAAAGTATCCTGTAAACCTGCGAAAGCATCTCGTTTTTCATCTTCAGCGCCTGCTTTTCAGATTTGGCGGCACGAAGTTCCAACGCGTTCTGACGAAGGAGCATCTTCATCTGGCTGGCATAGGCTGAGGTATTGTTCGCGATAAGCGATTCAGGCATCACCTCGGAAGGCACCACGCCGTATTTCATAACCAGATTGGCCACTCCTGTGAAAGTACCTCCGTCGGAAATCGGATTACTCAGAAGCCAGTCCACCTTTCTGTCGTCGATCGGAAGCTTTCTAGTGTCTATTATGGCCTGCAGAAAAAGATTGGCCTTCTCAAGCTGGTCATAGAAGAAGATATAGCTCTGGGAGAACTGGAAGTCACCCAGATTGTGGTCCTTGATGGCCTGGGCACGAAGCACGTTGAGTCCGGTGAAAAGCCAGCAGCGGCCGGAGCGCTTCTGATCCGTGATTCCTTTCGTTTCGACTTTGTCTGAAAAATGCGTGTCTATCATAGCTGCATTCTCCGCGTTCACGGCAAGTGTCGCAATAGATGTGCTGTTCAGTGCGTTACGTATAGCCTTCTGCTCAGGAGTATTCTTGAATCCGCTCCTGAAGGCGGAGAGCATCTCATCTGTGATTGCGCCCTTCTGCTGTGCGAAGCCGGTGAAGGACAGGGCCGATAGCAGGGCCGCGATTAACAATGTTCTTGTATTCATATATTTCATTTATTTTTGACAATTACCATATGAGCGCAACTTTCGGCCGTCAATAACTGTCTTCAACGGCCATAGCGCTGATGATTGAAACCGCCGCGCCGATACAAGTAACCCCCGCGACGCTGAGTATGATGTCCAGCACATTCACCTTTATCGGATATGAGGATACTATGCCGTTACCCGGCATCCCTATCAAGCCCCAGCGGCTCTGCGCCAGGCACAAAAGAAGTCCCACGATGACTCCTGCGAAAAGGCCCGCGAGAGTCATCATCATTCCTTCGGTTATGAAGATTCCTTTCACGCGGCGAATCGTCGCTCCCATAGCCTTGAGGCTGAATATGTCCCTGCGTTTCTCCATTATGAGCATCGAGAGGCTGGCATAGATGTTAAGGGCCACTATCACCACCATAAAGAGCAGTATCATATAGATGGCCCATTTCTCGGAGCGCATCACGCGGTATATCTGCTCGTTCTGAGCCTCGCGGTTCAGCACCATAAAATCGGCACCGAGAAGACGGCGGATATCGTCAAGCGACGGAGGCGCGCATCCCAGACCTTCACAATACAGATTGATATATGAAGCGCTACCTTCCTTCCATCCCAGAAGTCTTCTTGCCGATGCGGCAGGCGCTATGACCACCGTTCCGCTTACACCGGTCACCGCCACGGGCCTTGCGCTTTCCTTACGCAGGTCTGCGTGCAAAGAGTTCCTTTTTTCGAGTGCCGGGTAATAAAGGTCCATCTGCGAGAGAAGCCTCACATTGACACCCAAGGTCTTGGCCGCATCCGCACTCACGGACAGGACTTCCGTCGAAGGGATGCCGCGAAGCGTCACTATAGCCTGCCTGCCTTCATAAGAAGCGGCGACCTTATCTTCCACCACCGCCTCGGCATAATCCACGCCTTCAAGTGAGGAAAGTTTTTCCACCAGGGCACCACTGTCCTCTATCGTCCTGCCTTCCGCAGACTCCACGCGATAATATGGAGAATTGGCATCTATGTTCTTCTCTATAAGCGAAGTAAAGCCGTTGAAAACGGACAGCACCACCACCAGGGCCGCACTGCCTATCCCCACGCCGATAACTCCTATGCGCGAGATCCAGGTAACTATGTTATTGGACCTTGCCTGCAGAAGATATCGCTTCGCTATTTTTTCCGTAAATGCCAATTGCGTCGTATTTGTAGGGTTTCCGTGCTGCCTGAAAGCCTGCGTACTATTTTTTCAACAATTCGTCTATATGCTCGGCGTAATCGAGCGTGGTGTCAAGATAGAAATCCAGTTCCGGCACTATCCTGAGCTGCTTGGCCACCTGACGGCCAAGTTCTCCGCGAAGGCGTCTCTTGTCCTCCTCCAGCATCTTCATCACCTCCTCCTGCTTGGCGGACGGGAAAATGCTGACATACACTTTTGCGATGGACAGGTCCGGACTGATGCGGACCTCGCTCACTGTCACCATAGCTCCGCCGAACGCGGCCATCCCTTTGCTGCGGATAATTTCCGACAGGTCACGCTGCAGCTCGCGGCTTACTTTCTGTTGTCTGGTTGACTGTCCTTCCATTATTTGAGTTTTACTATGAAATAATCCTTCTTACCTTTCTGGGCGAGAATATATTTGCCGTCTATTATATCTTTGTCTGTAATCTCACGTGCAGGATCGGTCACTTTCTCCTTATTGATAGAAAATCCGTTACCCTGTATCATCTTTCTCGCCTCTCCCTTCGAAGGAAATATCTGAGTCTTCTCCGCCAAGAAATCGAGAATCCCCACAGGAAGGTCTTCTTTAGACACTTCGAATGTAGGAACACCCTCGAAGACGGAAAGGAAAGTGTTCTCGTCCAGCGAGCGCAGATCCTGCGAAGTGGCCTTGCCGAAAAGCATCTGTGAGGCCTTGAGCGCCATCTCGTAATTCTGCTCACCGTGTACCATTATGGTAACTTCCTTGGCAAGAAGCTTCTGAAGGGAGCGTCTTCCCGGATCCTGCAGATGCTCAGCTATGGCGGCCTCTATGGTCTCGCGGTCCAGCATCGTGAATATCTTGATGTATTTCTGAGCATCGTCATCACTGACGTTGAGCCAGAACTGATAGAACTGGTAAGGGCTTGTACGTTCTGCGTCCAGCCAGATATTGCCTTTCTCGGTCTTGCCGAATTTACCTCCGTCAGCCTTGGTGATCAGAGGAGAGGTGAGAGCGAACACTTCCTGACCCAGACTCTTGCGGATAAGTTCCGCTCCGGTGGTGATATTGCCCCATTGGTCCGCTCCTCCGAGCTGAAGCTTGACGCCCTCAGTCTGATACAGATACATAAAATCATACCCTTGCAGAAGCTGATAGGTGAACTCCGTGAACGACATTCCCTCTGAAGAGTCGCGTGAAAGACGCTTCTTTACGGAGTCCTTGCTCATCATATAATTGACTGTGATGAGCTTACCTATGTCACGGGTGAAATTGATGAAAGTATAGTCTTTCATCCAGTCGTAATTGTTCCTGAGTTCGGCCTTGTTCGGAGCGTCCGAATCGAAATCAAGGAATTTGGAGAGCTGCGCCTTGATGCATTTCACATTATGGGCCAATGTCTTCTCGTCCAGAAGATTACGTTCCTTGCTCTTCATCGACGGATCGCCAATCATACCCGTAGCACCGCCGACAAGTGCGTAAGGTTTGTTCCCGCAGGCCTGGAAATGCTTGAGTATCATTATGCTGACCAGATGTCCTATATGAAGGCTGTCTCCGGTCGGATCTATACCCACATAAGCGGACATAGGTCCTTTTTTCAGTTCTTCTTCAATCCCAGGGGTCATATTCTGAAGCATCCCCCTCCATTTCAATTCTTCTACAAAATTCTTCATCGAATGATAAAATATAAAAATCAGCCTTTTAAAGGTCCGTCCTCATCGCTTTCCGCATCGCGTGGTGAAAGCGGAAGCCAATCGCACAAATTTACGATAAAGAAAGCACAGGAGCAAACCAAGCATCGCAGTTTTTTTCGAAGGTTCCGACAGGATAAGTCCTGCAAAAGGGCACAAGACAAAAACTCAAGTTTCGCAAGTGATAAGCTTTATTGTCATTCTGCATTGTGCGGTACTTGCAAAACTTTCTTCCCCGCACACGCTTCGCTTTAAGTCTATTACGTTACCCTTTCCCTAAATCCCTTTCCTCGGGAACGGGACTTGCT
>CAVHGF010000017.1:0-37497 GCA_963635625.1 Treponemataceae bacterium | reverse complement strand
AGCTCTCTCCTGACACTCTTAATTCCTTAAAAGAATTAACGCTCTCGATTAAATTTTTTCTTGAATTCTCTCGGTACTTGCTTGTACTTATATCTTTCCAATATTTTCAATGAACTTTTTCGCTCAGCGCGAAAGGGATTGCAAATATAGGGACTTTATTTTAATCTGCAAACTTTTTCGGAAAATATTTTCTCTTTTTTTGAATTATTCTTCCCAACGCCTTCTCCGGCACCCTGAATACACCTGTGCATTATGACGACAGCAGCACACAAAGCCTTTTCGCAGACTCCCAAAAGTCATTACTTAACTCAAGTTTCGCAAGTAATATGCTTTAAGTTTCCCCCGCACACGCTTCGCTTTGAGTCTATTACGTTACCCTTTCCCTAAATCCCTTTCCTCGGGAACGGGACTTGCTTTCGGCCTTACAGTCCGAATATATAGGTGTTTCGCACCTGCGAAACTTAAATTACTAAAATGCCGGAATCATCTTCAACACCTTCTCAGTATTGGCATAAAAATATTAAATTTGTGATTCAAGTTTTGATTATGGCATCACTGTGGCAGATTTTCGGGGTCTTCGCAAAGATTGGCACCTTCACTATAGGAGGGGGCTACGCGATGATTCCTATTATAGAAGATGAGCTGAAGAAGCGCGGTTGGGTGGATGAAAGCGAGATCGAAGACGTGATAGTGCTCGCGCAGAGCGCGCCGGGTTTATTGGCAGTCAATATGGCGATATTCTCCGGGTATAAGATCCGCGGGCTCAAGGGCAGCATAGCGGCCACCATAGGTGCGGTCCTCCCATCTTTCCTTATCATATTGGCCATAGCGATGGTGTTCACCTCCTTCAAAGAAAATGTGATAGTGCAGCGCGTATTCCAGGGGATAAGGCCCGTGGCCGTGGCACTCATTCTGGTGCCGGCCGTCAATATGGCGCACAAGGGAAACAAGACGTGGTGGGCGTGGGTACTGACTTTCGTAACCGCCTTTCTGGTGGCGTTCCTGAAGATTTCCGTCATCTGGATACTCGTATGCCTGCTGAGCACGACCATAGTAATAGAATTGGCCAAGGAGGGGCGCAGAAAAAGACAATGATAACGCTCCTGCTTCAACTTTTCTATACTTTCTTTATAATAGGTCTGTTCAACTTCGGCGGAGGCGGGGCGATGATCTCCCTCATCCAGAACCAGGTGGTGGGCGTACGCGGATGGATTACGGAAGCTGCGTTCACCGACATAACGGCCATCTCACAGACCACTCCGGGACCGATAGGAATTAACTGCGCCACTTATGTGGGCTATCAGGTGATGCACGACGCCGGCTTCGGCAACCTGGCCGGGGTGATAGGCAGCGCGACCGCCACTTTCGCGATAGTTCTGCCTTCGTTTCTCATCTTCTACCTTCTGATGAAGCTTTTCACGCATTTCCAGCACGATCCGCGCTTCATCGGAGTGATGAACGTACTTAAACCGGCCGTAAGCGGAATGATACTGGCCGCCTGCATAATACTCACCTTCCACATCTCGTGGGACGGAATCTGCCCGCAGATAAGCGTCATAGAAGAGAATTTCCCCGATTGGAAGAGTTGGGCGCTGTTCGCCGGAGCTTTCGGGGCCACCTATTTTCTGAAGGCCAATCCTATCATAGTGATTCTCGCCTCCGGAGCACTGGGACTTATACTCTACTGACACCGCACTTATATAAAACTGATAATCAAATAAATATTATATGAAACTTTTACTTCTTTCAGTGCTTCTCGCCAGCACCATCAACATTATCCCTGCGCCTCTCAGCGTAAGAGAAGACGCCGGATCGTTCAAGCTCAAGGGCGTCACCATCAACTGCGACTCCAGAATAGGCGAGACCGCCTATCAGGCTGTAACCGAATTCTCAAGCCAGCTCACCTTATGCGCAGGACACATCTATCCCGTAGGAAGGCCAAGCAGGCTGGAACTGAGCGTCCGTGACGGAAACATCAAAGGACTCGTGTTCTGCGTGGACCCTACCCTCACAGAAGAAGCATACACCATCAAGGTGACCAAGAAATACGCCCTGGTGACAGCATCTTCAGACAACGGATTCCTGTATGCCCTGCAAAGCATCAAGCAGATGCTTCCGGTGGAAATCTATGGAGAGAAAGCCGCAGAGGACAAGAAATGGGAGCTGCCTTGCTGCGAGATAAAAGACAAGCCGCGTTTCGGATATCGCGGACTGGAGCTCGACTGCTGCCGGCATTTTTTCAGCGTGGACGAGGTCAAGAAGGTACTTGATATGATGGCTACGCTCAAGCTGAACAGGTTCCATTGGCATCTGACAGAAGATCAGGGATGGAGGGCTGAGATCAAGGCATATCCGCGCCTTACCGAGGTGGGAGCGTACCGCAGCGGCACTATGGTGGGCTACTATGACGGGCCGTCGGACAACATCCGTTACGGAGGCTATTACACGCAGGAGCAGATGAAGGAAGTGGTGGCTTACGCAGGCAAATTGGGCATAGAGGTCATCCCCGAGGTGGACCTCCCCGGTCATATGGTAGCGGCTCTGGCTTCCTATCCCGAACTCGGCTGTTTCGGAGGTCCTTATGAGGTATGGTACAGATGGGGCGTGTCTCCGGACGTGCTTTGCCCTGGAAAAGAAGTCACTTTCGAATTCCTGGAAGGCGTTCTGAGCGAGCTCTGCGAGATATTTCCGGGCAAATATTTCCATATAGGAGGAGACGAATGTCCTAAGACCAACTGGGAAAAATGTCCTGACTGCCAGGCGAGAATACAAGCCCTCGGCTTAAAGGCTGACGAGCACGCAAGCGCCGAGCAGAGACTGCAGAACTATGTAACCTCACGTGTACAGAAGTTCCTCGAAAGCAAGGGCAAGAAGATAATCGGATGGGACGAGATACTTGAGGGCGACCTGGAGAAAGGCGCCACCATAATGTCGTGGAGAGGCACAAGCGGAGGCATAAAGGCATCCAACAGAGGCTTCGACGTCATAATGACACCGACCACATATTGCTACTTCGATTATTGCCAATCCCCTCTCAAACAGGAGAGCGACGAGCCAATCTGCGCATTCTGGGGAGATCTGACATTCAAGAAGGTATATTCATTCAACCCTACCGACGGACTTTCCGCAGAAGCGGCGAGCCATATTCTCGGAGCTCAGTGCAACGTGTGGACGGAATACATCCCTACGGACGAGCAGCTCGAATATATGCTTATGCCCCGGCTCTTTTCGCTAAGCGAAGTGCAGTGGTGCGAACCTGCCAACAAGCACTATGAGCAGTTCTGCGAAAGAGTGAAAGGATGGGGATTCCAGATGCTTGAGCAAAAGGGATTCAATTACCGGAACAAGCCGGATTTCACGGAGGAATAGATATAATCAGAAAGGGCCGCATCCTCACGACGCTGCCCTTTCCTTCTAACCTAAAATTTAACCTATGAAAAAACTATTCGGTTATTGTTTATTACAATACCCGTGCCACAAAGATATACATAAACACTATTTTTTGTTACTTTTTTATGTCTAATCTTGCCATAATAGGTGCCGGACCTGCCGGATACGTGGCCGCCCAAAGGGCCGCAGAAGCCGGATTGAAAGTTATCTTGTTTGAAGACAGAGAATTAGGCGGAGTGTGTCTGAATGAAGGGTGTATACCCACAAAAACCCTTCTTTACAGCGCCAAACTTTACTGCCAGTCCCAAAACGCCGACAAATTCGGATTGCAGAATTCTGAAGTATCCTTCGATTATGCCAAAATCCTGTCACGAAAGGATAAAGTGAATAAAAAATTGGTCGGAGCCATACGCGCTTCGATGAAAGCGCTTGGGGTGGAAGTGATCAGAGCCCACGCCGACATCGAGGGCGGACAGAAAGGAGATTTCGTCATTTCCGCCGGCGGAGAGTCCTATCACGCAGAGAATCTTCTTCTGTGTACGGGAAGTCACGCTTTCACGCCGAGCATAGATTGGCTCGAAGAAAGCAGGGAGAAAGTTATCACAAGCACCCAGGCGCTGGAACTGCAGGAGGTGCCGGAAAGACTTGCCATCATAGGCGGCGGAGTGATAGGGATTGAATTTGCAAGCCTGTTCCACTCTCTCGGAAGCGAGGTGACGGTATTCGAGGTAACAAGCGAGATACTTGGCTCGTTTGACGGCGATATGGCCGGAAATCTTCGCGAGATTCTCACAAAGCAGGGCATAAAGTTCTTCCTGAATGGGGATCCGATGGGAAAGGAAGAGGTGCTGAGGGCGGACAAGATACTTCTGTGCATAGGGAGAAAGCCGAATGTGGAAGGATTCGGTCTGGAGCATCTTGGCGTGGATCTCTCGGAAAGAGGGGCCGTCAAAGTGGACGATAAGATGCGCACGAACGTTCCCGGAGTCTATGCGGCAGGAGACATTACGGGCCAATATATGCTTGCACACTGTGCCAGCAGAGAGGCCGAGGTGGCAGTTAACGACATTCTGGGCATAGAGGATGAGATGTCTTACCGGGCAGTGCCGAGCGTGGTTTACTGCAAACCGGAAATAGCCTCGGTGGGGCTCACGGAGCGGCAGGCGAAGGATTATGAAGTCCACTCCCTCCCTCTCACCTATTCCGGAAGATTCGTCGCGGAGACGGAGAGAGAGAACGGACTGTGCAAGATAATCTGTGAAAGGAACGGAGGCCACGTGCTCGGTCTTCAGATTCTGGGCGGGGCGGCAAGCGAACTGATCACCATCGGCTGTATGGCGATAGAAAACAATATGGACCTGGCTTCTTTAAGAAAAATAATCTTCCCTCATCCAAGTGTAGGTGAGGTGATTAAAGAGACCAGCTGGTCTAAAGAGGTGGAGTCGAAGTAATCTTCGGCTCTTTCTTTTTTCAGGGCCTGAAGCAACGGTTCGCTGTCGTACTTCGTGCCCCGCAGTGCCACGGAGAGTTCTTCTGCTCTCCTGGCACCCAGAAAGTCCCCGGAAAAGGTGATGTCTTCTATCCTACTCTCGCCGTCAAGAGAAATATCTACTCTTATGCTACCGCAAGGAAGACGGCCTTCCCTTACGATGGACTCCGAGCGGAGCCGGCCGTATATCCACTGATGTGAAGAGAATTTGGCCTCGTTCAAAGCGGAAATCTGCTCTTTCTGATCTCCGGAGAGGACATATTCGTCTATGGGATCAAAAAAAGACTTGATTCTCAGGGCGAAATCCTCCACATCCCTTACTTCCGGAAGATAGTCTTTGAGATTAGCCACCGCGCTTCGAACCGACCGCACTCCTTTTCGTCTGAGTTTGCTCTGCGGAGTGTCCAACACGTGTTGGAGTGTGTCCAGATCCACATCGAAAAGCAAAGTCCCGTGAACCAGCCATCTGTCACATTCCATACGGCGTGCATATCCGGAGACTTTTCGTCCGTCCACGAAGATGTCATTACGCCCTGTCTTTTCCGCCGGCACTCCCAAAAAGCGAAGCACATCCACAATGGGTTCCACCCCGACTTCTTCTCCTATAAAAGAGTAGTTGAGATTGTTAAGGTCGTGGTAGACAGCACCTCCGCCGGTAGTGCGGCGAGCAAGCGTTATCCCGTGCGCCGAGAGGTACTCCAGATTCACTTCCGTGTAAGGGTCCTGATTCTCACCTATTATCACCGAAGGACGGTTACGCCAAAGATAAAAATAGCTTTCGCCCTTGGGCAGGGTTTTCAGCGCCCAAGATTCGAAAGCCATATTATAACACGGATCCGTGGAAGGAAGCGAGATGTACTTCATTACTCTACAAGCTTGATGGTCACTATCTTGACCGGACTGAGCGGACGGTCCCTCTCGTCGGTGGACACAGAAGCTATCTTGTCTATCACATCGAACCCTTCTACGGTCTGACCGAACACGGTATATTGGCCGTCGAGCTGGGCGCAGGTCCTCTCATCCTGAACTATATAGAATTGCGATCCGCTGGATTCGCGAAGCGGATTGGCCCTGTCACCGCGACGGGCAGCTGCAAGAGCACCTTTGAGGTGCTTGTTTTCAGGAATTATCTCCGCAGGAACGGTATAGCCGGGGCCGCCTGTCCCCCACGATGCCTTCTGGGACTCTTCTTTGGAAAGAGGGTCGCCGGTCTGTATCATAAAGCCGTTTATCACCCTATGGAAAAGCACACCATCATAAAAGCCTTCGAAAGCGAGACGGGCGAAATTGGCGCGATGCTTAGGGGTATTGGCATAAAGCTTCACGCGTATAGTGCCGAGGGTGGTGATGATGTCGAATTCCGGCTCTGCGCTCAGACCCTTGATCTTGTCTTCGATTTTCTGCTTCTTCTCTGCCAATTCTGTCGAGTCGGCTGCAGCAGCTTCAGCCTGCTTCTTCGAGGCTTTCCTACCTCCGCCACAAGATGTCAGCAGAAGTGCCGACAAGGCTACAAACGTAATCATTTTTTTCATTTTATAGTACTGTGTTTAACTTTTATCTCTTTATAAATCAAAAACATATATACACCCAGCAGGAGCGTTCCAAAGGCAAGTGCAAGGGCAAGAGGACATCTCGACTGCACCAGACAGTAGACGATATATATGAGGGCTCCGCTCCCGACAAAGCGGACTACGGTCTTGATGTCATAAGGCACGGGATAGAACTTCCGGCCAATGAAAAAACTCAACAGCATAGCTACGCCATAACCGGCAAATCCTCCCCACGCGCAGGCGATGTAACCCGCCTTCGGGACGAAGATTATGTTGACGGCAAGCATTACGGCCGCACCAATGGCACTCATTATGGCGCCCCACCACGTGCGGTCGGTAAGTTTGTACCAGAAGGACAGGTTAAAGTAAACGCCCATAAAAATCTCTGCGCACATCACTATGGGAACCACCTTCAGGCCTTCCCAATAGCCGGGCTGAATGAAGTGGCGCAGAACCGGAAGATAAATCATCACGGCGAGCCAGGCAAAAACGGAAAATATTATGAAATACTTGGTACCGTCGACAAGACTGTCCGTCTTGTCTTCCTTACTGCGTCCGTTGAATACGATAGGCTCGTAGGCATAACGGAAAGACTGGGTGAGAAGCGCCATAATCATCGCCAGTTTCACGCACGCGCCGTATATGCCAAGCTGCACCTGTCCGTCGTGCCCGGGAAGAAGATACGGGAATAATATCTTATCGGCCACCTGGTTAAGTATCCCCACGAGCGAAAGCAACAAAAGCGGGAAGGAGTATTTCAGCATCCTGCGCGCCAAACCGGAGTCGAACCCGTATGTGATATTCTTGAATTCCGGAATGAAAAGCAGACCGACTATGAAGGTACAGAGAAGATTGGCAAAGAAAATCAGGCCGACGCCATCGTCAAACCTGTGGTAAATATCCTGCAGGGACGGGATGGATGGCATCAGCAGGAAGATGAAGAGGTTAAGGGCGATATTCAGAATGATGAAGGTCATCTTCAGCGCCATAAACTTGAGCGGACGTCGGCTCTGACGGAGGCGGCTGAACATTATCGCCTGTATGGCGTCAAGAGAGGTGATGACTGCGAAACAGGCTATGTACTCAGGATGTGCGGCATAACCCATAGCCGCGCTGACGGGGTCCAAGAATGCCAATACCGCTACGAGAAACGCCAAAGCCACCGCGCTGACCATACGGAGTGCCGTGGAGTAGACCATACGGGGATTCTCTTCGCTCCTCCCGCTGAAACGGAAGAACGTGGTCTCCATTCCGAAAGTGAGAAGGCAGAGCAGAAGGGCTGAATAGGCATAGAGGTTAGTGACAATTCCGTATCCGCCGCTTCCGGCCGCTATCTTGTAAGTATAGAGCGGGACAAGCAGGTAGTTGAGGAATCGGCCAACGATACTGCTCAAGCCATATATCGCCGTATCTTTAGCTAAAGCTTTAAGATTCATCGTAATCTGAACATTTCCGCGACGAAGATACAAAAAAAGAGGCTAACCTTGAATGGAAAGCCTCTTCTTTATCGTTGTCAGAGATTAGTCTGAAAGTGAGAAGCGCTTGAAGGAAACGATCTTGGCTTCCTTGTCAGCCTTGGCGAGAGCGTCTTTTACGCTGATGTGATCATCGCTCATCTGATACTCCTGCTCTTCGAGAGTCTGCTCTTTGAAGAACTTCTGGAGACGTCCGTTGGCGATATTCTGTATCATCTGCTCGTTAAGGTTAGCCGCCTTCTCTGCAGACACTGTCTTGATGATCTCGCGAGCCTGTGCCGCCTGCTCAGGAGTAAGCCACCCCTTGGCGGTGTTGGACTCGATGTGATCCTCGCTGTCTACGTGTGCAGGATTGATGCCGGCCTTCTTGAGGGCAGCCTCGACTGCCTTGAGGACCATCTCTTCGCGCGTCTTCTGAACAGCTACGGCGAGCTCATTGTCAACCACCTCTTTAGGGCAGTCTGCCGCGCTTATAGCCACAGGGTTCATAGAAGCGACCTGCATTACGATACCCTTTGCCAACTCCTCGCTTACAGGCTTGTTGAAGCCTACGAGAGCGCCGAGTTTTCCGTTAAGGGTATGTACGTAAGCTGCTACATAAGGAGCGTCTACGATGGCATAGTAGCAAAGTACGTGTTTCTCACCAGTTTTACCTGTCTGAGCCTCAACGGCCTCCTCTACGGTATAGCCATCAGCCATCTTGCAAGCCTTGAGGGCTTCAAGATCTGCAGGTGCGGAAGCGATAGCCACGTCTGCAATAGCTTCTGCAAGGTTCTGGAAGTCTGCGTTGCGGGACACGAAATCGGTCTCACATCCCAGACATACAAGAATAGCCTTTCCGTTAGCGATGCGTGATTTGACCGCACCTTCAGAAGTCTCGCGGTCAGCTCTTTTAGCCGCTACGAGTTTACCCTTCTCACGGATGATGCCTATAGCCTTGTTGAAATCGCCTTCGGCCTCCTCAAGAGCTTTCTTGCAGTCCATCATACCTGCTGAAGTCATCTTACGTAACTTCATTACGTCTGCTGCTGTAATTGCCATAATGGATTATATTTCTAACAGTTTAACAAATGGATTATTCTGCTGCAGGAGCCTCTGTCTCGGTAGTGGCAGCTGCGTCTTCAGACTTGCCGCCTTTACGCGAACGGAGTTTGCGTTCTGCCGGTTTGCCGGCTACCTCTTTAGCTTCTGCTTCAGCTTCCTTCTCTTTCTCGAGTTTACGCTCTTCGAGACCTTCCTGGATGGCGCCGCAAAGTGCATTGACAATACACTCTATGCTCTTGGCTGCATCATCGTTAGCCGGAATCACATAATCAATAGGGCTAGGATCGCAACAAGTATCAACCATTGCGAAAACCGGAATATTCAAACGGTTAGCCTCTTTAACAGCGTTAGCCTCCTTCTGTACGTCCACTACGAAGAGCGCTGACGGAAGACGGCTCATATCTCTGATAGAGCCGAGGTTCTTCTCAAGTTTAGCTCTCTGGCGGTCGATCTGGAGACGCTCACGCTTAGCGAGTTTCTCGTATGTTCCATCCTCCTTCATCTTGTCGATGGTAGCCATTTTCTTGATGGCTTTGCGGATGGTAGGGAAGTTGGTAAGCATACCACCGGCCCAACGCTCGGTGATAGATGGCATACCCACTGAAGCGGCCTTCTCGGAAATAATCTCCTTAGCCTGCTTCTTGGTAGCTACGAAAAGGATTTTGCGGCCTGACTTGGCCAGATCCTTCATCACTTCCGCAGCTTCGTCGATCTTAACGACTGTCTTGTGCAGGTCGATGATATGGATGCCATTCTTCTGATCGAAGATGTATGGTGCCATTTTAGGATTCCACTTACGGGCAAGGTGTCCGAAGTGTGCGCCTGCATCAAGCAATTCTTGGAAATTTGTTCTTGACATAATGTCTTTCTTTTAATTTTCTCTTTACTTCAATTCCCGGGTAGTGACCTCGGGCCAATCCCGAAAATTTTCCGCAGTGCGGCAACCTCCGCTATGGGGACGGTTTAAAAACCGCAGCTGTGCGATAAAACAGTAATAATAACTAACGTTTACTGAACTGGAAGCGTCTGCGTGCGCCTGGCTGACCAGGTTTCTTACGCTCAACCTCACGAGAGTCGCGGGTGAGAAGGCCTGCTGCCTTAAGTGCAGAACGATAAGCTTCCTTATCAATCTCGCAAAGTGCGCGTGCGATACCCAGACGAACGGCTTCTGCCTGACCCTTGGTGCCACCACCGAAGATGGTCACTTTAGCGTCAAACTTACCGAGTGTCTCAGTTACGCTGAAGGCCTGCAGTACGATATAACGAAGTGACTCCTCTTTGAAATAGTCTTCAAGAGGGCGGTCGTTAATCGTCACGTTGCCTGCACCTGCTGAGAGATAAACGCGAGCTACAGCTGTCTTACGTCTTCCAAGGGCGTGTGTCTGTTCCATTTGCTCTGTTTAAATTTCGTTCAACTTAATTTCTGTAGGGTTTTGTGCCTGGTGAGGGTGCTCAGGACCTGCATAGATGTAGAGGTTGCCGAGTACCTTGTCTCCAAGACGTGTCTTAGGGAGCATACCCTTTACAGCTCTCCTAATGAGTTCTGTTGGTTTTTTGGCGAGGATGTCTGCCGGTGTGCAGAAACGCTGTCCTCCCGGATATCCGGTGTAGCGCACATACACACGATTGGTCATCTTCTTGCCTTTGAGAGCCACCTTCTCGGCGTTGATGATGATGACGTTGTCACCACAGTCTACGTTAGGGGTGAATCCGGGCTTGTTCTTACCGCGAAGGACAAGAGCAACCCTTGATGCAAGACGACCAAGAGCGAGATCTGTCGCGTCAATGACCAACCACTTCTTGTCCACAGTAGCCTTGTTCAGGGATACTGTCTTGTAGCTAAGTGTGTCCATTGTCTTGATACTTTAATGATTAATACTTTAATAAAAAATTGCGATCCCTCCTTTCAAAGGGGTCGCAAAGATAAACAATTATTCTGAATTAACAAAAACTTTCTATACGGAGAGGATGTCTTTCTCTTTGGCCGATACCAGCTCGTCCACTTCCTTCACTCTCTTGTCGGTAAGTTTCTGTACCTCTTCTTCTCCTTCTTTCTGTGCGTCCTCGCTGAGGCCCTCGTTCTTGACGGCTTTCTTGAGGGCGTCGACAGCATCCCTGCGGACATTACGGATGACTATCTTGGCATTCTCGCCCTCCGCCTTGGCGTTTTTGCAAAGTTCCTTGCGCCTGTCCTCGGTGAGAGCCGGCACGGTGCATCGTATGGTCTCCCCGTTGTTGGAAGGGGTCAAGCCGATATTGGCGTCGATGATGGCCTTCTCGATGGCGGGTATGAGGGATCTCTCCCAAGGCTGAATGGCAAGTGTCTTAGCATCCGGAGCGGTAACAGAGCCCACTTGTGGAATAGGGGTAGGGGTGCCGTAATAGTTCACGAGCACCTTATTGAACACCTGCGTATTGGCCTTGCCGACCCTGTAGTTCTTGAGGCTTTCCTCAAGGAAGGTCACAGCGTCAAGCATCTTCGCGCCGGCGGAGGTGACAATCTGTTTTGCGTTTTCTGTCAACATATCTGTAATTATTGGTTAAGCGTGTACGATAGTTCCTGTCTTTTCTCCGGCGAGCAGTTTGCCGAGTGCTTCAGGATCATTTATATTGAACACCACGATAGGAATGTTCCCCTGCTCGCATAATGCAAACGCGGTGGCGTCCATCACTTTAAGGTGGTCCGCAAGAGCCTGGCTGAATGTAAGGGTGTCGTATTTGACTGCAGTCGGGTCCTTCTCCGGGTCTGCCGTATAGACCCCGTCCACACGGGTGCCTTTGAGAAGAGCGTCCGCTTTTAATTCAAGAGCCCTCAGTGCAGCGCCGCTGTCCGTGGTGAAGAACGGATTGCCCGTACCTCCGGCGATAAGGGCCACTCCACCCTCTTCCATAAGTTTGAGCGCCGCATCACGCACATAATAACGTGCTATCGGCTCCATCGGGGTGGCGGTGAACACTTCCGCCTTCACTCCGCGGGCACGGATGAATTGGCACAGAGCCATAGAATTGATGACCGTGGCGAGCATACCCATCTTGTCGCCGTCCACGCGGTCAAATCCCTTTCCTTCACCCTGAAGGCCACGGAAAATATTACCTCCTCCATTGACGATGGCCACCTGACAACCGGAGCGCACCGCCTTTACTGCCATATCGGCGAAAGATGCAATACTGCTCTCGTCAAGACCTTTACCCGAAGGCCCTCCGAGGCTTTCGCCACTTAATTTTAAAAGAACTCTTTTATACATAGTGCACAAAAATAAGCAAATTCGGACAATATTACGCAATAAATCCCGCCTCAAGTTTCGCAAGTAACATAACTTGCAAAAACAAAAATTATAAAACTTGCGATATTTGATTTATATTTGTACGCTTTTAACGAAATAAATAAAAGACACAGATATGTTCATGCTTAATTCTTCAATCGGCAAGAAATTCGTGCAGGCGATCAGCGGCGCGTTCCTTATTCTTTTCTTGCTCCTTCACGCGACTATCAACTTCTTTTCCGTAATCGATTCGTTTACGGGCAAATATGGCATATGTGCCGCGGACGATAAACTATTCTCCGCCGGAGACGGACTTTTCAAACTGGGGTGCGATTTTATGTCCACACCTGTCATCAGCATTATGGTCCCTGTCCTCGCTCTCGGATTCCTTATCCATATCGTCTGGGGATGCTGGCTTACCGCTAAGAACGTATCTGCCCGCGGTGGATGGAAACGTTATGAAGTGTCTTCAAAAGCTTCGGCTGATTCTTGGTCTGCAAAAAATATGTTCGTGCTGGGCATCGTGATCCTCGGATTCATCGCATTCCACCTCACACATTTCTGGGCCAAGATGCAGATGCCCGAACTGCTCGGCATAGGCACTTTCGAGAACAATCCTTACCTTCTGCTCAGCTTCACTTTCAGCAAATGGTGGGTTCTCGCCCTTTACATCATCTGGTTCGTAGCCCTCTGGTTCCACCTCACACACGGATTCTGGAGTATGTTCCAGACAATAGGATGGAACAACACCATCTGGTTCAAGAGACTTAAAGTAATCGGCTGCATCGTAGCCACCATCATCGTATTGGCATTCATCTCTGTAGCCGTCAACGCATTCATCCAGGCTCCGGAGATTCTTTCATTAATCTAATCGCTGCTTCCGATGAAGATCGGAGACATCGATCTGGGCAGACGCCCCCTGTTGTTGGCACCTATGGAGGATGTGACAGATGCATCGTTCCGTATCCTGTGCAGAGAACAAGGGGCGTCTGCCGTATACACCGAATTCGTGCCGAGCGACGGCCTCATACGTGATGCGGACAAGGCCATAGCCAAGATGCGCACGCTTGAAGAGGAGGCTCCGGTAGGCATACAGATCTACGGACATATCCTTGAATCTATGGTGGAGGCCGCCAAAATGGCCGACCACGCAGATCAGATAGCAGGAGGACACGGAGCGGACATCATAGACATCAATTTCGGCTGTCCTGTCACCAAAATCGCCGGACGCGGCGCGGGAAGCGGGATGATGCGGGACCCGGACAAACTGGTAGCTATCACGCAGGCCGTGGTGAAGGCCGTGAATAAACCCGTCACCGTCAAAACCCGACTGGGCTGGGACGAAGGCTCGAAGATAATAGTGGAATTGGCCGAAAGGCTGCAGGATGTGGGGGTTCAGGCTCTGACAATTCACGGGCGCACCAGATGCCAATTATATAAAGGTGAGGCGGATTGGACACTGATAGGTGCGGTCAAAAACAATCCGCGTATGCATATCCCCATCATAGGTAACGGCGACATAACGGATGCGCACAAGGCGAAGGAAGCATTTGACAGATACGGGGTTGACGGAATAATGATAGGCCGCGCCACTTTCGGGCATCCGTGGATATTCAGGGAAATACGGCATTTTCTGGACACGGGAGAAGAACTTCCGGAATTGGGGGTGGCCGAGAGGGTGGAATTGGCAAAAAGACATCTGGCGCTCTCTCTTGCTCTGAAAGGAGAGCCGCGCGGGGTCTTCGAGATGCGCCGCCATCTGTCGTGTTATTTCAAAGGGCTGCCGGACTTCAAGGACACACGCATAAGAATGGTCACCACCCTCGATGTAGATGAATTATATTCGATATTGGACGAGATAAAAGAACGATATGCTGCTATATAAGACATATCTCAAACTGCGTCACCGCGCTTACGACAAAGGCCGGAAGAAGAGTTTTCCTTCCGACATCCCTTCCGTATGCATAGGGAACGTCACGGTCGGAGGAACGGGTAAAACGCCTCACACCGAGATGATTCTGCGCCTGCTTGAGGGCAGGGACGGAGTGTGCGTGCTTTCACGCGGCTACGGCAGACGGACAAAAGGCTTTCTGAAAGTGGACCCGTCCGGCGGAACGTCTAAAACATTCGGGGATGAGCCCCTGCAGATAGCGCGCAAATTCCCGGAAAGAATCGTGGCCGTGGATGCGGACAGGGTGGAAGGCTGTAAAAAGCTGAAAGAGATGGGCCAGAAACTGGTCCTGCTGGATGACGCCTTCCAACACCGCAGACTCAAGGCCAATCTCAACATAGTGCTCGTAAACTACAGCCGACCTGTTTTCGAAGACAGTCTTCTTCCCTTCGGACGGCTGCGCGACCTGCCTGAAAGAATCTTCAAGGCGGACATCATCATAGTGAGCAAATGTCCCGAAGACATCACGGAACAGGAAAAGGGCGCATTTGCACAGAGACTTCACCTGAAAGACTACTCCGCCCCGGAGTGCAGCGCAATAAATCCGGACGGGCAAAGACAGCTATTGCTGTTCTCCACCATAAAGTATCTTCCGCCGCAAATGGTCTTCCCTGAAGGAGACCACAGATATACATATTCACACAAAACGATGTATATGAGCGGAATAGCCCACGACCGCAGACTTGCTGACCATCTTCGCGGACAATACGACATAATAAAGTGCTTTGAGTTCGCCGACCATCACGACTTCACGGGAAGGGAACTTTCGCGCATAGAAAAAGAACTGAGAAAAGCCAAGGCCTGCCCTCTGGCAACCACCGAAAAGGATGCCCAGAGGCTTCTGTCGCTCCCTTATGTGAGCGATTATCTTAAGGAACGTACTTTTATGGTGCCTATTCAGGCGCAGCTGACTTCCCCTCAGGAAGAGAAGCTACTCCTGAGCAGGATCGAAGAGCTGTGTTAAACCGGTATCCAGACGGACTACATCCTTCGTGCGTCCCTCGATGGTGTATCCGTTCACTACCCTTTTGAAACTTATCGCGTCCTCCCACATCTTGGAGATTCTGTCCAGGGTGGAGGCCTTCCTGTAAACCAGGTCCTCCCCTTCTTTTTTTACCAGGACGTAGCGGTGAGACTTCATATATTCTTCAATTTTGGGTTCGATCTCACCGCTGTCGCCAAGTGCGCGTATATTCCTGGTGGTAAATCCCATACGAGGATATACGGCAGCAAACACGGCCACTATGATCAACATCTGCGGAATGGAAGCGGCTCCGTGTACGAACATCTGGTCGATGTCTTTGGGGACGAAGCCCGCCACGGCCAGAATCAGAACGAAAAGCGTCAGAAGAATCGTCAGATACACGAAGTATTTCAGTGCGCGAATGACATATCTCATAATAATTATTGTTTGTATCGATTGACAAATTTAAGTAATTCCTAAAGTTTTCGGGCGTATTTCAGCACAATATTTGTACCTTTGTCCGAGTTTGCTAACTTTAAAACTATATTATTATGCCAAACGAAGATCCTATTGCAAGAATTGACAGAGAGAGGGCCGAGAAGAAAGGGTCCAAAACGACAGTAACCATCTTGGCTGTATTGACAGGAGTATTGGCCTGTGTATTGGCAGTGGTCGCCATTAAGGACTACAAGATGGTTAAGGAGCTGGAACAGGACAAATCTGATCTGGAACAGCGTATAACCGTACTCAAATCGGATTTTGATAATCTGCAGTCAGATTATGACTTCATAAACAGCCAGCTTGATTCGTCCCGCGAGGAGGTGAACATCCTGGTTGACCGCATCAAAAAGACCGAAGCCACGAACCGTAAGAAGATGCGCCAGTACGAAAAGGAACTTGGTACACTTCGCAGCATAATGAAGAGCTATGTAGTTCAGATAGACTCACTTAACACGGCTAATAAGAAATTGGCCGAAGAGCTTTCAACTTCACGCAAGGAATTGGCCAAGGCTACAGGTGAGAACAAGGCGCTGAATGAGAAAGTGGAGAACCTCTCATCCAAAGTGGCTACAGGATCGATCGTGAAAGCCAGAGGAATCAGCGTAAAGGCATACAATTCTTCGAACAAGGTTACGGACCGCAGCAGCCGCGTCAAGAGACTTGCCGTATCACTTTCTCTGGTTGAGAATGAATTGGCGAAGAAAGGTCCTATGAAGGTGTATGTCAGAGCCAAGGATCCGGAGGGGAATCTGCTTCTCGACGGCGAAGGTGCCACATTCAAGATCGGAAAAGACGTGGTGGCCGCCAGCGCTTCACGCGAAGTCGACTATCAGGGTGCCGAGGTGGATATGATCATCTATGTGAACAATATAGAGGATTATGTCAAAGGTATCTATACGATAGACGTTTACACAGACAAAGCTCAACTCGGCAGCGTAGAACTGTTGCTCAGATAATGATCTACGTTCACGTTCCTTTCTGTAAAAGTTTCTGCGTCTATTGCGATTTCTATTCCGAGCTTGCGTGTTCGGACAAATCAGATAAAGAGCTTTATACGAAGGATTTGCTGAAAGAAATCTCGGAGCGTAAAGATCAGATACTCGGCACGGCTGAGGTAAATACTTTATATATAGGAGGAGGCACCCCGTCGGTGATGCCTCTTTCTTTTTTCGCGTCTGTCATTAAAGCATTGCCGCTGGGCGGATTTGACGAATTCACCGTGGAGGTCAATCCGGAAGATATGGTCCGCGAAGGGCCGGACTATGCCCAGGGGCTCAAGAAACTGGGCGTGAACCGCATCAGTATGGGAGTGCAATCGCTTGACGACAAGATCCTTAAATGGATGGGGCGAAGACACGACAGCGACCGCGCACGGCAGGCATTCAGCATACTCAGACAAGCGGGATTTTCAAACATCAGCCTGGATGTAATATTCGGGATAGGCGGTCTTGACACAGAGACCTTACTTCGGACGCTGGACGGTATAATAGAGTTGGGCCCGGAGCATATATCTGCATATCAACTGTCTGTCGAAGACGGGTCTGAGCTCGCCCGACTGGAAAAAGAAGGCAGGTACTCTCAGGCAGACGACGAGACGTGCTCCTCCCAGTATTATATGATATGCTCACGACTGCGCGAAGCCGGATACGAACACTACGAGGTGTCCAACTGGGCACGGCCGGGCTTCAAAGCCAAACATAACAGCGCTTATTGGGACAGAAGCCCTTATGTGGGACTTGGCCCGGGGGCTCATTCGCTGCTGAAAGAAGGGGATGTCCAGCGTCGCAGCTGGAACAGTCAGCAGTTGCACGGATGGACTTCTGAAAGCGAGACCCTCACCGCTACGGAGATACGGGAGGAGACGATAATGCTTGGGCTACGTCGGAAGGAAGGGGTCGATGTGGACGGACGTCATCTTTCAATTCCCGAAGACAAATGGTTCATAGAGGACAGCATCATCGCAGACCTCATTTAGCAGTCTTTGCTGCCATCAGTGAAGCACCTTCTTCAAGCACCGCCATCTCACAGGCGCGGCAGTCAAAAAGCAAAGAAAAACGGCGGCCGTTATTAAGCAGGTACAAGTTCGCCCTCCGGCCTCCCTTCTTAAGGCACTGTCCGATCTGCGCACGTATGCAATATTTCGAGCGGAGCAGTTCAGTCTCCCGTCGGCCTATATCATAGGCGATCTCTCTCTTTTCCTGCGGATTATACATCTGCTCCGCGTTACAAGGCTGCGAGGACAATCTCTGCGCAAGATCCCGTCGCACCGAATTCAGCTCCGCCGCGCTCAAGAACGCAAGCGGAAGACTCTGCCCTATCGGGGCCAATTCAAAAGCAAACACTCCCGTATGCTTTTCTATCTGACTATGGAACATAGCTTTCGCACGTTCGGGATTAGTCGCTCTTGGGGTCGCCTCAAGGCAGACCTCTGCCTGTCTTCCGTCCTCACTCTGAGCAGAAAAACTGATTTTTAATTCGGGGCCTTCAGACAAAACACCGTATCGCACCTGCACCGCCATATACCTACGGCAGGGGTTCTCGTCCATATACTTTTCGAATGCACGGTTAAGATTACGGTATAGTTCCACTCCAGGAACCAGGCCTTCAGGCGGACGGCATACGATCTTTCCTTCCTTACAGATGTCCGCTCTGAATCCTGTTATCTTACTTCCTGATACAAAGGCAAATCCGTCTCCATTAGAAAGGTCGGACACCTGTCTGTCCAGCATCACCTCAGCTTTTCCGCCACCCAAAAGATTCAGTCTCCTTACCCTGGCCACCTTCTCTCCCATAGATTTGGGAGTATCGAAATTGGCCCAGTCATCATTGCAATCCTCGAGACAGAGACGCGTATAACCACGGTTGAAAGTCTTGTCAAGAGACGGAGTGAATCCGCCTTCCACACGCCCTCGGGACGCCCTGCAATATCGACCCGGAGAAGAAGCGATTATCTTATCCAAAGCGAGCGAATATGCCCGCACGACATTACGCACATAGGAGATGTTCTTCAGGCGACCCTCTATCTTGAGCGAGCTAACCCCGGCGTCAAGCAGAGACTGCAGATCGTCACAGAGATTAAGGTCCTTCAACGAAAGCAGAGCCTTGTTCCTGGCCCAGATCTTCCCGCTGTCATCCGCCAGATCATAAAGATTACGGCAGGCCTGCACACATTCTCCGCGGTCGGCGCTGCGACCTGTAAGTGTCTGAGACAGAATACATCCACCTGAATAACCCACGCATAAGGCACCGTGGACGAAACACTCCACCTCACAGTCCACGGAGGAGCATATCTCCTGAATCTGCGAAAGAGACAGCTGACGCTCCAGCACCACTCTTCCGCATCCTGCGCGCTCGAACTCCCGCGCTCTTTCCGCCGAACGGATGGAACACTGCGTGGAAGCGTGAAGAGGAACGGTTATGTCATCGAAAAGGCAAAGCCTCGGGTCTCTTATGATAAACGCAGAAGCTCCGGCCTTCTGACACTGAAGCATCTGAGAATGGACCTCTGAAAGCTCATCATCACTGATAAGTATATTGAAAGTCACGAAGACGCGGGCCCCGAACTCTGATGCGTACGCACAAAGACGCTCTATCTCGCTTATGGGATTCCCGGCATCTTTTCTGGCACCGAACTGCTCTCCCGCAATATATACGGCATCGGCACCGCAGTCTATAGCCGCGATGCCGATATCAGCGTTTCTCGCCGGAGCGAGAAGTTCGATTGGGCGCATTTTATTTGTTGCCCTTCTTCAGAGCTTCCACCACCTGACGGACAGCCTGTGAATTGGCTGCGGCAGGTTTGAGTTCAAGATATTTCTCGAACAGCGTGATGGCCTCCGAGTTCTTTTTAAGATTCTGGGCAGCGATACCGCCTATATAGTAGGCATTGGCCTCTGTCGCATCGTAAGAGAAAGACTTCTTGGCGCTTTCGAGTGCAAGTTCATAGTTCTTCGCACCGCTGGCTGCCTTGGCCTCTTTAAGATAAGTCTTTGAGAGCTGGCGCTTTGCAGCTTTCTCCTGGCCATTATTCATCGCCAATTCATAAGCGGCCTGCGCAGCGTCGATATTGCCTTTGGCTTCAAGCACCTGGCCCTTGAGAAGAGCGGCCTTGCCGTTTGTAGGGTCAAGAGCGAGAACATTGTCAAAAGCCTTCACAGCCTCGTCGTAGTTCTTGTCCTTCACAGCCTGCATTCCCTGTTGGAGATAAAATTGAGGGATCTTTTTCTCGTATTTGGCAGCATCTTCATTCAATCCGAGATCCTTGCATACCGCTACGACATCCTGAAGCTGGGCTACAGCCTCCGTGAATTTACCTTCTTCAGCATAATTGTTTGCTATCTGACCTCCGAGAAGAGGAATATAGTTTTCACAGTCAGAGACTATCTCCACACCGTCTTCACCGCACTGTTTGGCGACAGCCAAAGCTTTTTTGAAGTAATCAACAGCTGAGTTGAGGTTTCCTGCAGAATAATACTGTACTGCATTGTTGAACAAATCCGTAGCCTGATTCACATCCTGCGCATTTGCCAATGTCACTGCGGCCAACAGTGAGCAAAAAGAAAGAAAAATTTTCTTCATATTTATCTGTAAATTAAATTCTTTATTAGAACGCACCAACCGCGCGAACCACAAATTTAGGAAAAATATAATTTTACTCCAAATCCAGCGGCTTTGTTTTATCCTCAAGCCATTCACGCTGCTGTTCCTCAAGAAGCGGACCAAGATTCTCGAACACCCTCCGGTTATATGCGTTCAGCCACTCTATCTCCCATTTGTCAAGAAGCGAAAGATCGAGAGCGGAAGTATCGAAATGGCACATTGTAAGAGGCTCGAATTTCAGAAAATCGCCGAATTCGCTGCTGCCGGCCGGGACTACCAGAAGCAGATTCTCGTGTCTGATTCCGAACTGCCCTTCACGGTAAATGCCGGGCTCGTCCGAAAGAATCATCCCTTCACGCAACGGAGCGGAATTCAAGTCCTGCCGTATCGAACAAGGACCCTCGTGAACACCGAGAAAATATCCCACACCGTGACCGGTTCCGTGGCCGAAATTCAAAAAATTACGCCACAGAGGAAGTCTTGCCGCAGCATCCACCCTGCACCCGGGCGTACCTTCAGGGAAAACTGCCGCCGCGAGGTCTATATGTGCTTTAAGGACAAGCGTGTAGTCCCTTCTCTCAAGCTCAGTACACTCGCCAAGCGGAATGGTTCTCGTTATATCCGTCGTTCCGCTGAGATATTGGCCTCCTGAATCATTAAGATACAAGCCCCTGTCATAGAGTCTCGGAGCATTCTGATTCGGCGTATGATAATGAGGAAGAGCCGCCCCCGGGCCATAAGCCGAGATGGTCTCGAAACTTTCTCCCTGAAAATCCTCTATCTTCGACCGGAATTCCCGCTGCTTTACCGCGGCATCCCATTCGCTTACCTCATCGCCCTGCTCAACGCTTTTTTCGAGCCAATAGAGAAACTCTTCCATAGCCACGCCGTCTCTTATGTGGGCCTCTTTCATATTCTCTATCTCCAGAGCATTCTTTACGGCCTTCCTCGCTTGAACAGGGCTCGGCTCGCTGTGGATTCGGCATCTTATGGACGAATAAAGTTCCGCATTAAGAGCGTTCTCGTCCACCCACAAGGTTCCTTCATTAAGAAGACTCTGAACCTCTATGGACACTTCGTCGTAGCGGCAAATCTGAACACCTTCGTTTGACAGAATCTCAAACGTGTTCTCCGTAACCTCGTCCTCCACATCGTCCTTAAGCGCGAACCACTTCACTTCCTGTTGTCCTACAAGAAGATACGATATGACGAAAGGATTATATTCCACATCGCCGGCCCTAACGTTGAGGCACCACGCGATCTCATCAAGCGAGGCGATAAGGATATAATCGCACCCGCGTGAGCGCATAGTCTGCCGGAGCCACTCTATCTTCTCCTCTCTGCTTTCTCCGGGGTTTATGAGAAAAACCGGAGTCTGCACCACTCCCGGACGGTCCGCCCAAAAAGTGTTGAGAAGATCCGGGATACAGACCACTTGGAAACGACTCTTGAGGCTCTTGTACGAGTCTACTGACGTGCATAACGAATCAATGGCCACTATAGCCTGGCGGTCGAAATTTTCGCCAAGCCAATCGACTATGCCTACAGCTCCGGGAATTCTGGTCTTATGCAGAGCGACGCCTGTATCCCGAAGCTGAGAATTGGCCTGAATAAAATAACGGCTGTCTGTCCATAGGCCGGCGCGCTGCTGTGTCACCACCAAGTCAGCCGCCTCACCGGTAAAGCCGGTAAGCCATTCGACCTGCTTCCAACGCAGTGAAGGATATTCACTTATATGCGGATCACTTCCATAAATGACGACCGCATCTATCTCGCGGCTGCGCATAAAAACACGCAAATCCTCTATTCTCTGTGCGTAAATGTTCATCTCGATAAAATATGTTTTGCAGCCGCGTCCAGCGCGTCATAAAAATCTTTCCCGTATGAGTTGACAAGCGGGTTCTTGAGAAACTGATATACTCTGATTCCCTCTTCGCGTCCCTTGCGGAAAGCATCCTTACAAATATGCCAACGGTGCAGATTAAGCGCAATTCTTCCTCCACCCAACTGCGTGACTCTTATAGGATAAAGACTGCAGGAAACCGGTTTTTTCAGATGGCAGCACTCTATGGCGCAAAGGCATTTGCCATCAGGCAGAAAATGCGTGTACGCACATTCGCACGAGCCTTCCACAAGAGGAGTCACTATATCTCCGTCCCTGTCTATCGTGAAAAAGCCGTTCTTTTCTACGGATTCCTTCCCTTTTTCACTCATCAGAGGGCTGTACGTGTCATAACCCTGCTCAAGAGAGTCAAGTTCTTCCTCCAGAACAGGAGCTCCGGAATCTCCCTCCACACAACAGACGCCTTTGCATTTTTCATAATCGCAGGCGAAAAATTCACTGATCACATCTTCCGAGACCAGAATGTCGCCTATCTCTATTATAGTACCAAAACGGTTGTCAAGCATAGGTTTATTTTACTATATATTCCACTATTCCGGACGAAATCACCTCTTCGAGAAGCCACCTGAGATCATCCACTACCAGGGCGTCCAACCTGCTCCGGTAAGCAGTAGTCAGGTCACGTCCGAAAGAATAACGGCAAAGGGCATAATCCATCATCCCCTTCTGTGAAGACAACTGGGCGGCTATCGTCTTTTTCACTATCTCCTTATAACTCTCGAACTCCTCTGGCGATATCGCCATATACTGCATACGGGAAAACTCCTCCCTGACGACATTGATGGCGTCCATAGGGTCATAAGACTCCACACCCTCAGGCAACCCGTCCTGCGGACAGGATTTGAGCGTGACATAATACGACACCTTCTCCATAGGGTCCACATCCATCTTCCCTTCCACCTGGACATACATTCCAACGGGCAGCAGAGACTTGGCCAATTGGCGCGAAATGGCCTCCTTGGCAAGAAGAAAGGTCAGATAATTGTCTATGGTCACGGGGATGAATCCGGTAGCGGCGAGATTCACGCTTTCTTCATCGCCTTTTTCTATGAAAGTAGTGCGTCCGCTGTAAAGATTATATCGTACCGATTCCTTCACGGCGTAAGGTCCCGACACGTCGAAAGATCCCAGATGACGGCACAATTCATTAAGCAGGTCTGCCTCACTCACATTTCCTATGATGATGAACACTCCGTCGCTTGCATTGGAGAAACGCTGATCGAGAAAAGCGTCGGTGCGTTCCATAAGGGCATCCTTGATATTATACGCCGAACTGTTGGCTTGATAGGCATAATCCCGGCACATAAGACTGTCCATAACAGCGTGTATGGAAGGGAGTTCCGTAGTGGAGCGCAGCCGTTGGCACTGACGATAAAAATCAAATGCCGCCGCATCGCTCTGTCTGCCGTAGGCGAATTTCAAAAGCGCCCGCAGGACAGTGGATATCTGCGAACTCGGCGCATTACCTGCGAAAATGGTGTTGCCGAGCGTTATGTCAAACTGAAATTCTATGCCTCTTGTCCTCAAGGCTCTGTCGAATTCATATCCTTCTATCCCCGAGAAACGGTTCAGCAGAATCATATCCGGCAGAAAACGGCTCTCGCCGGGATAAAGATTCTCCATAGAAGAGGCTCCGCCACGAAGCGACAGACAGAAATTAAAGCCCTCCGTAGAAGGAAGATACTTATACACCACCTTCATTCCGTTGGAGAAGGTCCAATGTTTTCCTCCAGTAAGAGGGTCCGTGGTAACATTGGCAAGTTTAACTCCCTTCGAAGGAACCCTCAGCGCCGCTTGAAGGTCGGGACAAGACTGCCTCTTGTATTTGAAATCGGCCTCGTCGTTTTCACTTATCGAAGTGAGCAGCGCGTGCGAGTAATTGTTGAAAAGTTCCAGCTCTCTTTTCGGAGATATCTTGCGGCGGGAGAAGAAACTTCTGAGAGTCTCCTCCGAAGCGAGATTACTTCCGCTGATTATCGACGCGATGCATCTTTCCACATAAAAGGAATTGCTCTTCCCGGGCTTCAGCCCCGTCGAAATCACTTCCGGGAGCGCCTCGTACTTGGCATAGGTAAGTTCTTCCTCCGTGGCACCGCCGTTACAAAGGTCAGATACGGCATCGCTTATTATCTGACGTGCCTGGGTCTCGAAATTCTGGTCGAAACAAACATTCACCTCGTTTTCCAAGATGTCTATATAATAAGGAATCCTTTCTGTCTTGAATGCCAATTCCACCCTGTCTTTCAATATGTTCCTGACCTGAAGGAAAAGGAATTGAGACATCAGCGGAACTGCCGTCCCGGCCTGTTCCCTGTTGACCGTGCCTTCCTGAAAAGAAAAGGACACGAAGCCTTTCCGGGCATCATTCCGCAAGATGGCACCTTCCTTGGGGATGGAGCTGACGTATTCCTGCTCCTGCACTTGCGGCACCACCAGAGAAAGCGTGCTGAATCTCTCTTTGAAGCTCGCCTGGTCTATATCTCCGCACACGATGATAGTCTGCGGACCCGTAGACTGGAGCATAAAGTCGAGCATCATCAGAAAAGTGCTGTCCGTGGACGCTCTGTCCTGCACGTTCACATCAGGGAAACGGAAGACTCTGGCACCTTCGTAATACGACACGAATCCGTCTTCAGTATAATGAATACCGTTACGCGACAGGTATTCCTTAGGGTTCAGATGTTCTGCGTCCACGAAAGTGTGTCGCGTTTCATCTACGCTGAAATCACCTATCTGTACGAGAGCGAAGTCCGCGCGGCCTGCAACCGGTGTATTTTCCACGAAAAAATACTCCACTCCGTTAGGAAAGACACCGCTGTTGACTTCTTCCGCCCGCTTGAGTTTGGGGATGCTCTGCCCATAGGACGGCAATATCAGCATCCACATCAACACAAGAAGTATTATATGACGTCTGCTCATTTTATCTGTATAGGGTTTGTGCATAGAGCGGTTTTCTCCACCCTCAAATCGGGATATGCCTGCCCGATAATCTCCGCAAGCAGATCCGTCGTGTATTGTTCACTCTCATAATGGCCAAGCGCGGCTATCAGCATCCCTTCCACTTCAAAGTATTGATGGTAATGCACTTCGCCGGTGATAAAGCAGTCCGCACCCAGGCTCAGGGCCGCCGGAAGGAGAAAAGAACCTGCCCCTCCGCAAAGGGCCACCCGATATATCATTTTCTGCGGATCCACGGCATTATATGCCAATGCCCGCACCCCGAAAACAGCTTTCAACCGCGACAAAAACTCCTCTGCACATACAGGTTCAGGCAAAACGCCGACAAGTCCGCTTCCCGCATTCTGTCCTTCTTTTCTCTCAAGCCAATCCAACTGCTGCAGGCCAATCTTCCCGGCAATCCAGTAGTTGACACCGCCAGGGGCATTGTCCAAATTGGTATGTGATGCATAAATGCTTATGCCGTTACTAATCGCACGGCGGACACATCTTTGCTGATATGTGTCTTCACTTACTTTCTTCAGAGGGTGGAAAAGCAACGGATGATGAGAGACGATAAGATTACATCCCTTTTCAAGGGCTTCGCTGATAATGTCTTCCGTAACGTCCAGACAGACGAGTACGGCTCTGACTTCATCTGATTCCACTCCGACCTGTAGTCCTGAATTGTCAAAATCATCCTGCAGAAAAAGAGGGGCGATATGCTCTATGGTATTTTCTATGTCTTGCACTTTCATATCTCGCTAAGATACGAAATAAAACGCAAGTGCAGCGCAATACTGAATGATTTAAGTTTCGCAGGTGCGAAACTTAAGGTCGCGGGATATAAACCAATCTTCTGCCAACAAAAAAAGAGCTGCCTTTCAGCAACTCTTCGAGCGGAAAACGGGGCTCGGACCCGCGACCTCAACCTTGGCAAGGTTGCGCTCTACCAACTGAGCTATTTCCGCAATGGGAGTACAAAGGTAGAGTTTTTTTTTGTATTCCCAAATTTTTTCTGACTATTTTTTAAAAGTAAACGTCTGATAGCTCACCTCCGAAGATATTCCCTTATCCGCGGAAGTGTTACGATAACCTGCCGCATACACGACATACTCTCCCGCACTTTCAAGCAAATAGGTAAAATCCACCGTATTCTTTCCGGACAGCACTATGGTGTCAAGCATATCATACTGTTTGGCCACGGCGACATAATCTCTGGCGGCGTCCTTCTTATCCGCGTAGGCGTCCCATTGAGACTTGGACACTATCCCGCAGACATAAGTATAATCCGCAGAAGGAGTAACCTCCACCAAGGTTCCGTTAATCCGGAAAGTGAAATCCATCTCAACCTGCTTGGCCTGCGCAGTATGGAACTTGTGGAACACGCCCTTGCCGCTTGTTATCATATTGAGCGAGGCATCGAAATCCACATCCACCGCCACGACATAATAATCCGTATCGTCACGAAGGTCAAGCGAGACGTTCTCGTCATAAGCGGAATTGTAATATCCCTGATACAAAAGTTGATGAGGATCTTCCACTCCGGAATACGAGATAAGATTGGCCACATAGTTCAGTATGGAATTGACTATATAAGTCTCACCGTACGCATCGTATTGGGAAGCAGCGAAAAGGTCGGTATAATAATATGCCGACGGATTCAGCGGTTCCACCTCCACATCCACGCTCGAAGACGTGATGTTGCTCGTCGTAATGGTGAAATTACTGTACGCAGGAGTGGAATCAGACACCTTGCTCTGCAGCAGATGCAGTGTCACGCTCTCAACTCCGTCAGCTGTAAGCAACAGAGTGGCCGTGCGGTCCTGAGACGAGACGTTCTCCTCCACGCCCAAAATGATTTTGTTGGAATTGGCACTTTTGACCTCTATCCACTCTGCATCCGTCGACACTTCCGCAATCTTGCCTGCGGCATTCCCGGAAGAAGAGTACTTTACGGTCACTTCACCTCCATTGGCATCGATCTTATAAAGGGACTTCGCGACTCTGAATTCCGACACCTGGTCCGTCCGGGAAGCATTCTTGTCCTCACAACTGAGAACAAGAACGCCTGACAGAACGGATAAGAATATGTTCAATAATCTCTTCAACTTCATAATTAATCACCTACGACGAAATATACATCGATCTGGTAAATGGTATAACTATACGAATCGCTTATGAACCTGAAATAAGTATAAGTCGTATCCTCAGGAGTATAAGTTCCCTTATATATGGTCTTTGTCGGATCAGATTCATCCTTGCCATCGGCAACTGCCACATAATTTGCGGAAGAACCTGACTGAGACCAGGTAGAACCATCTTTAGAAACCCTTACCGTAAGATAATACATAGATGATTTCAATTCCTGTGTTGAACGGACCTCCACTTTCTGGATCTTTCCTATTTCAGCAGTCGACTCCAGATAATACTTGAATGCGAATTTATAATCTGAAGTCTTTTCGAAATAAAGATTCTCTATCTTGACAGGCACATCAACCTTGAGTTCAGGGTAGTCGGTTCCGTAAGCAGGGAACACCCCAGTCACCGCAGCATTGGTAACGCCAGGATTGTCCGCGAGATAAGCTGTGGCAAGAGCATTGACCTGTGCAGGAGTTATAGTAAGGTGATATTCCCTGGCCGTAGCTGATTTCTGAATTACGGATATGGTCTTCTCGGAAGTGTATTCGCCGTCTACAAGGCGCACGGTGATGGTGGCAGTTCTCTGGATATCGGTGTTTTCGGTAACTGAATAAGCTATCTTCCCACCGGCGTAAGATACTGTAAGCCAATCGGCATCGGACGATACGGTCGGAGTCTGTGAAGAAGCGTATACAGGGCAATCTATCTCGCCGCTCTCTGCCGGTATGCCTACATTGACCTCACTTACCTGAGGGGCCACTTCCGGCACGCAGTTAAGAACAATAGAACCGAGTAAAGCCCTTACTTCAATCGAGCTGATGTTATCTATGATGACAAGCAGATCGCCATCTTTGACCTCCGTGTTGTTTTCAAAATAATAAACCCTGGTATCGGTGGAATTATCCACGGTAGCGACAGGAACTGACACGGTCTTGATTTCAGTGGTATCCCCCTTATTTACCAGAGCCACGGTGCAGTCATAGCTTGTTCCTATCTTATGATTCCCCAAACCAAGTTTTACAGACTCGAGATTCTTGAATGCCGCTTTTGATGAAAGATGCACTACACCGGCGCCATTCAGATGACTGTAATTCAGACACTGCACATATCCACCGCCTGTAACATTGTAATAATAACCGTAGTTTGAGCTGGTCGCTCCCGGATAAGTGAGAGTAAAGTTCATCTTGCTGTCGGTCGGCCCCCAGGCGCGCACCTTATATGATGAAGTGATACAGTTAGAATATGTGAAAGTATTGGACCAATTCTGACGGCTGGCAAGTGCCACCTCATAATCCTCGTACACGTCCGTCTCCTTGAGATTGACCGTAGGAGCGGCGATCTTACCTCTTTCAATTACAAGCCCCTGTCTTTCGAATACGAAAGATGCCCTGTCAGTAGAGACGGTAATCTTGACATCATAAGTACCGGGAGCAGCTACAAACCAGGTAGTGAGATCAGCAAGAGCGGTCGTCTGCTCCGGAGTGACGGTAATGGTGGAAGACATAGAATAAGTGGAAGCCGGAGCAAGCGTCTGTTCGGCAATTCCTTTGGAAAGGTCCACCTTGAATTTTCCGGCTATGTTCTTGTTCTCGCCAACAGCCTCTATGACAACCTTCTCGACATTGTTATCCGACAAGAATTTCTCAGGAATCCCGGCGAAAGTAAGCTTTCCGAAACCAAAGAGATGGGCCAGATTGGTACTGACTCCACCCGGAACAGTATATTCACCATAATTATCATCGTAGGTATATGTCCCCGTATAGATTTTCCCCGGAGCGCCAATCATAGCATCAGATGTTCCGTCCCAAGTGTCCGCATAACCCTTCTGCTTGTCCTTTACCGTTGCAGACCAGCCTGATGCTGTGGAAGATGGAGAAAAAGCATCTGACGGAAAAGCGAAATAGGTCTTATAGCTGTCCGCATAATCCGCCTCTACAATACTGTACAGATAACCGGTAAAAACAGGATTTTCGGCCTCCGCATCTGCAAGAGCAAATGTAGAATAATACTGATTGGCAGGATATCCCTGCTGGGAAGCCACTTTAATCAAGACATCCGGGTCAGATTCCTTGGCTATCGCAACCCTGAGTTTGTCTCCGCTGGCAAACGTGACAGCATCGTTACCGTCGTAAGCGACCTTGGTATGGTCTATATTCACGCCCAGGCCAATATTGAACACATCACCGTTAACCTTCTGAGGCTGAACATTCTCCTTCGTACAAGCAGCAAGGGCAAGAAACGCAGATGCCGCAACATATAATGATTTTTTCATAATCTTCTATATTTTAATTTCTTACCACGCTGTATAGTCTGTATCGCTGATAGTTATCGTTCCGCCGTGTGATCCATAAGCTTCGTTAAGAACCGTGACATACTTGGCAGTATACTTTGAATCGCTGTTGCGGACAGCCTTGACAAGCACGTGTCCCGTGATGACGGAAGAGTCCAGATAGACATATACGCTCTTGTTGTATTCATCCACATTCACCTTCAAATCATCTGATTCTGCGCTTACGTGCGCGGTGCCGTCGTCCCCTTTCAGAGTATATTTAAGAACAAATACGCTGGCTCCGGCTTCGAAAGTCTGGGTATCGCTTTCCACCTGGAGGCAGAAGACATTCTCCTTGGCGATGGTGATGACGGTCTCTCCGAGAGTGAAGACATAAGCGGTATCCGTCTCCTCCATAACGAGCTTAGGCTCCACGGTCCCGCTTACAGGAACTTCCGTCCAAGTCTGCCCGTCAAATGATACATACCAGACGCTGTTTTCTATCTTGAATTGAGGAGTTTTCCCATCAACTCCGTCTTTACCGGTCACAGGAACTTTCTGTCCGTCATTAAGAATGAATTCGCCGTCAATGGTCCAGTAATATACTCCGCCATCTTCTTTGATTCCGACGACAGGTGCGACCGCATCCTTTCCGTCAATTCCGTTGACACCATTTTTAATGGTGGATGTGGTTCCGTCACTGAAATAAATCACATAACCGTCGGAAAGTGTCTCTACCTTAGTGATAGTGACAGCTTTGGCTTGTGCCTCCACCAACTTGGCGATAGCTGAAGCGTTCTCGTTGACTTTTGTCTCAAGCTCAGCCACCTTTTTCTCGAGGGTGTCGACTCTTTTTTCAAGATCCTTCGTGCAAGCACAAAGAGATACTGCGGCAAGCGCCGTCAATAACAATCTTTTCATACTACAGTTTATTTTGAATTTTTTCGGTTTTCTTAAAATGACAGTACCGGGCGATAAATCGCAGGATTATCGGTCCAGTTTATTTGCGGCTCGAATTTGCCGTTGGAGAATATCCAGAATCCACACACGGCCCCTCCTTCATTATCATAAAGAGATGAACTCATAAATTCCATATATTCACCTTCTCCCGAATAGTTGTTGTTCGTCTTGAATTCCTCTTTCTGAGAAGCGGGTATTTTCTCCAGACAAGCGTTCAACTTATCCAAAAGATTATATGACAATGTTATCGGATCCCCATCCCTATAATAATAAGAGATGTCATCACTATAAGACTGAAGCGTCTTCAGAACCTTTGCCAATTCTCCTCCGCCCAGATTCGAAAGCATATCCCAGATCTGACCTATGCTCGGAACATACCATCCGGACGTGCTGAGCGGAGCCGAAGGCGAATAATCCGTCACCGTCCAGTCAAATGCGGGGCACTGCGCTATCTTCTCTGCCGGATAAGCAGCTATTATCTCCTGCGTCCACTGATATCCGTCGATGTCGGCATACCAGGCAGTTCCGCGCCGTTTGTTCGGGATGTTGTCAAATGAATAATCGAAAGAATATCTGGTCTCCGTCGCGTCTGCCGCGTGAGCACCCTTCAATGCCATCACAAGTCCGTGAGTGCAACCCGCAGCCTGCTCCGCAGAAGATATGCGCGTCTGATCGGTCGAGAATATTATTCCTATGACGGTCTTGCCCTCCTCCGGAGAAGGTTTAGGATCCGCCCAGACAGGAGTCAGTCCGTCTGTCTCATAGCCAAGCAGGCCGCCGTCGCTCCAGGAACCGTCACTATAGTAATAATCACCTACTTTCGCTTCTTTTACAGGAACGACAGCCTTTTTGACTGTCACTTTGCAATCGGCCTGAAGTCCGGCGCTCCGGACACGGAGAACAGCCTCTCCTTCGCTCAATCCGGCCACTCTGGCAGATGTCTGATTATCATCTTCCTTAGGGTCGACCACTTCGAAGGAGATGACATCACTCCCGGACACCACGCTCCACTGCATTCCCTTTACCGTAACATTTTCAGGAAGCAAGGTAGCAGTGACAAGGAAGGTCTCACCCTCGGAAATCTCGCGTGACTCTATGTCAAGAGTCAGGGATTCGCCCTTGACCTCGTGTACGTTCACCGTGCACTCCGCCTTGACACCGCCTATCTTTGCCGTAATGACAGCAGTTCCTTCAGATCGGCCTACGACCGTGCCGTGATTGACTACTGCGACTTTCTCGTCACTTGAAGTCCATTCAACCACAGGGGATGTGGTATTCTCCGGGGCGATGGTCACACTGAAAGTATATTGGTCATAAACATTGATGTCCAACTCCTGCTTGTCCAGCGTTATGCTCTCAGCGCTGACAGGGACAACCTCCACACTGCACTCGTCATACCGGTCTTCCAAAGCTGCCGCAACAGTGCACGTTCCCAAAGTCAAAGATTCGATGGAAATGGTGATTTTCCCGTCCTTTATATCTTTGCCCGTTATCTCCAGGACCTTATCGTCTGAATTGACTATCTCCACGGAAGACGCTTTCTCTGCAGGTTCAACCAAAATAACCAATTCCTCTTTTGAATCGATAGCTATTGATAGGGCATTGGTTTCAAATTGTAACTTAATATCCGGTTCCTCTACGGGTTTTGTATTGTTTTTCTCCTCACAGGAAACGAAAAAAAGACAGGCCGCAAGACCCGCAATTACAGTTTTAAAATTCATCTTATTTCGCTAAGCTATTGAATATAAACTACTAACTAATCAACAAAAATCGCAACCCACAAAATTGCTTTTGCAAGTTACGATTTATAATCAAAAAACGTATGTATTTTTACGAAAAAATTATTCGTGATTAGCGAAGCGCTGTTCCGCGAGAGCCTCGTATCTGGTGCCGGGGCGGCCATAATTGGCATAAGGATAGATGGAGATTCCCCCGCGCGGCGTAAAAAGTCCGGTAACCTCTATATATTTGGGATCCATAAGCGCGATAAGGTCTTTCATTATGATGTTGACGCAATCTTCGTGAAAGTCGCCGTGATTACGGAAGCTGAAAAGATAGAGTTTAAGGCTCTTGCTCTCGACCATCTTGATGTCAGGAATATAACTGATCCTTATCTCCGCGAAGTCAGGCTGACCCGTGATGGGACAGAGCGAAGTGAACTCCGGGCAGTTGAACCTTACCCAATAGTCGTTCCCGGGATGTTTGTTGACAAATGTTTCCAGCACTTCCGGGGCATAGTCGTCTCTGTATATGGTTTTTCGGCCCAAGGACTGAAGGCCTTCTGATGTACGGTCACTCATATTAAATATCGCTGAGTTTGAATGGATTATAAGATATGTTCTCGTCGTAGGTGTCCACCCCTTCCTTCTGTTTGAGGTATGCCACCACCTTCGTGGTCACAGGGAGAATCACTATCTCGTAAGCGGTCTTGACCACCACCTGCGTGAAGATGATGCTGAGAATGGTCTGGGCGCTCATCATCCCCCAGAATGCCAATGGATAGAAGACACAGGAGTCCAGCAGTTCTCCCCCTACGGAAGAGAGAATCGCCCTGCCGCCGAATCCGCGGCCACGGGTAAGCACTTTCATCTTACTCACTATAAAGGCATTGGCATTACTGCCAATCAGGAAGGCGAGCAGAGAAGCGATGGTGGTTCGCGGCACCATACTGAAAAGCTGGTTGAATGAAGATGCCACCTGCTTGCTTCCCGGCTCTATAGGCTCGGGCAGAAGACAGACGAGGGCCGATGCCACCGCCACGAAAGCGCTCATCACGAAGGCGAGCCATATCACGAAGCGGGCCTTGCGGTAGCCATACACTTCCGTGATGCAGTCGTTGAGGATGTAAGAGATAGGAAATAAGATTACAGCCCCTGAGAGCTGAAGTGAACTATGGCCTACTTGCCATATTCTCGGAACAAAAATGTTCGATGTGATAAGACAGACGATGAAAAGTACTGTCATTACCAAAAATCTGGTACTGAATTTTGACATTTTCTTGTTTTTTAACGTGGTTTCAAGAACACAGGGCCTGCCCCGTCAACAGGCAGGACCCTTGATCTGTATTTTAAACTTCAAGCGAAGTGTTGAATTCTCTGAGGAAACGCAGGTCGTTCTCGAAGTAGTGACGGAGGTCATTGACCTGCCATTTGAGCATTGCTATTCTCTCGAGGCCCATTCCGAAAGCGAATCCGCTGTATTTCTTGCTGTCTATTCCGGACGCTTCGAGTACGTTAGGGTCTACCATACCGCATCCCAGAATCTCAAGCCAGCCTGTCCCCTTGCAGATATTGCAGCCCTTCCCGTGACAGATATTGCAGCTCACGTCCACCTCTGCGGACGGCTCCGTGAACGGGAAGTAACTAGGACGCATACGGATCTGTGTCTGCGGACCGAACATCTCCCTGGCGAAAAGCAGGATAGCCTGCTTGAGGTCGGCAAATGTGACGTTCTCGTCTATGTACAGACCTTCTATCTGATGGAAGATGCAGTGTGCGCGGGCGCTTATCGCCTCATTACGGAACACTCTTCCCGGGCAGACCACACGTATAGGAAGAGGCATCGTCTCCATAGCCCTTACCTGCACGCTTGATGTGTGCGTGCGCAGAAGAAGCGGATTGAGATGACCGGCGGAGACGAAGAAAGTGTCCTGCATATCGCGTGCGGGGTGATTGGCAGGGAAATTGAGAGCCTCGAAGACGTGATGGTCATCCTCTATCTCAGGCCCCTCAGCCACATCGTAGCCGAATTTGCGGAAAATGCCGACTATCTCCTCGCGGACCATACTTACCGGATGGCGTGACCCGAGATCGAATTCGTCTCCCGGAAGCGAGAGATCCTCCATAAGTCCGAGATCTGTGCTTGCATTCTCCAGAGTGGCCTTGAGCTCTTCGATTTTGGCTATAGCCGTCTGTTTCAACTCGTTGAGCGGCTTGCCGAACTCCCTTTTGGAGTCTTTGTCCACGGTACGGAATTCTTCGAAGAGAGCAGTTATCTCGCCCTTCTTGCCAAGATATCTGACCCTTGCCTCTTCGACCATCTTGGCCGACGTGCACTTCAAAGAATTGAGTTCACCTATGATTCTTTCTATATCTTCCTGTTTCATATCTGCTTTTGTCTTTTGCTCTCTCTTTTATCCCTGGCTTTTTTATCACGGGCAGCTCCCTGTTTGAGGTATCTGCTCCATTGGTCCTCGTTGAGGATCTTCTTTATGGAGTTGTACATCTGTTCGCTCCACTTGTCCTGGACCTGCTGGTAGATGTCCGAATTCTCGACTTTCGCCTTGCTCTTCTCCTCCATCTCAGCCACCATAGCACCATAGTCGTGCGTGAGAATGGAATCCAGATAGAACACCTGCCAATATTCAAGGTCAAGAGTCTTCTCGTACTTTTCTATGGTCTTGTCTATGTTCTCCCGGAGTGTCTTGTCCCTGTCCTGCGGGGCCTTTTCCTGCGCAAAAACGGGAACTGAAAGAACAAGCGAAAGAACTATCCAGAAATATTTCATTAGATTTGCATTCAAAATCACGCAAAAATAAACAATTATAGAATAAAATGAAAAAGGTTCTCGCCATTCTGGCTTCTTTCGCACTGTTTTTTCCTCTATCAAGCTATGCCTGCACCAATGTCATCATCACCAAAGGCGCAAGCAAGGACGCATCTTCGATGATTTCCTATGCTGCGGACTCGCATTGGCTTTATGGAGAATTATATTTCCATAAGGCGGCCAGGCATCCGCTCGGGAGTATGTATCAGGTAAGGGAATGGGACACGAACAAACCGCTGGGGGAGATCGCCCAGGTTCCGTACACCTACCAGACTATGGGCAATATGAATGAGCATCAGCTCATTATCGCGGAGACCACCTGGGGCGGGAGAGAGAGCCAGATCAACCCTGACGGAATAATGGATTACGGCTCGCTGATTTACATCACCCTGCAGAGGGCCAAGACTGCTCGCGAGGCCATAGAGTGCATAGTGGAATTGGCCAATACCTATGGCTATCCTTCTGAAGGTGAGACTTTTTCAATAGCCGATACCGAGGAGGCGTGGATAATGGAGCTGGTGGGAAAAGGCGAGGAGAAAGGTATCGTGTGGGTGGCGAGACGCATCCCTGACGGATATATCTGCGCACACGCCAATCAGGCACGCATAGGAGTCTTCCCTCTGGACGACCCGCAGAACTGCCTTTATGCTCCGGATGTGATAAGCTTTGCCCGCAAAATGGGATGGTTCGACGGGGAGGACCGCGATTTCAATTTCCGCCACGCATACAATCCTATGGATTTCGGTGCGGCGAGAGGTTGTGAGGCCAGAGCCTGGACCGCTTTCAACATCCTGTGCGACGGAGAGTTCACTTACGAAAAAGATGGAGAGCAGATTACAGAAAAGGCCGATGACTACCTCGCGCACGTGATGGGCTATGAACTCGATCACGAGATGCCGCTTTTCGTAAAACCTGCACGCAAAATCGGGGTGAAAGACGTAGCTGACGTGATGCGCGACCACTATGAGAACACGCCTATGGATATGCGCACGGACGTGGGAGCCGGCGGAAATGCCTGTCCTTACCGCTGGAGACCTATGTATCTGGACGTGGACGGCAAGACCTACGTCAACGAAAGGGCCATCGCCACCCAGCAGACAGGTTTCTGGTTCGTGGCACAGTCCAGAGGTTCGCTTCCTCGCGAGGCAGGGGCTCTCATCTGGTTCGGCTGCGATGATGCCGCCACTTCTTATCTTACTCCTTGTTACGTGAATTCAAGCGAGGTCCCGGAATGTTTCCGTGAGGGGAACGGCAACCTTCTGGAGTACTCGCCGACTTCCGCATTCTGGGCTTGCAACCGCGTGGCTCAGGCCTGCTACAAGATGTACAATCAAATGGAGCCTTTCGTGCGCGGGAAGATAGATGCGTGGGAAAATGAGCAGATAGATAAAGCCATCCCGCAGATGGACGAAAAACTATGTTCTCTGCTTGCGAAAGGAAAGACCAAGAAGGCCGTCAAGGAGATGACGCGCTTCACCACTTCCACGGCACAGGACATATTCTCGCAGTGGGTGGAGCTGGACAAGACTCTTCTGGTCAAATATATAGACGGTAACGTGAAGGCGCAGAACGCGGACGGGAGTTTCGTTCACAGCCAGTGGAGCGAGGGTATTCCTGACGGTCTGACCCAGCCGGGCTACACCGAGCATTTCAAGGAGTGCATCGTGAAAGACCACGGCGACGTGCTTGAAGTCAAATAATCGGGGGCGTACAGCACTTCGTGGGTCTCTCCCGTTCACTGGTTACGGGCGAGAGATGCGCTTGGAATTTAAATTGGCAACCGATCTGGTCCCTCACGTTCTTATGAGCTTGGCGACAGGGACACCTGGGGAGTGGAGGTCTCCGCTAAATCTTGCAGGGCAGACGGAACAGTCAGAGGGCAAAGGCAGGACACAAACGTAGGGCGCAAAGGCAGGGCAAGTATGTGACAAGTTCTACACGGACAATCAGAATCTTATCTGAAAAACGGAAGATCGCTGGAATTCAGAAGATCGCTGAAAATCAGAAGATCGCTCATCACGCTCTGAAGGGCCTACAAGGCACATCGCTGATCTTATGCCCCCTTTCAAAACAGGGCCTAAGAGCACCGATGTGCCACTGAGTGCGGTGTGGGGCATATCTGTGATCTTCCGTTTTTCTGAAATGCTGAAAGACAATACTTTTTATTACTTACCAAATTTGAGGTAGGGCATTTTTAACAAGTTCCACCAAGGACATATCGGTTCACGACGATACGCGCTTCGCGCTATCCCTCCCGTTCACAGGTCACGGGCGACCAGCCGCCTCTGAACCGAAATGTCCTTGGTGATATGTTATGTGCTATATGTTATAAGAGTAATCCTACTGCCGGTAAGCTTAGGGTGTTTGACGGGGAAACGACTCTTAATAATCCTCGCTCTGTTACGGCAAAAAAAATGCGCAGACAGGTATTGGAAATCCGGGGATTCTTCATATATTTGCGAGGTAAACAATTGATACAAAATAAGTTTGTAAACTTTTTGTTGACATTGTAAAG
>CAVHGF010000016.1:0-43048 GCA_963635625.1 Treponemataceae bacterium | reverse complement strand
CGAAGTGGGAGGGATAGCGCGAAGCGCGTATCGCCTCTGAACCGATATGTCCTTGGTGTTCTTTCAGAGACCCGTGCCGCGACTTCTGTATCGAAAGGGGGGATAGCGAATATATGAGCGGTGTGACTTGTCCTGATAGGAGTTTACAGAATGAAGGTCATAAAAGTAAACTTTAAAATAGGACAGAATGAGTTCGAGCACAGCGAGATGGTCTTCGAAAAGGTCCCTCCGAGCGAAAAAAGAAGATTATCATTACATAATTATGTGAAATGGTATTCAGTCTGACGAAATGAGAACGAGATGAGGCTGTACGGTCCGAGGTAAAAATGACTTTTACAAATTGATTTGGAAATAAGAAAGTTAATTCATATATTTGCAACCCCTAAAAATAGGGTCAATTAAAAAATAATTTTATAAACAATTAATTATTAAACCAATGCCTGGATTAATTGGAAAGAAAATCGGAATGACATCCGTTTTCGGTGCCGATGGAAAGAATATTCCATGCACCGTTATCGAGGCTGGTCCGTGCGTTGTTACGCAGCTCCGTACAGTAGAGAAAGATGGTTATGCCGCTGTACAGCTTGCCTATGACGAAGTTTCAGAAAAGCACACCAGCGCGCCTCTCCAGGGGCACTTCAAAAAGGCAGGAACCACTCCTAAGCGCAAGCTCGTCGAGTTTGAGGCGAACTTCGCAGGAGAGCTAAAACTTGGTGACAGTGTCGCACTTGCAGACGTCTTCACGGACGTGGCATTTGTAGACGTCATCGGTACTTCTAAGGGTAAAGGCTTCCAGGGCGTAGTAAAGCGTCACGGATTTGCCGGTGTAGGCGGACAGACCCACGGTCAGCACAACCGTCTTCGTCACCCTGGTTCAATGGGTGCATCATCTTGGCCTTCACGCGTATTCCCGGGAATGCGTATGGCTGGTCATATGGGCAGCGACAGAGTTAAAGTTGAGAACCTTCAGGTGCTTAAACTCATTCCAGAGAGCAATCTTATCGTTGTAAAGGGTTCCGTTCCGGGAGCCAAGGGTTCTTATGTAATTGTGGAGGCTTAAGAGTATGAAACTTTCAGTTTACAAAATCGACGGAACAGATTCCGGAAAGCAGGTAACTCTCGATGAGAAGGTCTTCGGTATCACACCTAACGACCACGCTATCTATCTCGATGTAGTTCAGTATCTTGCAAATCAGCGTCAGGGAACATCCAAGACAAAGGATCGCAGTGAGAATGCACATTCTACCAAGAAACTCGGTCGTCAGAAAGGCGGCGGCGGTGCACGTCACGGTTCCCTCAAGGCAGGTATATTCGTAGGCGGTGGTACCATTCACGGACCTAAGCCACGTTGCTATTGGCACAAGCTCAATAAGAAAGTGAAATCCCTTGCACGTTGCTCGGCTCTTTCTTACAAGGCTGCAGAGAATGCGATCACCTTCGTCGAGCCATTCACTATGGAGGCTCCTAAGACTAAGGAATTCATCCAGATCCTTTCAAACATCAAGGCTGGAGACCGCAAGGTGCTTTTCGTGCTTCCTGCCAATTCAAACAATATTTTCCTTTCATCCCGTAACCTTCAGAACGTGAATGTGATTACTGTGGACGAAATCAACACCTACACCATTATGAATGCAAATTCTATCGTGTTGGTTGACGGCGTACAGGACATTCTCTCTTCAAGGGTTAAATAAATTTCATTAAGAGATGGGAATTTTAATTAAGCCAATCGTAACAGAGAAGTTGACGGCTCAGGGCGAAAAGTTGAACCGTTACGGTTTTGTGGTAGACCGCAAGGCCAACAAGCTTCAGATTAAGGAGGCAGTCGAGAAAGCCTATGGCGTTTCAGTGGCTGACGTTAATACAGTAAACTATCACGGCAAGAGAAAACAGCGTTATACAAAGGCTGGTCTTCTCCGCGGTCGTATGAATCACTTCAAGAAAGCATATGTTACTCTTGCAGGTGAGGACAAGATAGATTTTTACGCTAATATCTAGGAGGAATAGACAATGGCAATAAAGAAATTCAAACCTACGACCCCAGGTCAAAGGAACAAGGCTATCAGTGCTTTTGACGAAATCACTACAAACAAGCCTCAGAAATCGTTGCTTGCTCCTCTCAAGAGAACAGGTGGTCGTAACAATACAGGTCAGATGACTATGCGCTACATCGGCGGCGGTCATAAGAAAATGTATCGTATCATCGACTTCCTCCGCAATAAGGATAACGTCCCTGCAGAGGTTCTTACCATAGAGTATGATCCTAACCGCAGCGCACGTATCGCACTCGTTCAGTATGAGGATGGCGAGAAGCGTTATATCATCGCTCCTGCCGGACTCAAGGTAGGCCAGAAGGTGGAATCCGGCAGCGGAGTCGCACCTGAGGTCGGTAACACTCTTCCTCTAAGTGAAATTCCAGTTGGTACTATGGTTCACGCCATCGAGCTTCGTCCTGGTCAGGGTGCCGCTATGGCACGTTCAGCCGGTACATTCGCTCAGTTGGCAGCACGCGAGGGAAATCACGCTGTTCTTCGTCTGCCTTCAGGCGAGACACGTATGGTCCTCGTCACCTGCCGCGCAACCGTAGGTGTCGTATCTAACGGTGATCACAATTTGGAGTCTTATGGTAAGGCGGGACGCAGCCGTCACCTTGGACGTCGTCCACACAACCGTGGTGTTGTTATGAACCCTCACGATCACCCTATGGGAGGTGGTGAAGGTCGTGCATCCGGTGGACATCCGCGTTCACGTAAGGGCTTGCCAGCTAAGGGATACAAGACACGTAATCCTAAGGCTACTTCAAACAAGTTCATTATTGAAAGAAGAAAGAAATAATCGGAATTAAACTTTAGAGATTATGAGTCGTTCATTAAGAAAAGGTCCATATATCCAGGAAGCGCTGGAGAAGAAGATTCTTGCTATGAATGATGGTAGCAAGAAAAAAGAGGTGGTCAAGACCTGGTCTCGTGCCAGTATGATTTCCCCTGACTTCATCGGACACACAATCGCAGTTCATAACGGAAACAAGTTTATTCCGGTTTATGTAACTGAGCAGATGGTAGGTCACAAACTCGGTGAGTTTGCCCCAACACGTACATTCAGAGGTCACTCTGGTAACAACAAGAAATAAGGAGAATAAAAATGGGATCTCGTAAAAGACTTATGGCCGAAAAGCTCAAGGAGCAGAAAAAGGTCACTGCAGTAGCAAAGCTTAACGATGCACCTACATCTCCTCGCAAAATGCGTCTTGTTGCAGACACAGTAAGAGGGGTGGAAGTTAACCGTGCACTCGATCTGCTGAAATTCTCCAAGAGAGAAGCAGCCGGTCGTCTCGCAGTTCTTCTCAAGAGTGCCATCGCAAACTGGGAAGCTAAAAACCCAGAGAAGTCAAAAGAGTTGGACAATGGTAACGTTATCGTGAAGACCATTATGGTTGACCCGGGCCGCACGTTGAAGCGCATCCGTCCTTGCCCTCAGGGTAGAGCCGGACGTATCCGCAAGCGTTCTAACCACGTTACAATTGTTCTTGATGTCAAACAACCAGTAGAGAACAAATAATATGGGACAGAAAACAAATCCTATCAGCAACCGTATCGGTATCACACGTGGTTGGGACTCTAACTGGTGTGGTGGAAATTATGGTGAAAAAATTGCGGAGGATTACGAAATCCGCAAATATCTCAACAACCGTCTTGCAAAGGCGTCTCTTTCTAAGATTATCATAGAGAGAACCCTCAAGCTCATCACTGTAACAATCTATGCCGCTCGTCCGGGCTTCATTATCGGCAAGGGTGGCACCGAGGTTGACAAACTTAAGGAAGAGCTTAAGAAAGTAACCAAGAAGGATGTTCAGATCAACATCTATGAGGTAAAGAAGCCGGAAGTTGATGCTCATATTGTAGCAGACTCAATCGCTCGTCAGATCGAGGGTCGCGTAAGCTACCGCAGGGCTATCAAGATGGCAGTTGCCAATACTATGCGCGTAGGTGCAGAAGGTATCAAGGTTCAGATCAGCGGCCGTGTAGGCGGTGCTGAAATGGCACGCAGCGAGATGTTCAAGGAAGGTCGTACACCTCTCCATACATTCCGCGCAGATATCGACTATGCACTTTCAGTAGCCAACACCAAAGTAGGTGCACTCGGCGTGAAGGTATGGATCTGCAACGGTGAGAAATACGGCAAACAGGATCTTACTCCTGCAGCTCTTGCAGCAGCAAATGCTCAGGCAGCAGGCGCAGGACGTCAGGGCGGTCGCAATGATCGTGGCGGACGTCGCGGTGGAGATCGCCGTCCTCGCAGAGAGAATAAGTAATTTTTCATCCGAAAATACTATATTAGCAGTCGGCTTCATTTGAGACCGACTGCTTTTTGTAAACAAACTTTATTTTCCACAGGCGTCTAATCGTCGCATTGTCGCGAGAGCAAGAATTAGATATTTAAGTAATAATAAAGTATATTGCTTGCGAAACTTGAATTAGAAACAAATAATTATGAAAAAGATTTTAACGGCTGCGCTTATTTGCGCTTTGGCAGTGACGGGCTGCGCTGACAGGCAGACTTCTCAGGAGAAAACACAGAAGTTCAACGACGAGATCGCTCAGTATGTAAACGATTTCAATACAGCATATTCCGCCATTAAGAACGATACATCTCTCTCTGAAGAAGATGCTTCAGAAAAAGTGGATTCGCTTTACGAAGAGGTTACCGAGAACATAAGCGAACTTTGTCTTGCCACCATCAAGGCGAACAAGAACGATTCTTTGGGAGTAGAGGCTTTCAAGACATATTATCAGTTCAATTCGGATTCTGATGATATCCAGAAGGTGCTCTCTACTCTTGGCAAGAAAGCCAGACAGGATGAGTCCATACAGAAAATCTCCGCTTCCATCGAAGCTAAACTTTCCACCAAGGAAGGCTGTAAGTTCAAGGATTTCGAAATAGACGGTGTAAAATTCTCGGATTTCGTCGGAAAGGGCAAATACATCCTCGTGGATTTCTGGGCAAGCTGGTGCGGCCCTTGCAAGAGGGAGATTCCTAACATCGCGAATGTTTATAAGAAATATGCCGGCGAGAATTTCGACGTTCTGAGCGTGGCCGTATGGGACGATCCTGAGGCAACCAAGGCTGCTGCCGCAGAGCACGGAGTAGTATGGAATCAGATTATCAATGCACAGAAGGTACCGACTGACCTTTATGGCATAAACGGTATTCCTCAGATAATGCTTTTCTCTCCTGACGGAACCATCCTCAAGAGGGATCTTCGCGGTGACGATATCGAAGAGGCTGTAAAAGAAGCCCTTGGACGTTAAGGATAAAATAGCTTTATTGCCACATTCCCCCGGAGTCTATAGATATTATGACTCCGAGGGAGTGGTTATTTATGTAGGTAAGGCCAAGGACCTGAGAAAGAGGGTGTCGCAGTATTTCGTTTCTCCTGAGAGACTTAACACGAAAACCCGCGCTCTCGTGTCGAAAATCTGTGATGTCCAATACAGCGTAGTGGACAGCGAGTCTGATGCGTTGCTTCTGGAAAACAACCTGATAAAGCAATATAAACCTCGGTATAACATCCTCCTCAAGGATTCCAAGACATATCCGTGGATTTGCGTGACAGGGGAGGAGTATCCCAGGGTGTTTCTGACCAGAAGGACCCCGAAAGACGGGTCGCAATATTTCGGGCCGTACAGTTCGGTGTATCACGCGAAGAAACTCCTTGAATTCTTCTCTTCCGTGTATTTTGTCCGCTCCTGTTCGCTTAAGATAGATCAGGCGGCTATAGACAAGGGTAAATTCCGGCCTTGTCTTGACTTTCAAATAGGAAAATGTCTTGCTCCTTGTGCCGGTAAGGTCACGAAAGAAAGATACTCCTCGGACATTGACGAGATAATACGTATCCTGAAAGGTGACACCGCATCGCTTATCAAAGAATACGGCTCCCGGATGAAGGAAGCTTCTGATGTTCTTGATTTCGAATCCGCCAAATTCTACAAGTCGCGTGTGGAACTGCTTTCGGAACATTACAGCAAGAGCGTGGTGACAGGAAGCAACCCTTTGGATGCGGATGTATTCTCTTTGGTTATAGACGCTTCGCGCTGCTTCGGCAATTTTCTGCGAATCCGTTCCGGCGCCATAATCCAGAGTCTTAATCTTGAATTCAGGCTTGGCATAGAGGAAAGTCAGGAATCTGTCCTGAGCACCTTCATCGCGGAGATAGAGGATAAGTTCGGGGCGCTTTCAAAGATGGTGATAGTGCCGTTTCTTCCTGATGTGCAGATAGATGGTGTGGATTTCCGAATTCCGTCACGCGGGGACAAGCTGTCACTTCTGGAGCTGAGTCTCAAGAATGCCAAGGAATTCCATTTCAACTCTCTGCGAACATTGGAACGTACCGACCCCGATGAATTCAAAAGAGAAGCGCTTGAACAGCTTCAATGTGCGCTCGGCCTGAAAGAACTGCCCGTGCATATAGAGTGTTTTGACAACTCCAATATTCAGGGCACCAACCCCGTGGCTTCCTGCGTGGTGTTCCGAGACGGCGCACCATCAAAAAAGGATTACCGCAAGTTCAAGATAAAAACCGTAGTCGGGGCCAATGATTACGCCTCTATGAAAGAGGTCGTCGGGCGTCGTTATTCGCGCTTGATGGCCGAGAATCCCGAAGATCTCCCGCAGCTGGTCATTATTGACGGAGGCAGGGGCCAATTGGATTTCGCATATCAGGCAGTGGAAGAGTTGGGGCTGCAGAATTCTATGATGCTTGTGGGATTGGCGAAAAGAATGGAGGAAATAGTGCTTCTGGATGACCCCTATCCATTGTTTCTGGACAGAAATTCACAAGCGCTCAGAGTCGTGACCCATATCAGGGACGAAGCTCACCGTTTCGGAATCACTTTCCATCGTGCGCTCCGTTCCAAATCGCAGGTCCAGTCCGCGCTGACTCAGATATCAGGTGTCGGAGAACGCACGTCGCAGAGGCTTCTTATGCATTTTGGCAGCGTGAGCAGGATTGCCAAGGCGTCTGAAGAAGAGATTGCCTCGCTGGTAGGTCCGGCATTGGCCCATAAGATAAAAGAAGGTCTGTCCAAAGAGGCAGAATAGACAAAGATGAACGAAGATAAATTCAATAAGTATTTCGGTATTTTCATAATGGCGGGAATGTCGTTGGCTGTGTGTATAGCTACGGCTTCCGGGCTGAAGAGTTCGCCCCAGGGACGGTTGCTTCTGCTTCTGTCTGCTTTCGGTTCCCTTATGGGTGTGGTGGGTACGGTTACTTCCGCGACGGGGCAGATGGTGACGTTCCTGTTCAGTTTTTTTGATGTAAGTATCTATGGTATAGCCTGTATCATAAACTGGAGAAACGGCAACGGAGGTCTTGGGAACGGCCTTTTGCATCTGCTCTATTTCGTCCCTATGCAGTTCATAGGTTTTGCCCAGTGGAAAAAGCGTGAGGGTGAGAAGGGGCACGTCAGACCAAGGCGTTTCACTCACGGGATGTGGCCGGTGTTCATATCCCTTTTTGTCGTTATGAACGTGGCTGTCTATCTGCTTCTTGCCAGATTTGACAGGAGTGCTGCGGAATCGTTCATTAAAATTGCCGTGCTGGTGGACACTCTCCCTGTGGTCTGCAATATTTTAGGCCAATTCCTGATGTCCACGGCCTATATGGAACAGTGGATTTTCTGGATAGGCGTCAATATATTCTCTCTGGTGCTGTGGGCCAATTCATATAAGCAGAGCGGCGACGCCTTTACGGTCGTATATATAATAAAGTATTGTTTTTATCTGCTCAACTGCTGTAATGGACTGCGTATCTGGCTGCGTCTTTCCGACCCCAAGAGGGCTGTTTTGCAGAATGGAGAAAAATAATTATCTTTGCGGTCTAACTTTGATAGAACAATCAAAATTATAAACTTAAATCTTAATTAAAATGGAGTACGCAGAAATCGTAAAGAAGGTTAAGGACATCATCGTCGACAAACTCGGCGTTGAGCCTTCAGAGGTCACAGAGACCGCTAACTTTACTAATGACCTTGGTGCCGATTCTCTTGACACAGTAGAACTTCTTATGGAATTTGAAAAAGTTTTCGGTATCAAGATTCCAGATGAGGAGACAGCAAATATCTCTACCGTTAAGGACGCTATTGATAAAGTCGCTGAGAAGCTTGGTTAATTCATTTTAACCTTAGTCAAAAAATAATGGTCAGGAATTTGATTTCCTGACCATTTTCATTTCCGTCCTGTCAATCTTCAGGTATGGAGAACACCAGTTTGAGGGTCGGCTTTTTCTCGCTGCTCTCGGGACCGAAAAGCTCGGCCTTGAAATAGGCATCCTTATCCAGAGTGTAGGATTTGCTGGTTGTCGTGGAAGAACCGCTGGCGTACATCGCTGCCAACAGATAACTGTAGTAGTTGCTGTAATAGCTGCTTCCGTAGCCGTAGCTTCCGCTGCCGTACATACTGTTATAGTAACTCTGATATGCCAGATATTGCAGATACTCGCTCATATCGCTGCTCGATGAACTGCTTGCGGTGGTTGTGGTCTGCTCGCTCATAAGAAGCATCCAGATATCGTAATTGCCGGTCTTGAATCCCTTGTCCGTCTCTTCGTTTTTGAGAAGGATCTGCTGGAGGTGATAGGTGATGTCAGGAGAATAGACGCAGATGTTGCGGTTGATATCGCCCTTGTTCTCATTCTCCATACTCGAATCCGTAAGACCCATATATGTAGACGTGGTGTCTGTCCAGATACGGCAGGTTGGGCTTAGTCTTGGAGGAAAATGCGCATCCAACTCTGTATAAGGAGTGTCTATGGAGAATGGAAGCACGATGGTCGCCTTGTTCAGTATGGCTTTCGTATAGTCCGCGCTGCTTCTTCCGTGTGCGAGAAGCGTATCCTGTATGGCTTTTTCTGCCAGGTGTTTAAGAGATAGAGCCGGAACTACGGGCTTCAGACCTGCTCCGCCTTCTATGAGTATCTTGTCCGTGGCCTTGCCCGCCTTTGAACGTGTCTCGTGTTTTGTTACATTGAACGCGTACTGAGGGAAAGTGCCGTTCGAGTAGCTGGTTATGAGAGAGTCGAGCGGTGTGAATTTGGTCGCGCCATAATAGAAGAAGAAACTGGTGTCTATCGCGCCCACTTCTTCATCGTATATGGTGTTGATGCTTAATTCTCCGTAGTTGCTTTCGAGGTAGTAGGAAGAACTGTTATAGTTCATCTGCACGTCGAAGGTGTTGATTCTTCCGCCTTCTCCTGCCGGCGAGTCAGTGTAGATGTACAGACCGGGAACGGCTTCGAAATATTTGTCTATCTCTTTTGAGAGTACAAGCCCGTTGGTCTTGTTCACCAGGTTCCAGGCGTAATCGTCAGTGAAGGAGAGTGTCAGGTCTTTGGCTCCGTCTATGATGGGAGTGCCTTTCACTATGCTTTCAGTCTTATGCTTGATGAGTCCTGCACGGTCATTGGCATCGGTTAACTTGGTATAGTCTATTCCGCTCTCCAGAGAATTCACGTAGACCCTTTGAAGGATTCTCTCGTTTCCTTCGCTTGACACAGAAGTGGTGTCGAAGGCGGCGGTCATAGTAAAGGAGTTAATCTTCTGCACTTTACCGAAATTGAGAGTATCATAGAGAGGGACTATGGTTACGGCACTCTCTCTGGACGTAAGCCCGAAAGTCTCATCCTTTATGGCGCCTATCGTGATACGTGACTGTGAATAGCCGGAAAGTGAATCGGCCATACGCAAGTCTATCTCTTCGATAGGGATCTCTGTTGAGTAGATTTTGTAGCGTTGATCTACGGGGATGAGGTCTCCGCCCAATTCGTTATTTATCTTTACACAGGAAAGGAGGGCACAGAGTGCCATCCCCAGTGAAGCTTTAATAAATAATTTCATCCTAGAATTGATCGTAAAATGCGTTATATTCGTCGATGTAACTGCCGTCCGCTATGCTTTTTGCCTTGCTCTTAAGTACTGGAAGACCGCGGTCTCTGCAGTAAGATACAAGAGCGGTAGGGACATTCTCTCCGGCGAGGATAATGCCATCGGCGAATTTCGCAGCAGTTTTGGCAAGATTTATGCCACTCGCATCTTTCAGAAGGTCCAAGTCTTTTTCCGTTACTCCTCCTGCCAATGCTTTCTGCAGGAAATCTTTGCTGAAGTTCTCGTTAGGCGTATTGTCGTAAAGTGAGAGGATTACCTTGCTGTTGGTGAAGATAGGGTCATCTCTGTAGGCCTTTTTAAGGTATACAGGCAGAAGATGAGAAATCCATCCGTGACAATGTATGATGTCCGGCGCCCATCTCAGTTTCTTGACTGTTTCGAGCACGCCCCTGGCGAAAAATATGGCTCTTTCGTCATTATCTTCGAAGAATTTTCCGTTCTCATCACGCTCTATCTGCTTGCGTTTGAAGTAATCTTCGTTATCTATGAAGTAAACTTGAGTCCTGGCGGCGGCTATTGATGCCACTTTGATGATAAGCGGACGGTCTACGTCGCTTATTATAAGGTTCATACCCGAAAGGCGTATAACTTCGTGAAGCTGATTTTTCCTCTCGTTGATGCATCCGTAGCGGGGCATGAAAGCTCTGATTTCCTTCTTTCTCTCCTGTATGCCTTGAGGAAGGAAACGTCCAATGGTGGACAAATCGGTTTCCGGGAGATACGGATATATCTCCGAACAAACGAAAAGTACTTTTTTTGCAGAATTCTCCATTTGGGTCAAAGATACGAAATTTTTTCCTAAATTCGCCATTTGAAATGAGCCGCAAGAGAAATAATATCCTGAAAAAGAGGATTGCAGGAGCTTCACTGTCTTCCGTAATCAGTATTTCACTGGTACTTTTACTGGTGGGTATTTCCGCTATATTGGCGCTTAATGCAGGGTCCATCGAGAATTATTTCAAAGAGAATATCCACATCACCGCATTCCTGAAAAAGGGCACTCCGGCAGTCAAGGCGGTGGAAGTGCAGCGGGAGCTGGAGAAAGCGCCGTTTGTCAAGAGCACCCGCTATGTCAGTGTGGAGGAAGGGACGCAAGAGCTTGTGGATATGTTGGGAGAGGACTTTGCAGACGTGTTTGTAAATACGCCGGTGCCAAGCTCCATAGAGGTTCTGGTACATTCGAAGTACTTTCAGGAAGATTCTCTGGATATGGTGCTGAGCAGAATCGTGGAGTATCCTTACATAGAGTCAGCCACCACACAGGCGGCTATGGTCTCCTCGATAGGAGCCGCGATGGCTCAGGTGGCGCTGGTTCTCGCAATAGTGGTCCTTCTGCTTACTTTTATTTCGATAGTATTGATTTCCAATACGGTACGCTTGAATATATATTCTTCACGCTTCAGTATCCACGCTATGCAGCTTGTCGGGGCGAGCAATGCTTTCATCGCACGTCCGTTTTTGAGACGCTCGGCTCTGATGGGGGCTGTGTCGGCTCTGCTGTCCTGTGCGATAATAGGAGGGGCGGTGGCGTATGTGTATAAGATATTCCCGCAGGCCGCTGAACTCTTCGACAGCGCAGTGTATGCGCAGGTGGCATTGGCCCTGATAGTGCTGGGGGTGCTGGTCTGTGTCCTCTGCGCCTGGTCCGTTATGGGGAAATTGGTAAAACTTGATAAAGACGAATTATATGGATAAATCCAAGATGCCTATCGACAAGACGGGCTTTTTTATTTTGCTTGCCGGCGTGGGTATTCTGTTGCTCGGTTTTATTTTGATGAGCGGCGGCGGAGTGAAGGACCCGCAGGTGTTCAACTACGCAATGTTTGATTTCAGACGTATAGTTCTGGCTCCTATCCTTCTTGTGGTCGGAATAGGGGTGATAGTGTTGTCCATAATCAGAAAACCGAAGGATAATATATGACTTGGTGGCAATCGATAATTTTAGGCCTGGTGCAGGGTCTTACTGAGTTCCTGCCTGTCAGCAGCAGCGGACATCTGGCTATAGGAAGAGAAATGCTCGGCGTGGAGGGCGCTTCGGACCTGAGGTTCGAGATCGTCGTTCACGTGGCGACGGTCCTTGCGACCGTACTGGTATTCAGGAAGCAGATATGGGACTTGCTGAAGGGTTTCTTCAGTTTCCGCAAGTGTGACGAGATGGATTATGTCCTCAAACTTCTCTTTGCCACGATTCCCATCTTCATAGTAGGAATGTTCTTTAAGGATCAGGTGGAGGCTCTTTTCTCTTCCCTGTACGTGGTGGGAGGCGCTCTTCTGCTTACCGCCGTTCTGCTGTATTTTTCTGATACCGTATCCAACAGCAAGACATATAAGCGGAATACCCATCGTAACGGTCTTTCATATTGTCAGGCGTTCATCATAGGCCTCTCGCAGGCAGTGGCCGTGATTCCTGGTCTTTCACGAAGCGGGACCACCATTTCCACCGGACTTATCGCAGGTGTACGCCGCGATGTCGTAGCACAGTTCTCTTTCCTTATGGTTATCATTCCTGTGCTCGGTGAGGCTTTCCTGAGCATCGTCGGAGGTGATTTTTCGCAAGGAGGAGCAGATACGCTTTCCCTGGGGCTGGGCTTCATCTCCGCATTCATTTCAGGTCTTTTCGCTTGTAAGGTGATGATAGCTCTTGTCAAGAAGGCCAATCTCAAATGGTTCGCCCTTTACTGCCTTATAGTGGGTGTTGCGGTATTATTGTTCAAGACTTTAGCGTAGTAGAAGCAGTGGTTTATTTCGTATCCGACGTCCATCTGGGTCTTGCGGCTTTCTCGCCACGCGAGAGGGAGGATCGTTTTGTCTCCTGGCTGAAGGGAACACCTTTCCAAAAGGGCGATTCGCTGGTACTTCTCGGGGATATATGGGACTTCTGGTATGAGTATAAGGATGTTGTCCCCAAGGAAGGGATAAGGGTCCTGTCCGAGCTGATACGCATTCAGGACTCAGGCACTCAGATATATTACTTCATCGGCAATCACGATATCTGGTGTTTCAGTTTTTTCGAATCGCTGGGGATGCGCGTGATAAAAAAGCAGCCGATTACAGTCAGAATCGGGGACAAGAAGGTGCTTCTTGCGCACGGAGACGCCCTTGGCGGTGCCAAGTGGTCATATCTTTTTATGCTCAAGATTTTCCACAGCAGAGTATGCCAATTCATCTTTTCGCTCCTGCACCCTACATTGGCATTCTCCATAGCTACGCGCTGGTCGCGCAATAACCGTTACACGCATAAGGAGTACATCTGGAAGGGCGAAAGTGAAAGGCTTTATCAGTATGCGCTGAAGCAGGATCCGTCTATAGATATGTTCGTTTTCGGACATTATCATTGCGCTGTGGACCAGACTCTTCCGAGCGGTGCCAGGCTGGTTGTGCTAAAAGATTGGCTTACGGGAGGTCAGCCTTGTCTGAAGATGGAAGGCACTCTCGTGGAGGAATGATTATTTTATGACGGATTTGGTGGTGAGACGATCCGCCTTTATGACGGTCTTCGGAGGGTCTTCCCAGAAGATGTTGTAGTAGAAATCGTTCCATTCCTGTTCTCCGCTCTCCCATATTTTTACAAGTTCTTCCGTCTTGGCATCTTCGCCTTCGGGATCATAGTGCGATTTGAGGTCCTGGTCGAACATCTTGCCCACCAGAGTCCAGAATCCGGCGGAAAAGCCTCCCTCATAGTTGTAGATTATGTCGTAGACCGTCATTCCGCATTCGCGGTCCACCAGGCGTGTCAGAAGAAAGCCCTGGCTTATGGTGGTGTTGCGTATGTCCTGCTCGAAAAGCGAAAAGAGTTCCTTTTCCACATTCTTGATATAGCGGTTGCGGTTCCGTTTGTCAAGTCCGTCCGCCTCGATGGTGGAATCCACCTGCGCCATAAGTTTGCGTCCCACGAGAGCGTAGGGGTAGACTTTGTTGAAGTTGTATATCAGACGGTATTTCTCCCTCCACTCACGTCCGTATTTCTTGATTTTCTTTTTCCCTCTGGCGCTCACTTTGGCTGCGGGGAGAACATCGAAATACTCTTCGAATACTGTGGTGTCCTTAACTGCATTCTGCGCCGAAAGTTCGAAGACTCCGGCGCAGAGAACAGTAAGTATGATCATCAGTGTACGCTTCATCAGTCTGATATGATGTGTACATCTCCGAAACGGTCGGTAATGCGCACCTCGTGATGCTTGGCAGATGCATTATAAGGTGCCTGGAACATATTTGGAGAAGGGAAGCAGGCGACCCAGGGAATCTTGTGTTTGCTCGGATCCGCGAACTCGGCTTTCGCCACCGGGTCTTTGCCGGTGAATCGCTTCATGTCGCATATCTTGACCCCGTCTTCGAAGTATTCGACCCTCCACGCAGGATCCACATCCCACACGTGTGCGACGGCAAGCCCCGGGTAATCGCTGTGGTTCAGATAGAGTTTCCCCTGGAAATCAGGCGAGTATCCGCAGCTCTTGTAGTACCACTTCGTATCCGTGCCGTCAAAGGAGTATATCTTGTATCCCGGAGGACAGCCGTCCACGCACACCGTTCCGCACCACCAGGTACCGCAGAATCCGCCCAGGTTATGCTCCATAAGACCGTCGCGGCCTTTGCCGGTGCCTATGATGAAATTGGTGTTCGTGTGCATATGTCCGGAAAGGATGATCGCCTCATAGTCGGAGAGCATAGAGTACAGTGCCGGCTTGTTGCAGAGGTTGTCCCCTATTATGTCGTAACGGAAGTGATCCCTGTCTTCCTGACCGAGAGTCGTCGGTATGTGGATGCAGACCACTATCTTCTTGTCTTTAGGAGTGAACGCCAAGTCTTTTTCGAGCCAGCTCAGCTGCACTTCATCCAGATAACCTATGTAGAAATAGTCCCTGCCCACATAGAAGTTGTCATTGAGCACCACGTAATGTTCGTCTCCGACATTGAAGGAATAGTATGTGGGGCCGTAGAATTTCTCGAACTCACGGAAGGAGGTCTCATACGAACGGCCGTAATTGGTCATATCGTGATTGCCTATGACATAACGCATATCTATGCCAAGTTCGGCGATTTTACCCGTGATGCGCGGATAAAGTATGTGCTGCCAACCCACCATATCGCCAAGACATATTCCGAAGGTGTATTCGCTCTCTTTGAAAGACTTTATATGCTCTTTCATATCGTCCACCCTCTTGTCGAACGGCCTCAGGTCTGAAGTGTCCTGGATCTGAGGGTCCGCGAAGACGACCGCTTTGTTGTGACGGTCATCGAAAGTGTTCTTTATGAGAGTGAAATCATAGACTTTCTTGTCCGCCTTGAGATCCTGGTAATAGCAGGCCGGACCTCTGAATGTCGCGCTGCGGTAGCCCGAAGGGGTGCTTACGAACACGAACCTTCCGGACGCCCTGTCATAAGGCATAGTGAATGTTCCGGCGGTGTCCGTCTTCACTACGCTCACTCCGTCGGAGACGACCACGCCCGCGACGGGCCTGCCGCTGTCATCCCTGACGCTTCCGCTTATGCTTCCTTCACAGGAAAGCGGGGCTGAGGATTTGACTGTCCCGCATCCTGCCAGCAGGCCGAGAGCAAGAGAGATGGTAAATATTTTTCTATACATTTTAACTTCTCCAATATATCTTTTTCTTACTGAAAAAACTCGTCAGTGCGAGCATCGCCACCGATATTATGAGGCCTCTGACAAATCCCATAAAAGGATTCCCCGCGCACGCTCCATCCACGGCCGAACCCAGGCCAATCAGATAGAAAAGCGGGTTCAGGATGAAACTTGACAAGGTATATGCCAGCATAGGATTCTGTCCGGTGAGAGTGAATCCTGCGCTTATCGATTTGCCCGCATCGGAGAGCAAGGCCTCCACCCAAAGCAGGAAATGAAGCAGCAGACAGGCCAATCCGGCGGTGGTGAGCATATAGGAAAGATTACAGTAATCCTTGGTCATACCTCCGTCTATAGGGTCAAACGCTATTCCGAGAGCAAGAAGCAGATAACCGGCCTTGACTATGATCTGGGCGGGGCTCCTGAATTCTCCCTTCTGAAGGATGATGGTGATGATACCGAAACCCAGTGTGATGTACATCCCGGTAAACACCTGTCTTGTGTACATCGTCCACAGGATGAGCGGGATGATGACCAGGCTTCCCAGACCGCTCGCTACGGAAGACAGTCTTCCCGCGGCTATGAACTGGCATTCTCCCCTCTGGCGTGCCTTCGCTATGACATCTCCCACGCTCATACCTATCAGAAGAATCACCAGATATTGTGCATATTTCCAGTTGATGAGCCAATTGAGCGAATCCGGGATGTCCAGACATTTGAGGCAGTCACTATGCCAGGTGAGCTCCTTGAGAGCGCAGACAATCAGGAAGATGACGGCTCTTACCGCCCATCGGTCTCTGCTGACAAGCCATATGAACCCTCCCAGAAGCGCAAGCAGCGAGAGTATCATTATTATGATATTGTTCGAATTCACTGAAAGGGTGACTCCGAACGCACGTTTCTCTATGATAAGCAGCGCGACCGTGCTCAATGCCCCGGCGAGATTCACTATCCATCCTTTAGGATGATCTATTCTCCAGAGGGACAGAAACATACCTATCCATATTCCCAGACGCAGAAGCATCTTCGGCGCTTCGTGGTAAGACGAGATGAGGCCCGCGTTGCCAAGTACCAGTCCGAATGCGGCGAGTATGAGCCAACGCTTGACTATGCCTGCGCTTATCTGCCCTATGCTCTGTCCTTTGCGGAGCTTTCCTCCCAGAGAGAAAGGCATAGATGCGCCCATAGAGAAGATGAAGAACGGGAACACGAGGTCCACCCAGGTGATACCTTTTATGTCAGGGTTGAAGACATAATCCGGAGGGGGAACCTGACAATGGAACATCCACCCCGGGAGCCCTGCGCTCCAGGCGATATTGGCACTCATCACCATAAGGAAAATGGTGATGCCACGCAGGATGTCTATGGATTGGATTCGTTTGTTCATTGTCAGAATCATTTGCGCTTTCTTGCGCCGAGCGAGGTCCAGTAACTTTCGATCTCCTCGAGTGTCTTGCCTGTGGTCTCAGGGATTACCTTCCACATTATCAACATATAAGGCACGCACATTACGGCGAAGATAAGGAATGTTCCGCATTGGCTCCAGCCCAGAAGAACCGGGGTGAGCTGTCCTACCAGGTATGTTCCTATCCAAAGGGCGAATCCGGCTACGGACATCGCGCGTCCGCGTATGCTGTTAGGATACATCTCGGAGAGAAGCACGAACACTATGGCCGATATCGAGATGGCGCAGCAGAATACGTATGCCAGGAAGAAGAACAGCATAAATGCGTTGCCCAGACCCAGGGTTTCGCCTGCGCCGAAGTACAGGCCAATCGCCAAAAGGCAGATTATCATACCGCTTACTCCCCAGTAAATGAGCTGTTTGCGTCCCACTTTGTCAATGATGAACACTGCCAATATGGTAGTCACCATATTAACTACGCCTACAAGTACGGTGGAGAACATCGGGTTGTCGAAGCCTGCCTGTGAGAAGATCTTCGGTCCGTAGTACAACACGGCGTTGACACCCATAAATTGGCCGAGGATGGCGATGGCGCTGCCGGCGAGCACTGCCGTGAAAATGCCGGGTTTGAGAAGGTCTTTCCAGCTGCCTTTGTCCGCTTCGCCCTTAACTGACGAAAGAGTGTTGTCTATTTCTCCGCGTATCTCCTCTTCGCTTTGGTAGATGCGGGAGAGGACTTGTCCGGCTTTTTCGATCTTACCGTTGATTATAAGCCACTTCGGACTCTCTGGAATGAAGAAGATCACCAGGAAGTAAAGGATGGCCGGAATGGTGCCGCTTCCGAGCATCGCACGCCAAGCCTCAGCCTGGAAGATCCTGTCCGCAAGGGACATATCTGCGGAAGCCGTGAAGGAGGCGTCGATATGGCCGGCGATGATCCAGTTGACCAGGTATGCCAGAAGAAATCCCACGGTTACCGCCAGCTGGTAGAGGGATACGAGCGTGCCTCTGATCTTGGCCGGGGAGACTTCGGAGATGTAGATAGGTGACACTATGGACACTATTCCTATTCCGAAGCCGCCTATGATGCGGCAGGCAACCAGGGAGTCGAATCCGCTGCAGACTGCGCAGCCCGCTGCCGAGATGCAGAAAAGAGCCGCCGAGATGAGCATTGTGATCTTGCGTCCGAGACGGTCGCTGAGCGTTCCCGCGATAAGCACACCGCAGATGGAGCCTATCAGGGCGCATCCCACATACCATCCCTCTTTTATGTCGGTCAGATGGAACTGATTCTTGACCAATTCGGTAGTTCCTGAGATGATGGCGGTATCGTAACCGAACAGGATGCCGCCTATGGCAGCGACTATGGCCATAAAAATCACATAGCCGCTGATGCTTTTATTGTTTGATGACATTATTGGTTATTTGATGTTAAAGTAATCTTTGTAGCGGTCATACAGATGTCCTGCCTGCAGGTAAGCCGACTGAGGAGACATAAAGTGGCTGAATTCGAATGTGATGGCCTTGTCGTAACCGCATCTTGCGGCGGCTTCGAGCTTCATACGCAGCTTGTCGAATTTGATAGGGAAGAACTTGATAGGCATATCGCGGTCGAAGGTCTCGGCATTGGTCCAGCACTGCATTCCGTATTTGTCAGCCAGTTTCTTGTTGACAGAGAAGAAGGCGTCGAGCTCATCGTAGTCTATGTGCCCGTCCTGGAAAGCGCAGGCATCCACCACCTCGTGTATGCCGGAGAAGATCTCGTTCCACTCCTCCTCGTGCTTCTGCACGGATACTGCGTCTTCTCTCGTGAGCGTGGCGCTCTTGGCTGAGACCGCCTTCTTGCCGTCTATCCACGGAGAGATGAATGTAGGAAGCCCGCCTGATACGTCCTTGCACATTTTGCCCATAGTATAGAAACACTCCACGGCACCTTTGGTCGCGCGTGAAATCTCGGTTGAGATGTACCAGCCCTGGAAGCTCTTGTGATGGCCGTAATGCTGCCATACCTCGTCGATGACGAATTTGTTCGCCTCCATCTCGGCGCGCATATCACCCGTATCCCAATATTTTCCGGTATCGTAAAGCCCGAAGAAGAACTTCATTCCGTATTTGTCCGCAAGTGAAAGGAAAAGTTCGAGAAGGTCCATAGATGGCATATAGCAGCCTTTACCCAGAAGGTATTTGCTTGGCCAGGTAATGAATTTGCGGTAGCCGCTGCGTATCATTATCACGGTGTCTATTCCTATCGCCTTCATATTGCGGAAGTCCGCCTCCCATTCCTTGGGCCCCCAGTTCTGGTGAGGGATGTCGTGGGAAATCTCGTCCAGGAAGGTTCCCGTTATGCGGAGAGCGTTTCCTTTAGGAACTATCAGCCCCGTGGAATCGTCACCGGTAAAGATTTTTTTCTCTGAACAACTTGAAAGAATTGGTGCACAGGCGACTGCGGTCGTAGCCGCTGCCGCGGTCTTTAAAAATGATCTTCTGTCTGTCATAATTTTAGCATTATTTGCGCCCAAATTTAGGAAAAAAGCAGTTAAAATGCTACTTTTGACGTGCCGAAAAGGCGAATAACACAAAACTACTAACACTCTGTTAAATTTATGAAAAAAATCTTTTTGTCCGCAGTGGCAGCTATGCTGACCGCCTTTGGCCTTTGTGCCCAGATAATGCGTTAAAGTAATTTAAATTAATGAAAAAAAACATATTGATGATGGCGGCGGCGTTGATTCTGTGCTCGTCGTGTGCCGAAAAATCTGCACAGAAGCCGTTTTTCATCTGGATAGATGCTTCGGCCAATTTCTCTGATTTTGCCAATTCGAAGGAAAACATCAGAAGGGACCTGCAAAAAGCCAAGGAGTGTGGGTTCACTGATGTAGTGGTGGATGTCCGTCCTACCAACGGGAACGTCCTTTTCCGTTCCCGGGAAGGCATTCCTTATGATTATCAGAAGTCTTGGAGAGGAGAAGTGCGCCGCACCGCTGACTGGGATTATCTTCAGGAGTTCATAGACACAGGTCATTCTCTCGGTCTGAGAGTGCATGCGGCGATGAACACTATGAGCGGAGGTGCGTATTCTCCCAACGGGTCGAGCGGACTTCTTGCCACCGATCCTACGAAAAAAGACTGGGAGACGCAGTATAATACCTCCGATGGCATAAAGACCAGGGAAAGAGGAGATGTTCACAGCGCTCTTTTCTTCAATCCGGCCCATCCGCAGGTGCAGGATTATCTGATAGGGCTTATCGAAGACCTGGCCGCGTATAAGGATCTGGACGGGATTTTCCTTGACAGATGCCGTTTTGCGGGTCTTCAGAGTGATTTTTCGCCTCTGAGCAAGAAGCTGTTTATGGAGTATATAGGAGTGGATGAGATTGATTGGCCGACGGATGTTCTTCCCGCCGGCACCACTTACGCCACCCAGCCCGAGGTAAAGCCGAAATACTTCCTCCAGTGGAACGAGTGGAGGGCCAAAGTCATACACGATTTCGTGGCCAGGGCCGCTGACGCAGTGCACAAGGTTAATCCCAAGCTCAAATTTGGCGTATATGTAGGGGGATGGTATTCAGAGTATTACGATGTAGGAGTGAACTGGGCGAGCCCGGAGTATGACACTCATAAGCACTTCCCTGAATGGGCAAGCGAGAATTATAAGGATTTCGGATATGCCGACCATCTCGACCAGATGCTCATCGGTGCGTACGCTTCGCCGGGTGCCGTTTACGGTGATGAAGAGTGGACTATGCAGGGCTTCTGCAAATTGGCCAAGGAGAAGATAGGATCGGCCTGTCCGCTTGTCTGCGGAGGCCCTGACGTGGGTAACTGGGACTTGAAGAAACAGTATCCGCAGGATGTGCGGGAGCAGGCGATAGTGAATTCGGTAAAAGCTTGTTACGATGCGTGTGACGGCTATTTCCTCTTCGATATGATACATCTGAAGATGGCTTCACAGTGGCCGTTTGTCAAGGAAGGAATAGATAAAGCATTGGGGAAATAATATAATTATGATCGGTACATTTCTTTTAGTGTTGTTTGTCAACATCGTAAATCCTTTCATAGGTTCAGGAGGGCGCGGACACGTGTTTGTCGGGGCTAATGTCCCTCACGGTGAAGTGTGTGCCGGTCCTATGAACACCACGCTCGGTTGGGACTGGTGCTCGGGCTATCACGACAGTGATTCTACATTGGCAGGATTCGCTCAGACACGTCTCAGTGGAACCGGGGTGGCGGATTACGGGGATATAGTCATTCTTCCTCAACTCTGTGACGATGCCGGTTTCGAGGAGTGGATGGACAAGAACAGCGAAGTGTGCCGGCCGGGATATTATGAAGTCCGTCTTTCTCAAAGCAAGATCCTGGCTCAGGTTACAGCCACGGAGCATTGTGCCTGTTACAGGTTTACATATCCGAAAGGGACAGGCGCTTATCTGAAGGTGGACCTTGGCCGTGGTGCGCAGTCGCTTACTTTCCGCAAGGCTTTCTGCGGCGGAGGCATAGAGGTTACCGGCGAGGACACAATCACGGGCCAGAGAATATCCGGCGAATGGACTTTCGACCAGAGCATCTGGTTCACCATCCGGAGTTCCGCTCCTATAAAAGCGGTTAAAAAAGAAGGGACCAGCGCCATTCTTTATTACGGGGAGAACGTAGGCACGCTTGAATTCAAGGTCGCCGTATCGCAGAAGGGACCTGACGGGCTTCAGGCCAATCTCTCCGAGGTGAAGAACTTCCGCAGCACCGTTGCCGATGCACGGAAAAAGTGGCGTAAAGAACTGTCTGCCATAGAGTTCAAGGGGATAGAAAAGCAGGTGGACACGATTTTTTATACTGCGCTATACCATACGGCTATGGCCCCGCAGCTGATAAGCGACGCCGGAGGGAGGGAGGAGTATACCATTTTCTCTCTGTGGGATACTTATCGCGCGGTTCATCCGCTTTATAATCTGATAGATGTCAGAAGCGCGGATTATTGTAACTCTCTTCTTGACATCTACGACCGCACGGGGCGACTTCCAGTCTGGCAGCTCGGCGACCAGGACACGGACTGTATGGTGGGTGTTCACAGCATAGCCGTTCTTTGCGAAGCCGCTCTCAAGGGCGTGGAAGGCCTTGACCCGAACAGAGTCCTTGAGGCCTGCAAAAGTATGCTTTCGCAGCCTGTCTATGGTATGTCCATTTGGGACGAATATGGCTATCTTCCTTCTGACAAGGTGAATTGGTCCGTGTCGGTGGAATTGGAATACTGTATAGACGCTGCGTGCATAGCTCTTCTCGCTTCGCGTCTTGGTGATGAGACCGCAGCGCGCGAGTTTTCGCAGAGATCCCGGCGTTATGCACGGCATTTCGATGCGCAGACGGGATTTATGAGGGGCGTGGATTCGAATGGCACTTTCAGCGAGCCGTTCGACCCTTCTTTCTCGCTTCACGAAGAGGCTGATTATGTGGAAGGTAATGCCTGGCAGTACAGTTTTCTGGTGCCTGAGGATATCCCTGGCCTGATGTCTCTTTATGGAGGCTCCGAGGGCTTGGAGGCAAAACTGGATGCGCTTTTCAGTGCCGATTCCTCCCTTAACGAGGGGGCTTCCGCCGATATTACCGGTATGATTGGCCAATATGCTCACGGGAACGAGCCAAGCCATCATATCATATATCTGTATTCGCTGCTTGGCAGACGCGACAAGGCGGCGGAGAGGCTGCGTCAGGTATACAGGGATTTTTATAGTACGGCGCCGGACGGACTGATAGGCAATGAAGATTGCGGGCAGATGTCGGCGTGGTATGTTTTCTCCGCCCTGGGGTTCTACCCGGTGTTCCCGGCGGACGGAAGGTATGTTTTCGGCAGCCCTCTGTGCCGAGAAGCCAAGATAAGATTGGCCAATGGCAAAACGCTGAAAATCATAGCGCACGGCAACTCTGCGGATGCCCCGTATATACGGGAGATAAGGTTTAACGGAAAAGAAATCAGCTCACCATACATTACGCACGCGCAGATAATGGGAGGCGGCTGTCTTGAATATTTTATGTCTGAAGAAAGATGAAAAGGGTTATTTTATTATTGTTCTCCTTGCTTGGACTGTGCACAACCCTTTCCGGTCAGGTGCCGGTCAAGGGTCGAGTGGTGGACAGCAGCGGAGAGCCGCTTCCAGGGGTGGTGGTAATGCAGCAAGGCTCCGGAAAAATGGGCGTTATGACGGACGACGGCGGTAATTTCTCTCTTACCGTGGAATCGTCAGATGCTGTGCTCCTCTTTACTATGATGGGCTATCAGGATGCCGTGGAGCCGGTCGGAGCCAAGAGAGTGTTCAACATTACGCTTAAAGACGATACTACCTTTTTGGACGAGGCTGTGGTCGTGGGTTACGGCGTGCAGAAGAAGGGAACGCTTACGAGCAGTATCGCTTCCATAGGCAGGGAAAAGCTGTCGTCCGCTCCGACCGACAATATGAGCAATATGCTCGGAGGAAAACTCCCGGGGCTTGTCACCCGTCAGACCTCCGGAGTGCCGGGAGAGAATGATTCTCAGATATATATCAGAGGTATAAGCACGACGGGAACTTCCACGCCGCTGGTTCTGGTCGATGGCGTGGAGAGGGATTTTTCCAATCTTGATCCAAGCGAAATCGCAGACGTGACCATTCTCAAGGATGCCGCTTCCGCCGCAGTATATGGCGTGAAGGGTGCCAATGGCGTCATTCTCGTGACCACCCGCAGGGGTGACGTGGCCAGCACGACCGTCAGTTACAACGGTGCGTTCACTATGAGCGCCAATGCCGATATGCTCACGCTCCTGTCGGGTAGCGAATATGCCTATTGGCATAACTTGGCAAGTGATATGGACGGTCTTGCAAGGGACTATTCGGATAAGCAGATAGGCTATATTCAGAACGGAGACGACCCGCAGGGCGTTCTGGGAGACACGAACTATCTCGACCTGATATTCAAGAAGGTGGCGTATGGACAGAACCATAATCTGAGTGTCAGCGGAGGTTCCAAGAACGTGCGCTTTTTCGTGGGCGGAAGCTACCTTGACCAGGACGGTACGATAGAGAACGTGTGGTTCAAGCGCTATAACCTCCGTTCCAATGTCGACATCAACCTTACGGACGACCTTACTCTCAAGCTTGACGTGTCCGGACGAATAGAAAACAGGCATCAGAACGGTGTGAGCGCGGGTTCGAGTGACCCTACCGCATCGCTTGACAACGGAGGTGCCGAGTACGGATACAAGAACATAGTCTTCTATGCCATAACGGCAAGGCCTACCACCCGTGCCAAGATGCCTGACGGTACTTACATAGGGTATCAGAACCCTCTCGTGGCCCGTGATGAGTCGGGATTCCAGGAAAAGAACCGTTCGTTCGTGCAGACAGGGCTTACCCTGCAGTACAATGTGCCTTTCATCAAGGGCCTTACGGCGAAGGCTATGGGAAGCTATGACTTTCAGAATACTCTTCAGAAAAAACTCCTTCTTGCCTGCGAGCAGGTGACCCCAAAATATTCCAGTGCGGATGATGTTCTGACACTCACGCGCGGCAACAGCCCTCACCTGGCATCGGGAGTCAATCAGCTGACCGAGTCACATCAGCTTTTCAGCAGATACACTTTCACCGCGCAGCTTAATTATCAGAACACTTTCGACCTTCACGAAGTGGGGGCGGACCTGGTATGGGAGCAGAGCGGAACGTCTTCCCGCTATTTCGCGGCCGGGAAGCAGAATTTCTCCATAACCGAGATTCCCGATCTGAATTTCTCCACGGACGTGCTTCCTAATTCCGTGGTCGGGTATCATTCGAATACGGGCCGTCAGGGACTTCTGGCACGTGTGAATTATGTCTATGACGGGAAATACATAGTCTCGGCCTCGCTTCGTAATGACTGGTCGGCCAAATTCGCCCGCGGCCACAGGCTCGGAGTATTCCCTGCCGTCTCGCTTGGCTGGAGAATGAACGAGGCTCTCAAACTCAGGGCGTCGTGGGGCGTTCTGGGTAATGACAGCATATCGGATTTTCTTTATGTACAGGGCGTTTCGCTTTCTACCAAGCCTGTAGCCGTGATAAACGGAAAACCCGTGCAGGGCCTGTCCACCACGTCCGTGCCTAACAGCGACATAACCTGGGAGACCACCACTACATATAATGTGGGTGCCGACCTGCGTCTGTGGGACGGTCTTCTGAGCGGCGAGGCGGACGTGTTCTATAAACTCACCACCAACATCCTTCAGAGCCAGGCGGGCGAGAACCCTCCTTCCATAGGCTCGAACTTCCCTGCCATCGTGAACAGCGGGAAGGTGGACGTCCGCGGCTTCGAACTTTCGCTCAAGCACGAGAACAAGGTAGGAGACCTCTATTATACCATAGGGGCCAATACTTCATTTGCCCGTAACCGCTACATCTCCATCAACGACTCGGACAATATCCCGTCTTATCAGAGCAAGCTTGGCCAACCTCTCGGGGCGGTTCTCGGATATGTCTCTGACGGGCTGTATCGCGACGAAGAGGATCTGGCATCGTCTCCGAAGACCAGCAATGCGGTCAGGGTTGGGGACATCAAGTATAAGGATCTTAACGGTGACGGCAAGATAACATCCGAAGACAGAACCTGGATAGCCGGGTCGTCCATTCCGGAAGTGATGCTGGGTCTGGACTTCAACTTCAAGTGGAAGGGCTTCGACGCGGTGGTGTTCTTCCAGGGAGCGACGAACACGCAGATTATGCTTTGCGGAACATACTCCGCCCTCGGTTATTCCGACGGCACGTATTACACCCAGGCGTTCAAGTGGGGCAGCAATCCTCCCAAGTATCTGGTGGAAGGCAGCTGGACTCCTTCGCATACGGACGCATCTTATCCGCGTCTTTCCACTCAGTCGAGCACCAACAACGTGTATGCGAGTGATTTCTGGGCCAGGGACGCTTCCTATCTGAGACTTAAGAATCTGCAGGTGGGATATACGTTCTCCAAGAACCTCACGCGCAAATTCTATGTCGAATCTCTCCGTCTTTATGTAAGCGCATCCAACCTGTTCACCATTTCCGGACTCTCGAAACTCGGAATAGACCCGGAAGCGCCAAGTGTGAACAACGGTTATTATCCTCAGCAAAGAGTCGTAAGTCTCGGCGCAAGTCTAACGTTTTAGGAAGTATGAAAAGAAGATATATCCTTATATATGTGCTTGCCGCCGTTATGGGAGCGGCTTGCAGTTCGGTGAATCTCGAACCCACGGACAGGTATGACATCTCTTACGCGATGAAGAACACCGCCAATGCCGATCTCTACCTTAACTCCTTCTATTCGATAGGGGCGCAGTGGGGCAGTTTCGGATCGTGCGCGCTTGGCGGGGCCAATTCCAATCTTTCCGACGGTCTCACCGAGATTCTCAAATACGGAGCCACTGCCGCAGGAGCGGGTGACTGCAATCTCATAATGACCGTGGACGGGCAGCAGCGGGTTGACCAGAATTATTTCGACTGCTGGACGACGGGTTACGGTCTTGTCCGCAGACTTAATGAAGCCCTTAAGGGACTGGATGATTACAGTGCCAATTTCACGGAACAGGAGCAGAAACGCATACGAGCCGAGATTCTCTTCTTCCGAGGTATAGTGCAGTTCAATATGATGAAGGTCCACGCTTCGCAGAAAGACGATTTGGGCATCATCATCTACCGGAGCATCTCCGATATGAGCATAGCGAACAAGAATACCGGGAGAAGTACGGTTTCGAAGTCGTGGGATGCTATCGCGCAGGATATCGACTATGCCTGTGAGAATCTTCCGGAACCTTCCGCAGCGGTTGGCCGTGTGCACAAGTATGCCGCCTATGCGCTGAAAGCGCGCGCAATGCTTTATGCCGGGCGCTATGAAGAGGCTCTGGGGGCGGTAAGCGAGATCGAAGGAAGTGGTCTGTACGGCTATATCAGTTCGTACGATGACATCTTCAAGTCATTGGACAATTCCGAGGTGATATGGGGCGTGGCTTATTCCAGTGCCGTTCTGACGCACAGTTTCGACCAGAAATATTCTATGCCGGGGGATTATTGTCTCAACGGCAGCAAGGGCGGCGGTTATGCCGGTCCTACCCAGGAGTTCGTCGATGCTTTTGACAATGCCGACGGCAGCTCTTTCGATCCTTCGGATGCTTCGCGCCGTTTCATCACTTCGGCCAATGTCGGATCGCGCGACCCGCGCCTTTCTTCCTGCGTGCTGTATAACGGGGCGCTGTGGAAAGGCCGTGCGCTTCAGTGCTATGAAGGAGGTGAGGATCAGAAGTATATGCCTTATGGCTCCACCAAGTCGCCGGGCAATACGGTGACAGGATATTATATGCGAAAGCTTCTTGACGAAAGCAACGAGGATTTCGTGCTTAACGGATCTTATCAGAGTTGGCCAGAATTCAGATATGTCGAGGTGGAACTGATCAAGGCGGAATGTCTGGCGCGGCAGGGGGATTATTCCGGTGCCCGTGAGACTGTGGCATCGTTGAGAAAGGTCCGTTTCGGAAGGGATGACGTGATGACCGGTGCGGTGTCCGATCTTGAGAGTGCGCTTGATGTGATTCTGCACGAAAGGATGATAGAACTCTGTTATGAGGGACACCGTTTCTGGGATTTGAGAAGGACGGACAGGGCGAGGGAAACTCTGGACGGAAAGAAATATACGGGAGTTCTGTGGAAGAAGGATTCTGCCGGAGGATTTACGGCGGAAAGCGTGTCCGCAGATATGTCAGCGCATAAATATCCCGAGAAATTCGACAGGTTCCCAATTCCTCAGAGTGAGATTAAAAATAATACGGCTGCGCGTCAAAACAGTGATTGGTAGTAGATTATGAAAAAGATAATGATAGGGCTTTTGATGGTTTTCTCCCTGCTTTCTTGTGTAAAACCGGACGAAAGGCAGAAGGACACCTCCACGGAGCTGCGTTCTCTGAAGGCCTTCGTGTATTATGATGCGGATAACCTTTCCGTCTATGAGGAAGTGGATCTTCTGAGCGGGATGTATATCGAAGAAAAGGGTTTGGCAAGCTACACTTTTCCCGAAGATGCGCAGAAATTCAATTCTTCCACACTGAAAAAATGCCGTCTCGAGGCCGGTATTCCATCGGCTGCCAGGATAGTCCTTTCTTCCGAAGACGGTCAGGAAAAGTCTTATGGATTAGACGGTTGGTTCGATTTGTACAATGCCGTCATTTATTTCAACATCATCTCTGACAGTGGAGATATTAAAAAATTTAAAATAACTACCCGTTGTTTATAGTGAAAACTTTAATTATATTTGTCGCTACTTATGAAATTTTTTAAAATTTTTCCTTTGATTGCATTGGCTGTCGCATCTGTTGCCTGCAAGCCAAATGACCCGGCCAAGCCGGAAGTCTCCTTCTCACTCTCAGAATCAAATATCAGTGTTTCCGGTTTAAGCAAGGAATGTATCGTGAATGTGGACAATACTGCACGCACGGTGGACATTTATGTCGATTATGCCGATAAGGAGAACATAAAAGCCCTGGAGATTAAATTCTATAATCTGGAGGAAGGGGTGAGTGTCAATTATTCAGACACGTATAATTATTCTGCATCTTCACAGAAGGTTGTGTTCATCAAAGAGGACACTCCGTTTGAATATACGTTCTCCGTTTCTGTCGGGGATCCTGTCATCAAGTTCAATTCATTCACCGTTGCGGGCGTGAACGCCCTCGGAGGAGAGGCCAAGGTTTCCGGCGGAACTGATCTCACTTCTCTGGAAGTGGTTTTCGAAGTAAGCCCATCCGATGCCAAGGTGTTCGTCGGCGACAAGGAGATTGAAAGCGGAGCGGCTGTCGATTTTTCTGACAAGGTCAACGGTGTCGATTTCGTGGCCCGCGTGGGCTCTGTCGAGAAGACACTTAACATCAAGGCGGTCACTACCGGAATATCCGAGATTACACGCGTTTGGGGTGTATATTATAAGCCGTTCACCGAAGGAGTCGACGCCACTTGGTTCGGAACGAAAGTGTCCGGAGGCCTGAATGTCATAAGGACCGTCGCTATGAACGACGAGTATGTATTCCTGTCCAAGGACAAGGATACGGAGAATCCGACGGGCGGCGTCTATGCGGTGAGCATATCTGATCCTAACTCGGTCAAACTTCTCTCACAGGAAGGCTTTGCGTCAGGGACAAGCTTCTTTGCCATCGCAGTTATTGAGGATACTCCTATAGCCGCCACATTTACTATGGGATCCGGCAATCATTTCAAGATCTACGCTTATGACGATGTGAATTCCGATCCTCGCGAGATTCTTGATTACACCACTGTGGAGAACGTCAGACTTGGTGATAAGATTACTGTCGAGGGCACTTGGGCAGATGGCAGAATCTGGTGCTTTGACTCCACTTCGGCGCAGAAGATGTATTGCTTCACAGTTCGTGACGGAAAGGTGAATGCTACTCCGACGATTGTGGATCTGGACAAGAAGATGGGTCAATACGGTGCTTTCTTCCCATATAAGGATAATATGTATGTATGGGCCGCAAGCGGCGGAGCACCTGCTACCGTATTCACCGTGGACGGTACGTCAGCCGTTTCCGGATATGCGTTCAATACAGCCATTATCCCTGTCCCTGTGCTGGGAATCAGATTCTTCACTTTCAACGAAGAGAACTATATGGCCTATGTGGTTCTTCGCAGCAGTTATCAGGATGGACAGGCGCGCATAGCGGCACTTACGGCGGAGACTCTCGAGGACAGCATAGAGAGCATATCAGGTGTTTACTCATTCTATCTTGGCGACCCTCAGGCTAAGGAGGACGGCCAGTATGTCAAGAACGGCAACGGTCTTGGCGACGGGGCATATCGCGTGATAGGAGACAAGACATATTACGCCGCATTGGTTCCGGGAACGGGACTTTCCCTTTTCGAGATAAAGTAACTTTTTAACAACCACTTAATAACATTATTTATGAAAAAAAGTCTATTGATGATTCTTGGCGCGGCCGCTTTGCTTGCGGGTTGTGCTAAAGATCTGTCTCCGGATTTGCAGAAACTGGAGGATCGTGTCGCTCAGCTTGAAAAACAGGTTGAGGCTAACAAGAAGGCTATCGAAGAGCTGCAGAAAGCCAATTTCATTACTGCTGTAGAGCAGACTGAATCCGGCTGGTCCATTACGCTTGACGACGGTAAAGTTCTCGCTCTTTATAACGGTAAGGATGGTAAAGACGGTAAAGACGGCACAAACGGCCAGGACGGCGCTGCCGGCAAGGATGGAGATTCATTCTTCAAATCTGTCGAAATCATAGACGGTACCGTGGTATTCACTCTTGAAAACGGAGATTCTTTCTCCATCCCTTATCAGGAGGAGTTCAAGCTCGTCTTCGATACAAGAGAGATTGCTGTAGAGCCTAATACGGAAGTGAAGGTTCCTTTCACCATCGTAGGTGAGACGACGGACACCGAGGTTTATGTTGTCGCAAGCGGTGCTTACGAGGCAGAACTCGTGGATGGCGCTGTGGTAGTGAAGATTCCTGCAACCATTACCAAGGATGCGGTTCTTCTCGCTGCCGACAACGGTCACGGCAAGACATCCATCAAATCTCTCAATTTCGAGCAGCATACCTGCACGGCAGGAACATATACCGGAATAGCATCGTTCTGGGGAAGTGAAGCCACATTCAAGGTCGCTTCCAATGTCAGCTATTCAGTTACCACCAGCGCATCTTGGCTCGAGGTCGTAAGCACGAAGGCCGTAGTGGAGAATACCGTTACCATAAAGGTTCTTCCTACCCCTTGCTCTTACACACGTACAGGAGAGGTTTATGTCAAGGATGCCTTTGACAGAACCGTTCAGACCGTCAAGATTGCTCAGGGCGGCACCAAGCCTGTTATGGTATTCAATACGGGATATGACTCTATAGCGGATGCCATCGCCGGGGTATCTGCAAATGCTGACGTAACCAAGAATGGTTATGTGGATATCGCCATTTCAGAGGCGCAGGCTCCTATCAAGGAGATTGTCGCTATTCCTGAAAGCGATATGAAGTGGGTGGTTCGCGTACGTTCCATCGGTGGAGGCAAGGCCGAGAACTGCGTTATCCGCGGTATCGATGTCCGCAACACTGAACTTGAGGTTAAGGACATCACCATTGAACCTGTAGTTGACAATGCAAAAAATCGTCCTCTTGCGAAAGACGAAGATAAATATGGTCTTGGTTATTTCGCTTTTGCATATGGAATGTGTGTTGAGACTGACGCCACCAAGCCTATAACTGTCAAGAATGTAATATTCAAGGTTAATGACGATCTCGTCGCATACAAGGACGCCACACTTCTTTATGTCTGCCCTTCAACGGGTCTTGTAACTCTTGACGGATGTCAGCTTGACGGACGTGGTTCTCGTATTTCTCAGATTTACGGCGGTAATGTCAAATTCAACGCTTGCGCCATTTCCAATGGTTATTCAAGCTATGCAGTGAGAGTAGGTGAAGCCAATGCCCACCTTACACTTACAAACAATACCATAGATACTCCTAAGGTAGTGGACGTTCACAGTTCAATCAAGGCGACGTCTTCCGTTACATTCGGCGAGAACGGCGTGGACAACAACCGTTATTCAGCCAAAGTCACCACAAAGGCCAATGACCCTGGAAAAGAAGGTGTTACTATTACCATAGGAACAGCATCTGACGGAGGAACGGTAGTACTCAATGACGCATTCTCTTATGTTACCGTTCAAGAAGCTGTCAATGCAGCCAAGGCGGGAGATGTCATCACCCTCGGTGAGCAGGAATACGCAGAGAATGTAAAGATCAACAAGAACGTGACGATTCAGGGTAAGAACCGTGAGACCTCAATCATCGCCGGTAACGTGGAGATTGCATCCGGAGTCACCTTCAGGAATCTTACCATCAAGGAGAAAGCCGGAGTCACAAATAATGAAGTTACATTGACCGGAAGCGACGACGGTTATAAGTGGGGACATAAATATCTGATCCGTATCGAGAAGGGCGCGGACGGTGTTCTTCTTGAGAATGCCAATCTCATCGCAGATGATAACGACGCTACGGCAGCCTTCAAGAAAACTCTTTCTACAATATGGATTTCACAGGCTTGGAACGTGACCGTCAAGAACTGTAAGATTACCACTACGGCAGACGGAGCATATTGTCCTAACCAGACTTATGATTCACAGAACGTCCTCTTCGAAGGTAATGAATTCATAGGCGGAGGTGTGAAAGAATGGTCTATCCGCGTAGCAGCATCTTCTTCAGTCACCATTAAGAACAATACCTTCCATTCTAAGTATGCAATCGATGTTCTCAATACATTCAAGGGCGTTCTTACCTTAGGTGACGGACAGTATGATGATAACATCTATGGCTCTGAGGTGGAGGTGGCCCTCAATGGCGACAAGCAGGCTCGTCTTGCTGCAGGTGCAATCTTCTACCCTACGGATGTAGTCTTCGGACAGAGAGAGTCTGTCATCACCGATCCTGTATGGGAGAAATTGTGGAGTGCTAATATCGACGAGCTTGGAATCAACGATTCCCGTGGATTTACTTTCTGGAATGGTGAGGTTCTTTGCGGTGTGGCTGCAGGAGACAAGGGAGAAGGTTCTCCTGCTCCATACGTCAGCTCATATCCTATGGTGACCGTTGCAAACGGAGTTCTTTCGAAGACTCTCGCGACTACCGTAGAGGGCGGCGGCTTTACCGGTTGGGTGACAGGCGTCACCACCGTGGACAATGCAGGCCGGAATGATCTTCTTGCTTGTGGTGTAGTCGCAACAGGTAATGCGTGGGCTGCCACCAACTATGAGTTCTACGTATATCATTTCACAAGTGCGGACAAATACGAAGTGGCTGTTCATTGGACTATGCCGGCGGCTACTGCAGAGCGCGCAGGAGACTATCTTTCATTCCGCGGTACTTGGCAGGATGGTGAGATTTTGATCTGCGCCGCCAATAATTCGGGTAAGAACGTTTATTCATTTGCAGTCAAGGATGGCGTTGCAGCTCAGGAGCCGGTGTTGATTCCGCTCGAGGGCGAAGCAATGACCAAGAAAGGCGGTACGTCGGGCATCTATCATTATAAGGGAGACCAGTATATTATCGCATCGGAAGCCGCTTCTCCTTATATAGTTAAGCGTGAGGCTGACAAATTCACTTATGTGGGAGCTATGGATATGACCAATTTCAAGGCTGAAGGCTCTAGTGCCAAGGTTATACGCTCTCCGCAGTTTGTTTCTATCCGCGGTGAGGAGTATATGGTATTCCTGCATACGAATTATGTAAGTGGAAACATTAACGGCGGATGGGTATGCACTGTACCTGTAAATAATGACAACCTTGCTGAAAGTCTCAAGTCTATACAGGCTACGGACATCAATATGATGGAAATTGCCAAATCTGCTGCGACTTCAGGCAATGGTTTCGCTGGACTCGGAGTCGAGGTTGACGGTGCTACCTGTATGATAGGTTACGGTATTCGTCACGGCGAAGTCGGTGTTGTCAAGTTCATTCCATAACGGACAGTTGATTTCTTGAATCAGGGCTGGCCTTCGGGCCGGCCCTTTTTGTAATTTATTTTGCCTGTCACTTATTTTTATTAAATTTGTAGATGCGTTTGCCGGCTATAACTCCACATATGATTTCAGTTTTCCCTTTGATGGCGATGATCTTTTCGCTGTTGTCCTGCACTCCCGAAAAATCAAATCAGGATACTCCTGAACCTGAACCGGTTATCTCGCCTCAGCTTTTGAAGGTCACTCTCGCCGAGTATCCCGGAGCTATGGTCGAGATTAAGGAACAGAGTTCCGAAGTAAGTGCCGTTCTTCCGTACGGATCGATATTGAATACCGCTACCATAGAATATGTCCTTCCGCAAGGATGCAACGCCGATCCTGCCGGAGGCACGGTGGTGGATTTGAAAAAGCCGTTCAACATCTATGTCACTTCAGCGAGCGGGGCTTCCCGCAAATACGCTTTTTCTGCCGGTGTGGCACCTTCGGATGTCATCAAGGTCAAATGGCTGCAGCTGCAGGATTATCTGATAAAGGCGGAAAAAAGCGGGGATGAGTATCATTTCACTCTCCCGTACGGGGCGGACCTTACGGAATTGAAGATTTCGCTCGCCTCCGACTATAAACTTACCACCTCTCCGGACATTGCTGCAGGAATAGATCTTTCGTCGGCAAAAGAAGTGAATATATATGCGGAAGACGGGAAGACTTTCCAGACGGTAACTCTGAGCGCCTCGCATTATGATAAGGATACGGGAGTGAGAGCGGTTTATCTTCCGGCCACCTGGCATACGGACGCATTCCTCTCGTACGATAAGCTCTGTAAATCGATGGACTTGCTCAAAGAGTTGAATTTCAATTGTCTGTATGTATGCGCGTGGGCCGCTACGAAGACTGCCTGGCCAAGCGAGGTGCTTTTGAACAATTCTACATATTCGTCCACGGCGGAACTTAATATGTATAACTCATATACCGGGGGAAGCGGTGACGCTGTCGCGGATATGATATCTGAAGGGCATAAGCGCGGCATCAAAGTGGTGCTGTGGTTCGAATACGGCTTTATGCACGCTGTGGGCAAGGTGAATCTCTCCGATCCCCTTCTTGCCAAGCATCCCGATTGGATAGGACTTAACAGTGAAGGCGGATACTGCAACTATAACGGCACTGATTTTTATCTTAATTCGTATTCTTCTGAAGTTCAGAATTTTATCATAGACCTTGCGGTGGAGGCCGTAAAGAGATATCCTGACCTCGACGGCGTGCAGGGAGATGACCGTCTCCCGGCTTCCCCTGTGAACGCGGGCTATAACGGGCAGACCCTTTCCGCTTATATGTCCGAGACAGGCAACTCCCGTCCTTCAAGCTATTCGGACAAGAATTGGCAGGAATGGAAAATGACCAGGCTCAATGATTTCGCTCTTGCTTTTCACGATGCCGTAAAGAAGGTGAATCCGGGGTGTCTTGTGATGTTCGCCCCTAACAAATACCCGTGGGCGTACAATAACCTGTGCCAGGACTGGCCTTCGTGGGTGAAAAGCGGTGCGGCCGAGTTCCTTACGGTGCAGTGCTATGTGACAGCTAATTATGAACGTGATGTGAAGTCTCAGATAGACTATATGCGCACGGTCAGCTCGAAAAACATATTCCAGCCAGCGATGATCCTCAAGAACGGGGCCAATCTGATGTCCACTCAGATGCTCTCAGATCAGCTTTGCTATAACCGTCAGGTCGGCACTGTGGGAGAGGCTCAGTTCTGGTTCGACGGCCTGTTGGACGAGGATATTCAGGCGATATTCAAACTTTTCTATTCCTATCCGGTAGAATTTCCTGACTTGTAACCGATAATAACACTGATATTTTATGAAAAGAACATTTTTAGGCTTACTTGCACTCGCGGCGTTTTCCCTCGCGTCGTGCAACTCGTCTTGTGACGTCCTTATCGTGGGCGGCGGGGCTTCGGGCACTATGGCCGGACTTCAGGCTTCACGTATGGGATGCAAGACTATAATCGCGGAAGAGACCGTGTGGATAGGAGGTATGCTCACTTCCGCAGGAGTGTCCGCAGTAGACGGCAACTATAGACTTCGCGGAGGACTTTTCGGAGAATTTACGGACGCTCTTGCAGCGCATTACGGCGGATACGAAGCGCTTAAGACTGCGTGGGTGAGCCATATAATGTTCGAACCGTCCGTGGGAGAGGCTATCCTCGAAAGCAAAGTGGCTAAGGAAAAGCATCTTACCTTGTATAAGGAATACCGTTTCGAAAGTGCTGAGAAGCTCGCCAAAGGCGGTTGGAAGGTCCATTTCTCCACTCCTGACGGAAAGAAGACCATAAAGTGCCGGATTCTGATAGACGGCACCGAGCTTGGAGACGTGGCGAAGGCCTGCGGAGTCAAGTATCACATAGGTTTTGACCCCAAGTCTTATACGCACGAGGCCACGGCGCTTGAGACGGGCAACGACCTGGTTCAGGATATGACTATGGTTATGACGCTCAAGGACTATGGTCCGGGTGCTGATATGACCATCGCTTGTCCCGAAGGCTATGACATCAACAAATATGTCAACTGCTGCATCAATCCTCTGAACAATCCCGAGACGGACAAGGGTCAGCAGAAGTGGAGCCCTGAGATGATGCTCACCTACGGAAAACTCCAGAACGGCAAGTATATGATTAATTGGCCTGTAGAGGCTAATGATTTCTATGCCAATATAATAGATCTCTCCCGCGAGCAGCGCGACTCTGTCATTCATCAGGCCAAGCTCCGCACGCTCGGATTCCTGTATTTCCTGCAGACAGAACTCGGATACAAGAATCTAGGACTTGCCAATGACGAATATCCTACGCCGGACAAATTGGCGTTCTTCCCATATCACAGGGAGAGCCGCAGAATCGAAGGCGAGTATCTTTTCACATTGGATGAATTGTCAGACAGATACTCACGCACAGCGTACAGGACGGGTGTAGCTGTAGGTGATTATCCTGTTGATCATCACCACTATGCCTGCCCTCAATGGAAGGAATTCGCTCATTTGTGGTTCGGTAAGGTTCCCTCTTACACGCTTCCTGCGGGAACATTGGTCCCGCTTGGCGTGGAGGACCTCGTGGTCGCTGAAAAATCCATCTGCGTATCGAATCTGGTGAACGGAACTACGCGTCTTCAGCCTGTAGTCTGCGAGATAGGTCAGGCGGCAGGAGTATTTGCGGCATTGGCCATTAAAAACAAGTGTGGGGTGAGAGAGGTGAAGGTAAGGGATGTACAGAAGGTCCTTCTCGATGCGGGTGCGTATATTCAGCCGTATCTGGATCTTCCGCTTTCGGACCCTGATTTCAAGGCGCTTCAGAGGGTCGGATCCACAGGAATTCTTCACGCCGAAGGACGTAACGTGGCGTGGTCCAACGAGAGTTGGATGAGAGTGAGCGAACCTTTGAGATGGAACGACCTGTATCTGGAAGATTACTACGGCATCAGTCACAATCCGTCGGCCGAAGGGGTGAGCGTGAGTGAGTTCGTGCAGCTCCTCCACAAGATTTCTTCCAAAGACGAGTCGCAGATAAGGGCTTCACTTGGGGATGTGAGAGGGGAAACGCTTACACGGCTTCAGGCAGTTCGCGCGATAGATAAGATCCTCGCTCCGTTCGACGAGCCTGTGGACTTCAAGGGACAGTTGATTAAATAAAATATGTCATTTTTAGAAGAAAGAGTTGATTGTATGGCACTGACGTTCGATGATGTACTGTTAGTGCCATCTTTTTCTGATGTGTTGCCCAGAGAGGTCAATCTTCAGAGCCATTTTTCAAGAAACATCACACTTGGCATTCCGCTGGTGTCCGCCGCGATGGACACCGTGTCGGAAGCTCCTATGGCCATAGCATTGGCCCGAAACGGAGGAATCAGCGTCATTCATAAGAATATGAGTGTCGCGTCTCAGGCCGAACAGGTGCGCCTGGTGAAGACCGCCGGGACGGGGGATGCTCCGAATGCGTGTGTGGATGCCTGCGGACGTCTTCGTGTGGCTGCAGGACTTGGGATAACCGAGGATGTGTGCGAACGTGCACGCGCTCTGGTGGAGGAAGGAGTCGATGCCGTGGTGCTGGATTCGGCGCACGGTGATTCGCAGGGAGTGATTGCCACTTTGGAGAAGATCAAGAAGGAATTCCCTGCTCTTGAAGTGGTTGTGGGGAATATCGCAACCGGCGGCGCGGCACGGCGTCTGATATATGCGGGGGCGGATGCTCTGAAGGTGGGCATTGGCCCGGGTTCCATCTGTACTACCAGGGTGGTGGCAGGTGTGGGTGTTCCGCAGGTGTCCGCCATCTTTGAAGTCGCCAAGGCGGCTGAAGGGTCGGGTGTGCCTGTGATAGCTGACGGCGGAGTGAGGTATTCGGGAGATCTGGTGAAGGCGCTGGCGGCCGGAGGTGACACTGTTATGTTAGGTTCTCTTTTCGCCGGCACGGACGAGGCTCCGGGTGAAGTGTTGGAAGATGGCGGCCAGAAGTTCAAGGCTTATCGTGGGATGGGATCCATCGATGCTATGAAGGCCGGATCGAGCGACAGATATTTCCAGGGAGGTAAGAAGGCGCCTAAAAAGCTTGTCCCTGAGGGAGTTGTGGCGAGAGTGGAGTATAAGGGCAGTGTCAATGACATTATTTATCAGCTTTTGGGAGGCCTTCGCTCGGGTATGGGGTATTGCGGTGCGCGTGACATTTGCGCTTTGCATTCTGCCCGTTTTGTCCAGATTACTTCGGGCGGCCTGGCGGAGAATCATCCGCACGATGTCACCATAACCGCCAAAGCCCCTAATTATCATAAATGATGGAGAAGATACTCATAATAGATTTCGGTTCCCAGTACACGCAGCTTATCGCCCGTAGGATAAGGGAGATGCAGGTGTATTGCGAGATAGTCCCTTTCAATAAATACACTCCGTCCGAGTTGAAGAATGCCCGTGGCGCAGTGCTCAGCGGAAGTCCTTGTTCAGTGCGCAGTGAAGATGCTCCACGCATAGATCTGCAGGGGATTAAGGGAGTTCTTCCGCTTCTCGGGGTCTGCTATGGCGCACAGTACCTTGCGCATTTCTATGGAGGAAACGTGGAGAAATCGCCAAGCCGTGAGTACGGTCGAGCTATGCTTTCCGTGGAGGATCCTTCCGACCCTCTGATGGGAGGACTTTCCGCATTGTCACAGGTGTGGATGTCGCACGGAGATACGATCACCTCTCTTCCGCAGGGCTATCGGGTGATAGCATCTACGGAGGACGTGCGCAACGCAGCTTTCAGAATTGAGGGAGAACAGACCTGGGGTATTCAGTTCCATCCTGAAGTGTATCACAGTCAGGAAGGTACGGTGCTTCTCCGTAATTTCGTGCTGGGCGTATGCGGGTGCAAGGGCGACTGGACCAGCGAGAGCTTCATAGAGCAGACCGTAAGCGAGCTGAAAGATAAGATAGGGGATGACAAAGTGGTTCTCGGACTGTCCGGAGGGGTGGATTCGACGGTGGCTGCCGTTCTTCTGCATCGCGCCATAGGTCAGAGGCTTTACTGCATCTTCGTGGATTCAGGTCTGATGCGTAAGAACGAAGCCCGTGACGTATTGGCCTCGTATAAGGATATGGGACTGAATGTTCAGGGAGTGGACGCCTCGGAAAAGTTCCTTTCCGATCTCGCAGGGGTGACCGATCCCGAGAAGAAACGGAAGATAATCGGACGGGATTTCGTGGAGGTGTTCAACGAGGCGGCTTCGCAGATTCAGGATGTGAAATGGCTCGCCCAGGGTACCATTTATCCCGATGTGGTGGAGTCGGCGCAGGTCAACGGCACGGCCGTGGTGATAAAGAGCCATCATAACGTGGGAGGACTTCCGGAGAAGATGTCACTGAAGGTGGTCGAGCCTCTGCGTCTTCTTTTCAAGGACGAAGTCCGTCGCGTCGGACGCCAATTGGGCATAGAAGAGTCGTTCATAGGAAGGCATCCTTTCCCGGGCCCCGGATTGGCCATAAGGATACTGGGGGAGGTCACTCCGGAACGTGTGGCTATACTCCAGGAGGTGGACAGCATCTATGTGGGTATGCTTCGTGATCGCGGACTTTATGACAGGATCTGGCAGGCGGGAGCGGTGCTTCTTCCTGTGAAGAGCGTGGGTGTGATGGGTGATGAGAGGACCTATGAGAGCTGCGTGGCGCTGCGTGCAGTCACTTCGGTGGACGGAATGACCGCGGATTGGGCACGCATCCCTTACGATGTGCTCGCAGATCTGTCGAACGAGATAATAAACAAGGTGCGCGGCGTCAACCGCGTTGTTTACGACATCTCCTCCAAACCGCCTGCAACTATAGAGTGGGAATAGTTCCTACTTCTTCATATATTTCTTGAGGTATGGAGTGATCCATTCGGCGTAGCGCATCATACCCAGGTCGGTGAAGTGTATGTTCTCCACGAACGCTTCGCTGTCGTGGCCGAGCATTTCGTCTGATTTGAGGTAGTAGATGCGTTTTTCGCCCTGCTTCTTGAGCTTCTCGAAAAGCTCACGCTGTGCCGCGTTCTTTTTGTCCACTTCTTCGGTTATGGCCGAGTCCCAGCCGTAGTGGGCGAAATGCGGGTCTTCTATGAAGATTATCGGAACGTCCGGATGGGCGTCTCTCACTATTCTGAAAAACTGCTCGCCTTTTTCCCTTATAAGGTAGTCCCAGGCGTTAGGCACGTAGTCGAACACGTAGATGGCCGGGTCCTCGACACTGGCCATTAGTTCTGCTATCTCCATATCCAGCAGGGCGTTGCCGCTGAATCCGAGGTTTATCACTTCGCGATCCAGTTTGCGTTCGATGATGTTCGTGTGCGCCATTCCGGGGCGATTGGCACAGCCTCCCTGAAGTATGGAGGTGCCGTACATCACGATCGGCCTTTCCGTGCGCGGGGAGTTGACCTCAGGGCCTTTGATATAGGCGGTGGAATCGACTCCTATCTCCAGATCGGTGATTCCGTCGTAAAGCGGAAGGTAGAGCATATATTCGGTCTCTTCCCCTTTCATATTGCCAATCAGCTTGGCCTCGGTGGTCTTGTCTGAAGGATTCGGCTTGCCGGCCGCGATGAAACGCCATTCTCCCTTGCCGTTGAGTGCGTAAAGGTCCACTCCGCGTGTTCCGGTGAGTGTTTGGTGGTTCATCAGATTGCCGAATTTGGCTGTCCAGCGGCACCAGATGGCGGTGGAATTGGAATTGAAGCGTATGTAGAGTCCGGCGCTGTTGCGTCCGAGGTACCAGACGGCGTCACGGCTTCTGCCTTCAAATTCGGCCGGGAGCCGTTCGTAACGTTCCTTGGTGTCTTCGCGTGCTTTGCCGTAAAGTGGCAGTTCGGTGGCGTTCGTGTAGACTTGCGCATTGGCCAAAGTGCAGGAAAGGAAGGCTCCTGCCAATAACAATATCGACTTTTTCATAATCTATTTGAGAACTTTCATTGGCATAGGCCAGGTGGTTATGGTTGAGATGTACGGAGCCATCACGCTTGCCACTTTTCTGTGTCCGTTGTAGTTCGGATGCCAGGATGCGCCCAGGTCGGAACTGTTGTTATGGGCGGAGGCGTCTATCTGTGTGGCGTGAACGTTCTCGAGGCCGCTTTTCTCTACTGCCAATTTCACCCACTGCCCGAGCATAGGGTCAGCTTTGGATGCGACGCAGAGGATGGGAACATCCCCGTGGAATGTGCGTATCTGCTTCAGAAGGGCGATGTAATTCTTGCACCACGAGCTTATCGTGGGCTGTTTGCCTGTGGAGAAATCATTGGTTCCCAGGTAGATGACTACGATATCCGGCGTGTAGGTCGGGGTCCACGCGTCTTCCGAGTATTGGTCGAAGGTCTGGGCGTAGAGTTTCACCATATTCTCGTGCTGGTTGAAATCGCCGTAGTTCCTCACTATACCTCTTCCGCTGTGGGAGATATGCACGGTCTCGGCGTCAAAGTAACGTCCGATGATGTCGGCGTAGGTGAGGGCCGGGTTTTCTTCCTCCGCGAGGAAAGGGGATGTGGCGCTCGGGGCTTCAGTCCCGTATCCGCAGGTGTAGGAGTCTCCCACGAATTCTATCAGCCTGTCTTTTGCGGGGCTTGGCTGAAGGAATGTTCCGTCCGTCGTGAATTCATACGCAGTGAGGCACCCCTGCTCGGCTTCGGTTCTTTTTTGAAGTATTATTTCGTGCACTCCCTTCTTGCCCTTGAAAAGGGTGAGAAGAGTGTCGCTTTCCACTATGAAGACTCCGTCCTTCTGTGCCGACGGGGCTTTGTCTGTCCAGACATTGAAAAAGTCGCGGTGTGTGTCGGAGCACTTGAGTGTAAGGCTTTTGCCGCTGAATCTGATTTTGATGGTCGTGGCGCTCCAGTCGAAGCTGACCGTCCCTGCGGCTTCGTCTGTCTGGGTTCTTCCGATATATTGGACTTTAGAGTTCGTGGCCTTGATGGTCTCGGCCCGTCCGATGCTCGCCGACAAGGCAAGCGCGGTTACAAGTAGCAGTGTTTTTTTCATAGCTGCAAATGTACGCAAAAACTCGCGTATTCGGTTCGCTGTACACGGTCACGCGCCGCAAAAACCGGTCCCGGCCTAAATCCGGTGCGTTTTTCCGGACAAATGTAGTTGTTTCAGCATTTTGTCCACGAAACAGCCCCATTTTCCGGCCAAATCTCCTTTTTCTGAAAATCGGAAGATCGCCAATCGCCCACTGAGTGGCCTACAAGGCCGATCGCCGTTCTTATGGTCCTTTGAAATGACGACCTGAAGATCACCAATATGCCCTACACACCGTTCTGTGTCGCATCCGTGATCTTCTGTTTTCCGGCCAATGTTCGGATTTCGTAGAAGTGGTGATTTTGTCCACGAAAAGGCCCCATTTTCCGGACGAACGTAGTTGTTTCAGCATTTTGTCCACGAAACAGCCCCATTTTCCGGCCAAATCTCCTTTTTCTGAAAATCGGAAGATCGCCAATCGCCCACTGAGTGGCCTACAAGGCCGATCGCCGTTCTTATGGTCCTTTGAAATGACGACCTGAAGATCACCAATATGCCCTACACACCGTTCTGTGTCGCATCCGTGATCTTCTGTTTTCCGGCCAATGTTCGGATTTCGTAGAAGTGGTGATTTTGTCCACGAAAAGGCCCCATTTCCCGGACGAGCGGGGTTGTTTCAGCATTTTGTCCACGAAACAGCCCCATTTTCCGGACAAGACGCCGGTTTACCGAAACGGCGTAACGGCTGAAGAAAACTGTTAAGCGGTTTGCTTGTGTTGTTAATTTAAGTTTCGCAAGTGCCGTACAATGCTGAATGATAATAAATTATATTACTTGCTAAACTTGCCTTGTTAAGATTTGCACGCTTGTTCGCAGCACATCAGAAGAAATAAGCGGATATTACCAAATTACTCTTCCGGGAGAAGTATTTTTCCCTTTTCGTTCGTTTATATAGTAGATGCCGGGTATATCAGAAAGAAAGTTCTCGGGTTTTTGTAATAATTGTAAGGCGAACCATAATAATTACTAACAAACCAGTATGAAAATGGGCTCAATGCCAAAAGTCCGTGGATAATGTAGATATGTCATAATTTAGGTTTCGCAGGTGCGAAACACCTATATATTCGGACTGTAAGGCCGAAAGCAAGTC
>CAVHGF010000015.1:0-43819 GCA_963635625.1 Treponemataceae bacterium | reverse complement strand
TGTTCATCAGTCACGTACCCCGGTACGCTCCTTCTTCACAAACAAATTTATCTAAAAAAATCCTTTACAAAATTTTACCAACTTATTTTTTCATCATTACTAAATATGAAAAGAGTTGTTAAATTATTTGCTGTTGCCGCCACAGTGGTGGCGATGGCTTCTTGCGGGGTAATCGGTGGTTCGTCTGCCGCCAAGAACGAGACTTCGAGAAGCACAAGCGACGCGTTGTCATCATTGGCAAACAACAAGGATGTAAGCACGGCAGTAAGTACCGTGTCTTCGATTTTGGGATTGTTGGGGAAATAGAGTTTTACTCTTTTACTCTGAACCAGTCCATCGTGCGGCCGAAAAGTCCCTTTTTGTCAAGGGATCCTTTGACTTTAAGGATGTCGCCGTGAACTGTCATCGAGCAGAAATAAGTCTTACCGTTACCCGGATCATAGATCTTTCCGTTTACGTATTTGTCGCCCTTCTTTTCAAGGGAATGAAGCATATCAAGCCCCAGGACATAACGTGAATGAAGATTCTGGTCCGGGTTAAGTATATCTCTTGCAGGAGTTCCGTCAGGCATATCAGGCTCTGCAAGCCATACGATACGCCCGTTATAGTAGTCTCCGTCCTTGTAGACTTCCACGATGGCGCTACCGTCATCAAGCTTCCATTTGCCGATTACATCTTGGGCGAGAACCGCCACGGCACTGATCATTAAAAATATGATCGCTGTAAGGATTTTTTTCATCAGAGATTCTGTTTTAGTAACAGTGCCTCGGACGAGACTCGAACTCGTACAGCCATTTCTGGCCAAGGGATTTTAAGTCCCTCGTGTCTACCATTCCACCACCAAGGCAATCCAAAGAGTTGCAAATATACTAAAAATATCTTTTTTCGTGTTTGACCAGCGCCAAAAAGATAAAAAGCATAACAGTGAAGGAAAGCAGGGATGAACCGCCGTAACTGATAAGTGGAAGAGGGATTCCTATGACAGGCATCAGCTTGATAGTCATACCGATATTGATCACCACGTGCATAAAGAAACAGGACGCTATGCAGTATCCGTACACCCTGTTGAATGGGTCTCTGCACTCTTCCGCCGTCTTGAGAATCCGCCAGATCAGGTAAGAGAAAAGCACTATGAGGACAAAACATCCTATGAACCCGAACTCTTCTCCTATGGTGCAGAAGATGAAATCCGTACTCTGTTCAGGGACAAACCCATAGGTGGTCTGCGTGCCTTCGAGATAACCTTTTCCCGTGAGTCCGCCGGAACCTATGGCTATCAGGGATTGGTTGACATTATATCCGGCTCCTGAAAGGTCTTCCTTTATGCCAAGCAGAACTTCTATTCTCTGTTTCTGGTGAGGCTGCAGTATATGATTGAATGCCAAATCGGAACAGAGAATCGTCGCCGTCCCTATGAGGAAAACCATCACCACGAAGGCGCGGAACTGTCTTTTCGCCTTCAAAGTCTTGGCGATGGAATTACGCGTAATGAGATAATAGACGGTTATCAGCAATGCCAGAACGATGAAGGCCATCCACACCGGGAATTTTATGGAAAGGATGAAAAGGCTTATCACCATTATCAGAAGCATTATCCACCAGCCTGACAGCCCTTCGCGATAGAGGACGAATATATATCCCAGATAAATCAGAACCGTCCCGGTCTCTTTTTCCAGAAGAATCAGTATCGCCGGCAGTCCTACGATGGCAAGCGTGGTTAATGTGTCCCGCAGACGCGCTGAATTGAATCCGTGTCCTCTAAGGAAATGGGCCAATACCAGCGAGGTGCAGATCTTTGAGACTTCGCAGGGCTGGAAACTGACAGGGCCGAGCTTGAACCACGATTTGGATCCGTTTATCTCCGTTCCGAACACTATGGTGAACATCAGAAGCAAAAGGATGAAGACGTATGCCGGTGTGGAAATCACTTCCCACAGATAGGGCTTTATGGCAAATAGTATGACAAGTCCGACAGCCAGGGAAATCCCTATCCAGACGAGCTGTTTTCCGGCTCTGGTCTGCAAGTCCAGGATGGATAGTGACCCTTCTGCAGAATGTCCTGCAGCATAGATGCTCACCCATCCTATCAAGACCAGGAGCAGATAGCAGATGATGATTTTCCAATCTATCGTCTGCCCCAGTCCTCTATTGTAATGCTGTCTTGACATATCGCAAAGTTATTTTTCCACATTCATCAGATTCGCGTTCAAAACGTAGTCCTCCAGCCATTTGCGTGATTTGCCCGTCTCACCGTTCAGATAATTCTCTATCATCAAGGATGCTATAGGACAGGCCCAGCGGGCGCCGAATCCGGCGTTTTCTATATATGCCAATACGGCAATCTGCGGGTTTTCGCGGGGGGCGAAGCAGATGAAGACCGAGTGGTCGGCACCGTGCGGGTTCTCGGCTGTGCCGGTTTTCCCGCACACATCGAGTCCCTCGATGGCGGCCAGGGCCGCGGTGCCGCCCGCTGCGGTACCTGCATTCACCGCCTTCCACATCCCTTCGATGGCGCGCTCGAAATACACGGAATCCACCTTCGTGTAATGTCGCTCCTTATACTTCCCGTCTATCTCTATCTGGTCGTTGTCCTTGATTATGTGCGGAGTGATGTAGTAGCCCCTGTTGGCGATAGCCGCGCACAGATTGGCAAGCTGAATAGGTGTGGCCCCTATTTCGCCTTGTCCTATGGACAGCGAGACGATGGAAGGGAACTTCCACCTGCCCTTTCCGTACAACTTGTCGTAAAGTTCTCCTTTAGGTATGGTTCCGGATGCTTCGTTTGGAATATCGCAGCCCAGGGACTCTCCCAGACCGAAACTCAGCACATACTCTCTCCATTTGTCGAACGCCTCGCTTACGGAACCGTACTTCGGGTTCTCCAGGATGTCCTTGAAGACATAGCAGAAATAGGCGTTGCACGACATCATCACGGCATCCGTGAAATTTATGGGCGAACGGTGCTGATGGCAGCCCAGTTTACGTGAAGACGTATAGTAATAACCTCTGTCACAAGGATGTCTGTCCTGAATGTTCAGTACTCCCTCCTGCAGCCCTATCATCCCGTTGACGAGCTTGAAAACCGACCCCGGAGGGTAAACGGCCTGCACGGGACGGTTGAAAAGAGGCTTGTCAGGATTCCGGCTCAGTTCAGTATAACGGTTCCCCATATCGGAAAGGTCGGCCACGTCTATTCCCGGGCTGGAAACCAGAGCGAGAATCTCCCCCGTGGACGGCTCTATGGCGATCAGGCTGCCGCGCTTGTTTTGCATCAGGGATTGGCCATACTGCTGGAGATGGGCATCGATGGTGGTGGTTATATCCTTTCCCTTTTGTGCCGGCAGGTCATCTTCACCATTGTTATAGCGGGTAAGGATGCGGTTATGCGAGTTGCGCAAGTAGATGTTGTATCCGTCCCTTCCCCTCAAGTCCTTTTCCCTCACCGCTTCAAGTCCTGTGATTCCGGCACGGTCGCCGCTCTTGTATTCGGGGTGTTTTTTGATGTAATCCTCGTCCACTTCCCTGACGTATCCGAGCAGGTTGCCCCCTGCGTTGTAAGGGTAATCTCTGGAATTCCTTTCCTGCACGCGGAAGCCCGGGAACCAATACTGCATCTCGGTGAAATGCGCGTAAATCTGCTGGTCGACATCAGGCAGGAAAACCAGTGTCTTATATCCTATTCTTGAACGGTAAGTACGGTAATAGTCAAGCTTTTCCGTAAGGTAATCCGTCTCAATTCCAAGAAGCGAACACAGCGCGAGAGTGTCAAGGTCCTTGATTTCGCGCGGAGTCACCATTACGTCATAGCTGCTCTTGTTCCCCACCAGAATCTGCCCGTTTCTGTCGTATATGATGCCTCGGGGTGCCAGAATGGTCTCTTTCACGATGGAATTGTTGAGGGCGTCCGTCTTGTATCTGTCGTCTATTACCTGGATGAAGAAAAGTCGGGACAGTATGATAAGGAACACCAGGGCGAAACCTATGAGAATACGGCGGTATCTGTTAGAAGAATCCATACTCAGCGCCCCTTTATGATGACCGTTTTAATCAAGACGCAAAGCACTGTGCTGCAGAGGAATGAATATAGCCATTTCAGAAGGGCGAAGCTCCATTTGAGAGTTCCGGCACTGTCTATCCAGCAATAGACGAGAAAGTAAACGGCACAGAGCAGGGCTATGGAAAGTATCATCTCCCTCGAGAGCCTTTCCTCTTCGAGATAATCTTCGCCTGAAGAAGTGAAGCTGTCGGTATATGCCAATTTCAGAATGGCCGGTCTGAGGAAGACGCACAGGAGCAGGGCGCAGCTTGTGATTCCGACCGCTCCGCTTGATGTGATGTCTATGATGATTCCCATCAGGAAGGAGAGAATCAGCGAAGGAATGCTCACTTGTTTGCCCGGAAGACAAAAAACCGCCAGTGGAAGCAGGCTGATGTATAAAAGGTGTGAAATATTCAAGAAGTTGTTGATCAACACTTGAATAAGGCAGAGGGCCAGGATGTAGATGTAAGAAAGGTTCTTGTTCATAGCAGCGCCCCCTTTTCTTCAAGAGTTATGATTTCGTCGTGATTGACCGCTTTAAGGACATAAACGAAATTCAGTGATGACAAGTCCTGGAAAAGCTTGACCGACAGTTCTTTGGATGCTCCGTTGATGGATCTTTCCTCTATCACGGTGCCCAGAGGCATAAGTGGTGGGAACAGCTCCGAATAGCCGCTCGTCCAGACAGTGTCAGAAGGCGAGACGGGGGTATGGAGCGGAATTGGCCGAAGAATCGCCCTGTCGCTGTGTATGCCGTCCCACGATAGCGTGCCTATGAAGGATGAGTGCCCGAGTCTGGCGCTTATGGTGGTCTGGGGATTCTGGAATGTGCGCCCGTAAGACATATGTTCCGAAACTATGTCCGTCACGCCCACTATTCCTTTGGCGGTCACCACTCCGCAATGCGGGTATACTCCGTCCGCGCTGCCCTTGTTTATGATGAAGTAGTTCTTCTGGGCGTTGGTGCTTATCTTGACTATCTGTGCCAATTGGCATTCGAAATTATCTCGGAGCGACCCCAGAGAATCGATCTCTCCTTTCTGTTCGAGCGTATGGTATCGCTGAAGTTCACTCCAGAGCCTGGCGTTCTCTTCGCTTAATTCCCTGTTTTTTTCCGCAAGTCTGAGGTAGATGCGCGTCCTTTCCTGCGCTGCCCAGATGCCGCTTTTGACTTTATAGGAAAAGCTGTTTATCCAGACGCTCCGGTATGAGGAAGAAGCCCCCAAGATAGCGATGGCAGCGGCCTCCAGAAGAATGAAAGTCGCTGCTGTCCATAATCGATATGTCGCTTTGTGAGGCTTGCTCATCAGTTACCTCATAAGGAATTTGTATCTGTCCGTATTCTTTATTGCTTTGCAGGTTCCTCTCGCAACGGCGTGAAGCGGATCCTCAGCTACGATGAATTTGATGTTGACCTTGTCGGTAAGCCTTTTTGCAAGGCCGCGCAGAAGCGCACCTCCGCCGGAGAGGTATATCCCGTTTTCTATGATGTCGGAGTAAAGCTCAGGAGGGGTCATCTCAAGCACGTGCATAATGGAGGTCTCTATTTTGGCGATGGACTTGTCCAGACAGTGCGCGATCTCCTGATATGTGATGGTAGCCTCCACCGGATGCGCGGTCATAATGTTAGGTCCGTTGACCACGAAAGGTGCCGGTTCCTCGTCAAGCTCCGTAAGCACGGCTCCGACGGCCCATTTGATTCTCTCCGCGGTGACTTCTCCGACTTTGATATTATGCTGCTGGCGAAGATAATACTGTATGTCCGCCGTGAATACGTCGCCCGCCACTCGTATGCTGTCCTGCTCTACGAGACCGCCAAGCGATATGACGGCTATCTCCGTGGTGCCTCCGCCTATATCCACTACCATATGCCCCTTAGGTGCCTCTACATCCAGGCCAATTCCCAAAGCGGCGGCCATAGGTTCGTAGATGAGGTAGACATCTCTTCCTCCCGCGTGTTCCGTGGAGTCCCTGACCGCACGGATCTCCACTTCGGTACTTCCGGAAGGAATGCCGATCACGACTTTGAGATTAGGGGTGAAGATGCTGCTTTTCTTCTTGCTTACCTGACGTATGAAGCCTCGTATCATCATCTCCGCCGCATTGAAGTCGGCTATGACGCCGTCCTTGAGCGGTCTGATGGTCTTGATGGTGGGGTTGATGCGTTCGTGCATCCTTTTCGCCTCGTTTCCTATCGCGAGGCATTTTCCTGTAGCCACGTCTACGGCCACTATGCTTGGTTCATCGAGTACTATGACACCATTCTGATAGATGATGGTGTTGGCCGTACCGAGGTCTATTGCTAATTCTTGGTTAAGAAATCCGAAAGCCATTTTTGTGAAATTAATAGTATACACAAAAATAAATATTTTTGTTAGTATTTTTGTACAGATTGATTACAATATGGAAAAAAAAGTTTACGGCATATTCGTAGCCGGAGGTTCGGGTGTCAGGATGGGAAGCTCCACTCCCAAGCAGTTTCTGCCCCTGGCCGGAAAGCCCGTACTTCTGCGGACTCTGGAAAGGTTCGTGGAGGCTATGGAGGAGATCAACATAATCGTGGTGCTGCCTAAGCAGCATTTTGATACTTGGCGTCAAATCTGTCTGGACTACGGCTTCGATTATCCGCAGATGATTGTAGGCGGGGGGATCACCCGTTTTCACTCGGTTCAGAACGCTCTCGGAAGAGTCCCCGACGGGGCGACGGTCCTCGTTCACGACGGAGTCAGACCTATGGTAAGTACTTCACTTATAAATAAATTGGCCGAGATGGCCGAAGGCGGAGACTGTGTCATACCGGTCACGGCGGTCACTGATACGCTGAAGTCTCTGGTGCCTTCGGGTCGGGAGGGCATATGGCGGGAAAGCGGGGAGGCGGCTCCGGACCGGGGAAAACTGTTCGGTGCGCAGACCCCGCAGGCATTCCCGTCCGAAATACTTAAAAAAGCCTATGAAAGTGCTTATCAGATGAGCTTTACCGACGATGCTTCCGTGGTCAGTTACAATAAAATACCCCTCACCTATGTTCAAGGCGAGAGGTATAATATCAAAATCACCACTCCGGAGGATCTGGAGTTTCTGAGTAAGATTTATTGAGCCTTGTGAACCCAGATCTGTCTCTTGACAGGTTCGTCGAGTGAGACCATAGTTTCTGTAGACTGCACGTAAGGGATCTCCTGGATGGTGTTCAGGGCCACTTCCATAAGATGTGCGTTGTCACGGCAGTAAAGTTTGACGAGAAGCGCGCTTCGGCCGGTTATGAAATGGCATTCCACTATCTCGGGGATTTTTTTCAATGCCCCTATCACTTCTTTGTATTTGTTGTTCTCTGTAAGGTTCAAGAACATAAAGGCACAAATCGTGTAACCTATGGAGGAAGGTTTGATAAGTGTCGATGAACCATAGATGATTCCCGCCTCTTCCAGCCTTTTTACTCTCTGGTGTATGGCTGCTCCGGATACCCCGCATTCACGGGCTATTTCGAGGTAAGGCTTTCGGGCATCGTTTATCAGCTCGGAGAGGATAGTTCTATCCATCTCATCCAGTTTAAAGTGCTCCATTGTTATTTCTTTTTAGTTTTATGTGTTGGTTCCTGGTGGTTTATTATCTCTTGGCACTGCTCCTGAGTAAGAGCGGCGGCATCCGTGCCCTTTGGAAGCTTGTAATTCTTTCCTGAGGCCTTGATGTAAGGTCCGTATGGGCCGTTCAACACGCTGATTTCTCCCCATTGGTGCAGAGGAGTTTTGGCCGGGGTCTTGTTTATCAGTTCTATGCACTGCTCCTGAGTGATGCTCATAGGGTCCGTTCCTTTCGGAATCGAGAAGTTGTGCGAATCCCACTGGATATATGCTCCGAACCTTCCTTTTTTGATGATTATGTCTTTGCCCTCCAGCGCGCCTGCCTTGCGAGGTAAGGAGAAGAGCTTCAGCGCTTCTTCCAGCGTGATGCTTTCTATCAACTGCCCGTCTGAGAGGCTTGCGCAGATTTTATCGCTGTCATCCCCCTTCTGCACATAAGGTCCGAACTGTCCGAGTTTGGCCACTATCTTTTTTCCGTCCGTCGGGTCTACGCCTATCTCCCTCTCCACTTTTCTGTAATCCTTGTTGCTGAGGGCCTTGTCCACTTCGGTGTGGAAAGGTGGGTAGAATGTCTGCATACATTTATGCCAATCCGTTTTGCCTTCGGCGATCTTGTCGAAATCGGATTCTATCCCCGCCGTGAAACCGTAATCCAGAATATCCGAGAAATTATCTACCAGATAATCACTTACGGCCATTCCTATGTCTGTAGGCAGGAGTTTTCCCTTTTCCGCGCCCAACTTTTCCGTTTTCTGACAGCTTGTCACCACGTCGTCTTTAAGGGTGTAGTCTGTGACCGTCTTTTCAGTTCCTTCTTTGTCGCCTTTCACCAGATATCCTCTACCTGTAGTCAGGGTACTGATAGTAGGAGCATAAGTCGAAGGACGGCCGATTCCCAACTCCTCAAGCTTTTTGACAAGTGAAGGCTCCGAGTATCTGTATGGAGCCTGGGTGAATTTGCAATTGGCTTCTATCTTATTGGCAATAAGAGTGTCTCCTATGTTCAGTGGTGGAAGGATGCGCGGAGAATCGTCGTCTTCCCCTCCGTCATCGTCGAAGCTTTCCATATAGAGTTTGAGGAATCCGTCGAAAAGCACTTCGCTGGATTGGATGCAGTAGTGCTCGCTTCTCTTGTCCAGTCCTACTTTTATGTTGGTGTTGAGAAGCTTGGCTTCTGCCATCTGGCTTGCGAGGGTTCTTCTCCAGATAAGGTTATAGAGTTTTTTCTCCTGAGGTGTTCCCTCTATCTCGGAATTTTCTATATAAGTAGGCCTGATGGCTTCGTGTGCCTCCTGTGCGCCTTTCGTGTGGGTTTTGAATTGGCGTGTATGGGAATATTGTTCTCCGAAATTGTCGTTGATATATTTCTTGGCGCAGGAAAGGGCGAGATTCGAAAGCAGAGTGGAGTCTGTTCGCATATAGGTGATAAGTCCGTGCTCATAAAGAGATTGGGCTATTCTCATCGTCTGGCTGACGGAAAATTTGAGTTTTCGTCCGGCTTCCTGTTGCAGGGTGGAGGTGGTGAACGGCGCCGCCGGGAATCTGCTGCCTTCTTTCTTGTCGGCAGAAGTTATGGTATAAGTGGCGCCTATGCTGTCCTGAAGGAATTTCTCCGCATCCTGTCCGCTTGAGAATTTTTCTTCGAGGGTTCCTTTTATTTTGCTTTTTCCTGCCTGGAAGACGGCCTCCACCTTGTAGTACGGCTGCGGTTTAAAGTTGAGAACTTCTCTTTCTTTGTCGGTGACCAGTCTTAAAGCCACGCTCTGCACTCGTCCTGCCGAAAGTCCGCGTTTGATTTTTCTCCAGAGCACGGGGGAAAGTTCATATCCCACGAGCCTGTCCAGAATCCGTCGGGCCTGCTGGGCGTCCACGAGATTCATATCCACGGTTCTCGGATGCTTGAGCGCTTCCAGAATGGCGTTTTTCGTGATCTCGTGAAAGGTGATGCGCTGAGTCTTCTTCGGATCCAGGCCAAGCGTCTGCTGCAGATGCCATGCTATGGCTTCTCCTTCACGGTCCTCATCGGATGCGAGATAGACCATATCGGCTTTTTCGGAAAGAGCCTTCAGCTCACTCACGGTCTTTTTCTTGTCAGACGGGATTATGTATTTGGGAACGAAACCATTTTCTATATCGACGCTGAGGTCGTTTTCCTGAAGATCCCTGATGTGACCTTTTGAAGATACAACCTTGTAGTCATCTCCCAGAAACTTCTGTATGGTGGCCGCCTTATGCGGGGACTCGACAATTACTAAATTCATACTGCAAAGATTTCACAAATAAAGGATTTTTCAAAATTATTTAAGTATTTTTGCCCCGATTTAGGTTATGGATTATAAGTTATGAAGCAGCGTACGCGCAGAAGGATAGTCGTTTGGTTTTGGATATTGGTGACATTGCCTTTCGTGGCGATTTTCACTCTCGTATTTTGTGTGGCGCATTTTGCACAGATTCCGTCATTTTCGGAGCTGGAGCATCCTAACAATAACCTGGCGACACGCCTCATCTCTTCCGACGGCGTGGTAATCAGCACGTTTCATATAGAGAACAGAACATACGTGGCTTATGAGGACATCTCGCCGAATGTAATCAATGCCGCTGTCGCTACGGAAGACGTGAGGTTTTACGAACATAGCGGGATAGACTTCAAGAGTCTGGGGCGAGTTCTTGTCAAGACCTTCCTGATGAGGGACTCAAGCCAGGGAGGGGGCAGTACCATAACCCAGCAGCTCGCCAAGACGCTTTATCCCCGCGAGGAGTCTTTTTCCGGGTTCCCGGGAGCCAAGTACGTATCGTTGCTGTGGATAAAACTCAAGGAATGGGTCACCGCCGTCAAGCTCGAAAGAAACTATACGAAGGACGAGATCGTGGCTATGTACCTCAATTCCATCTTCTATGGCAGCGGAGCTTATGGAATAAAGTCGGCAAGCGAGACCTTCTTCGGCAAGGAGCCTTCGGAGCTGAATATCCAGGAGGCCGCTATGCTGGTAGGGGCGGTGAACAAGCCTACCCGCTACAATCCTACGCTTAATCCTGAAGCGGCCAAGACAAGACGCGATTTTGTCATATCGCAGATGGAGAAGGCCGGGTATATATCATCGGCCGATAAGGTATTGGCCCAGAACAGCCCTATAGAGCTCAACTACAACATACAGGATCACAACTCCGGGCTCGCTCCGTATTTCAGGGATATGATACGTCGCGAGATGAGTGCTTCGAAACCTAAGAGAAACCAATATCTCTATGAGGATGAATATGTTGCGGATACCGTAAGATGGAATCAGGACCCTCTTTTCGGGTGGTTGAACAAGCATACGAAGGCCAATGGTGAAAGATACAATCTTGACCGCGACGGCCTGCGCATATATGTCACCATCAATTCCAGAATGCAGCAATATGCGGAAGAGGCCGTTCAGGAGCAGCTTTCCAAAAACCTTCAGCCTCAATTCAACAAGGAGATGCGCTATCGCAGACGTCCGCCATATCCTAACGACATAGACACGTCCACATATAATACCATAATGAAACAGGCTCGCAGATGGAGCGAAAGGTATCGTGTGGGACGTAAGGAAGGACTTTCGGAAAAGGAGATTCTATCGCAGTTCAAAAAGCCGGTGAAGATGAGGATATTCGCTTGGAATGAAAAGGGTTATGTGGATACTGTGATGACCCCTGACGATTCCATCAAGTATTGCAAATCCATACTCAGGGCGTCGTTTATGGCAATAGAGCCGGGAACGGGAGAAGTGCGGGCTTATGTCGGCGGACCTTCGTACAGGTATTTCAAGTATGACAATGTCCGTCAGGGCAAACGTCAGGTCGGAAGTACCGTCAAGCCTTTCCTCTATACGCTTGCTATGCAGGAGGGTATGACCCCTTGTGACAAGGTGGTGAATATGCCGCAGACATTCAAGGTCAACGGAGAGACCTGGACGCCGAGAAGTACGGACAGGGCGGATTACATTGGAAAGACCGTGACTCTCAAATGGGGCTTGACGCATAGTTCGAACAACATATCCGCTTATCTTATGAAGCAGTTCGGACCGTCCGCGATGGCCAAGATGATGCGAAAGATGGGCGTCACGAGCCATATAGACGAGGTTTATTCTCTTTGTGTAGGTCCGGCAGATTTGACGCTCTGCGAGATGGTGTCGGCGTTCAACACTTTCCCGTCCAAGGGTGTTTATTCGTCTCCGCTTTTTGTCACCAGGATAGAAGACAGCGACGGTAACCTCATCACGGAATTCACCAACAGGAAGACTGAGGCGATAAGCGACCGTACGGCTTATCTTATGGTCAACCTGATGGAGGGCGTAATCGACCACGGAACTGGAATACGTCTTAGGGGAAGGTATAAATTGAAGGGGGAAATCGCCGGGAAGACGGGTACCACCAATGATAACTCCGACGGCTGGTTCATAGGCTATACTCCCAAGATTACGGCCGGAGTCTGGGTAGGAGGAGAGGACAGAATGGTGCATTTCAAGGACTTGGCTCAGGGAAGCGGCTCGAATATGGCTCTTCCTGTGTGGGGTATCTTTATGGCCAAGTGTCTGGCCGACCCGTATCTGGATATAAGTGAACTGGATACCTTCGATGCGCCGGTAGGTATGAATCTCGATCTGAGCTGTACAGGTGGAGATATTGAGACTGAAGAGAATGCCGCGGAATTCTTCGGTACGCAGGATGACAGCGAGCAGGATTTCTTTAATTAGAGATGTTTTTCGATTATAACGGAGTAAAGGTCTATTATGAAGAAACCGGAGAGGGGAAGCCCCTTCTGCTTCTTCACGGCTGGGGGTGCACCCACGAGATTTTTTCGGCCTTTATTCCGGATTTCGCCATCGCACATAAGGTCATAGCTCTCGATTTCCCGGGATTCGGTCTTTCCGATGAACCGGATTCAGTCTGGGGCGTGCAGGAATACACGCGGATGCTTGAAGCATTTTGCTCTTGGATTGGCATCAGCCGCCCCAGTATAGTATGTCATTCTTTCGGAGGCAGAGTGTCTATCCTTTTCGCCTCCAGAAATGATGTGGAGAGGATGATTTTCGTCGATGCTGCGGGGATAAAACCTCGGAGAAGCTTGAAATACCATCTGAAGTTGGGAGCATATAAGATTGGCAAATGGTGGCTGCTGAATGTCTGCAAGGACGAGGAGAGATTCAGAAAAATGCGTGCTTCGCGCGGTTCGGCCGATTATAATGATGCATCTGAAAGGATGAAGGCCGTGCTTTCCCGTGTGGTCTCGCAGGATCTTCGGGACTGTCTTCCAAAGATCAAGGCTCCGGTGCTTCTTTTCTGGGGAGAGAATGATACGGCGACCCCTCTGCGGGATGCTGTCTTGATGGAGAAGCTGATTCCTGATGCGGGTCTTGTGACGGTGAAGGGAGGAGGTCATTTTTCGTTTCTGGAAGACCCGGCGCTTTTCCGTCTGATGATTCAAAGATTTTTAAAGTAGATGCATTTGGTTTTGAAAATAGTCATATATATACTTTCCGCGATTGTATATATTCTTCTGCTGCAATACTATATGGATATGTTTCAGCAGAATTCCTATAAGCCTGACAGGTTCCTCAGGTGGTTGAAGGCCAATCCTCTTCCCCATCTTTTCCGTCAGTCGAAGGTTAAGTTCGTTTTCACCAAGAGGATGCAGCGTCTGTTGGCTATGGCGGAGACTCTTTTCATCCTTGGATGCATTTTTTCTGTCTGGTCTGCGGTCGTAATGGCCTTCCTCACGCCTTTCGTGATGCTTTTTGCCAATCTTCTCTGCGCTCCGCTTGAGCAGTCCATTTCGAAATGGTACTATCAAGATGCTCAGCGCATCTTACGCGAACACTCAGACCTTATAGTGATAGGTGTGACGGGAAGTTTCGGAAAGACAAGCACCAAGAATTATCTGTACAGGATTTTAAGTGAGAAATATAATGTCCTTATGACTCCGGGCAATTATAATACGCTGTTGGGCGTGGTCCGTACCATAAGGGAACATCTGGAGCCTTTCCATCAGGTGCTTATCGTGGAGATGGGGGCCAAGCAGAGAGGCGACATCAAACAGATCTGCGATCTGGTTCACCCGACGGTGGGGATAGTCACCGCCGTGGGGGAAATGCATCTTGAGACCTTCGGCAGTCTGGAAAACATACAGAAGACCAAATTTGAACTTGTCGAGGCCCTTCCCGAAGATGGTTATGCCGTGGTGAACGCGGAATCTCCGGGAATAGCTTCCTATGCGGGAATCCCGGCGCACTGCAAGGTGGATTATTACGGGATCGATGCGCACCGCTGTACGGCCCGAGCCCACGGGATAGAGTACACGGATTCCGGAATGGAGTTCGATTTTACTACCAAATCGGCCACTGAACATTATCAGAGCCGTCTTTTGGGTGAAAGCAATATCCTTAATCTCTGCGCCGCGCTTATGGTGGCGGAGTATCTCGGGGTGGATGCGCAGAGCCGCAGTAAGGCTGTTTCAAAGATACAGAGTGTAGAGCACCGCTTGAGCATAAGTCGTAAGGGATCCCTGACTGTTCTGGACGATGCATATAATTCCAATCCGCAAGGTGCCGCGATGGCCATTTCCGTTCTCCGTTCGATGAAGGTTAAGGAAGGCGCGAACAAGATCATCATCACGCCGGGATTTGTGGAGATGGGGCCCTCGCAGAGCAAGGAATGCCGCAGGCTTGGGGAATTGGCATCGAAAGGCGCGGATATCCTGGTGATAGTAAATAAGATAAACAGGCAGGCCATACTTCAGGGGGCGCTTGACTCCGGGATGTCGGAAGATAGGATAATATGCGCGGACACGCTGAAGGAGGCATTGGCATCGGCCGGAAAATATTTTACTCCCGGCTCGGTTGTCCTATATGAGAACGATCTGCCGGATATGTTTGAATAGTAAATAATTAATATATGAAAATCACAGTAGGTGTTCTCTTTGGAGGACGTTCAGTTGAAAATGAGATTTCGGTCGTCACCGCATCGCAGGTCATAGAGTCCATAAACAAGGACAAATATGAGATAGTACCTATTTATATAGCCAAGACGGGCAAATGGTATACGGGCAAGGCTCTTCTGGATCTCGGACGTTACCGCGATATGCCGTCCCTTCTGAAAGACTGTACGGAAGTGTATTTCAAATCCGTCTATGGTGACAGGAACTTGTATTCCAATTCCGGTCTTTTCTCACGCGAAAAGGTGGTAGCCAGGATAGACACCATTCTCCCCACTCTTCACGGAACCAATTGTGAGGACGGCACTCTGCAGGGTGTACTTGAGGTGATTGGCATACCTTATGTCGGCTGCAACACTTTCGCCTCGGCCAATGGGATGGACAAGATAGCTATGAAGCAGATTCTTCGCGACAGCGGTATCTCTGTGGTTGATTTTGTGTGGTTTACCGACAAGGAGTGGGATCACAGCCATAAAGAGGTGGTGGAGAAGATAGAAAAATCGCTCTCTTATCCGGTGATAGTGAAGCCTGCCAATTCGGGTTCGAGCGTGGGCATATCTCCTGCGCATAACGAAAGCGAACTCGTGGATGCCATAGATAACGCGGCTCAGTTCACGACTCGTATCATAGTGGAGAGAATGCTTTCTCATCTCAAAGAAGTTAACTGCTCCGTGATGGGAGACTACTATAACTGCCGTGCTTCCGAGTGCGAAGTGCCGCTTAGAAGCGGAGAGATCCTCAGTTATTCGGACAAATACCAGAGCGGCGGAAGCAAGGGCGGATCCAAAGGAGCGAAGTGCGCGGGAAAGATGGCTGTAGGCGGCAAACTTGGCAGCAAAGGTATGAGCTCGCTCAAACGTGAACTTCCAGCACGCATTCCGGACGACGTCACGGCTCTTGTAAAGGATTATGCCATAAGGACTTTCAAGACACTCGGCTGTGAGGGACTTTCGAGAGTGGACCTAATGATAGATCTGGATGATTCGCGCGTGTATGTCAATGAGATAAATACCATCCCGGGTTCGCTTTCCTCATATCTCTGGGATTATACTGGCATAGAGTTTTCGAATGTGATAGACACTCTCATCAACCGTTCATTCGAGAGAGCCCGCGAGGAGTCATTCAAGGTGGTTGATTTCGGCGGCAACATCTTCGCGTCAGGCAAGTGAAGTTAAGTGAGTTCATAAAGAAGACTACTTCCGTTCTGTCAGAGATTTATCCCGAGAAGGAGGCTCGCAATATCATCTCCATATATCTGGAGAGCAGATTGGGTCTGTCTTCCTGGCAACAGGTGATCAAAGGGGAGGAGGATGTGGACGAGAGCGCTTTTGCCTCTGATGTGGACAGGTTGCTGGAAGGCGAGCCTCTTCAATATGTCCTGGGTGAAGCCCGGTTTTACGGACGGACTTTCAAGGTATCTCCTGCGGTTCTTATTCCCAGGCCGGAGACGGAGCTTCTGGTGGAAAAGGCTCTTGGACTGTTGCCTTCGTCGTCTGCCAGGGTGCTTGATCTCTGTACGGGGAGCGGGGCCATCGCGTGGAGCCTGGCATTGGAGAGACCGCAGTGGATCGTGGATGCGGTGGACATAAGCAGTGAAGCCCTGAAAGTGGCTGAAAGCCAATTCGATGGGCAGGCCGTTTGTAACAGGCCGCGATTTATTGAGGGAGACGTGCTTGACCCGGAATTCCTGCGGACGCTCGGGCGGTACGATATGATAGTGAGCAATCCTCCATATATAAAGGAGAGTGAAAAAGCCTTTATGCGCAAGAATGTGCTTGACTATGAGCCGTCTCTGGCCTTGTTCGTGCCAGATGAAGACCCTCTTGTCTTTTATCGCGCCATAGCTCGCGGAGTGGCGGACTTGCTGTGTGAAACGGGACGGGGGATAGTGGAGTGTAACGATCTTCTCTGCTCCCGGACGGCGGCGGTTTTCGCAAGAGAGGGCATTGAAGGCGTGGAGGAGGCGGCGGATTTAGCCGGGAAAATGAGATTTGTCTCGTTCCGAAGATAGATATAATTAACTGAAAGTCAGTGTGATTTGATTTATCCGTGTGTACACTTTTATACACGGATTTTTTTGTGTCACTTTGCGAAAGCAGATTTTAATTGTTTAATATGAAAACTATGAAACACTTCGGAAGGATACTCTTTTTCTTGCTTGTTATCCTTCAATCTTGCAGCAAAACCGGGTCACATTCTGATTACTTGCTTGCTGACGATTCAGATAATGCTTCGCAAACATTCCGTTTCGGCCTGGATCGCGTGGCCCGTGTTTTCGCTGCTCTTCCTATCGGGTCATCTCAGATGAATGAGGTGCACGAGGCCGTATGCAGTTCCAGCGAAAACGGTTACGATGAGGAATACACTATGTCCCAGCTTTTTTCCGCCCCCGGAAGCGGGGTCGGAGAGCAGGGGACGAAGTCCGGAAAAGTGTATGACAGGCCTTTGAGAACGCTTCTGAGAGAGTATCTTGCCGAGAACGAACAGACAAAGGCGGCTCCGTTCACCGCTCAGGAATTTCTGGAGGAACTGGAAAAGTCCGACCTGCAGATTTATTGGCCGTATTCTGAGGAGTGGGATGCGGAAACTCTTCCAATAATCACTTTCGATCCTGGATACGGATCCAATTATAATCAGGGGTACAGGCTCCGCAAGGACGAGAACGGGGAGATGGTTGTGGACGAGGTGTTTGTGGATGAGAGAGTGGCGATGGAGAATCCTGTATGGGTGATAAACCGCAATGACGATGCCTCTGCCAATCCTCTTCCGCTGTTCACTCCGCAGATGGCGACTGCGTGCGGCTCCGAAGAAGCGGTTAGCCTGAAGGGGACATATAGGGTATTGAAAATGAAGAGTTTCACGATGCTGCGCAATTATGATTCGTGGTTTCAGGGAGGCTCGGAGTTCTTCATCAAATGCGGAAGCGTCAACGGGTTCACAGCGTCCACAGAGGCGGAGCTGAAGCTTTACTCTCCGAGCGTGACGGATTTTATGGTCGCCGTAAAGCGCAAATATCTTAACGTGGAGAGGCAGTATGACGCCATCATTATGACCAATTTCACCAATCAGCTCGAGAATCTGGCTTTCTTGGTGACTGAGGATGACGGCGGTACGCAGACTTCGTGGAAGTGTTCCGCCACGGTTAAGATAAAGTCCAAGAGTTACGGTTTCGACGTAGACTTGCCGTATAAGGAGAATGACGACATAGTGTGGCGCGGACAACTCTCCGCTTCATTTTTCCAGAGTGAAGACATAGTCACGGGACGCTTCGGCGACGTCATTATCAAGTTTGAACTGGAATAAAACCGCCGGAATAGCCAAATTTCTATTGGTTTTTATTCATTAAAGTAGAAATATTACTATCTTTGCAAGGCCTTATGAAATCAGACGATTTTCATAAACTTATAGAGCGGAATGGCTGGACGTATTTAAGAAAATCCGGAAGTCACGTGATTTATAAGAAGGGAGCTATGACATATCCGGTTCCATACCACGGCTCAAAAGAAATGGGAACCGGGTTGGTCAGAAAAATAACTAAGAATATGGGGCTTAAATGATATGAAACAGATTGCGGCTATTATTGAAAGGGCAAGTGACGGGACATATTCCGTTTATTGCAAGGATGAAATCTTTTCCGGGATGGGCGACACCATTGACAAAGCAAAGGAAGATATGATGCAGCAGATGACCCGGTATAAGAAAATGGCCGGAGAAGAGGGATTCAAGTATCCTTCTTTTCTGGATGAAGATTTTGAGGTGGTGTATACGATAGATTCGCTCAGTATTATGAAGTTTTATCTGAATAAAGGGTGGTTTTCTCTGGCTACTCTTGAAAAGGTTACGGGAATCTCCCAAAAACAACTTTGGACTTATGTTCACGGAACGAGGCCCAGAAAAGTTCAGGAGGACAGGATACGGGCTGGCCTCTATCAGGTTTCGAGGGACCTGGATTCTATGTTTGTGTAGTGGAGGTGTAGTGGCGTTTTTTGTGCAGAGTATCATATCAATTTGCTACATTTGCATTTCGAAAAAACCCACACTATGAACACACACAATTTGCACAAAGCACATCCTTGGCACGGGATAGATTTGGGAAAAGATGCGCCGCAGGAGGTTAGAGCCTTTATAGAGATAGTCCCTACAGACACTGTAAAATATGAAGTGGACAAAGAGTCCGGATATCTTTCGCTCGACCGTCCGCAGAAATTCTCCAATATAGTTCCGTCTCTGTACGGGTTCCTTCCGAAGACGTATTGTTCGGCAAGGATGGCCGAACTGACTAACAAAGCGCTTGCAAGATACGACATAGAAGGCGACGGTGACCCTTTGGACATCTGTGTGCTGACAGAGAAGGACGTGACGCACGGGGACATTATAGTAAGAGCCCGTCCTATCGGCGGACTGCGTCTTCTGGATAATGATCAGGCTGATGACAAGATTATCGCGGTTCTGAAAAACGATGCCGTATATGGTCACTTGCAGGACATTGACGAACTTCCCAAAGATATCACCAGGCGCCTTATCCATTATTTCACAACCTATAAGGACATCCCTGGAGACAATACCCAGAGAATGAAGTTCATCAGCATATACGGCTCGCAGGTGGCCCGCGAAGTCATCTCACGTTCAATGGCCGATTACGACGACCTTATCTCCTCGAAAGGATGATGAAGCCCAGATATGTCAAGTCTCCGGACCGCTGCTGCAGTAGTCCGGGGATTTTTTTATAATCTGCGAGAAATCAAAAAGCGGCGGAGGGAATTGGAATTGATATTAAAAAAGTTTAGATTTGTAAAACCAACACACATAAAACTAATAAAAAATGAAAGAGTATTCTAAAAATGACATTAGAAACGTGGTACTCCTGGGCGCGACAAAGTCAGGCAAGACCACGTTATCTGAGGCAATGCTTTTCGAGGGAAAAGTTATCGACAGACGTGGAACCGTAGAGGACAAGAACACCGTTTCAGATAACAGCGAACTTGAAAAGCTTAATCAGAGGTCCATTTATGCGACTCCGCTTTATGCAGAGTTTATGAACAAGAAGATCAATATCATAGATGCTCCTGGTTCAGATGATTTCATAGGCGGTGCAGTTGCCGCATTCAAGGTATGTGAGAATGGTATTCTGGTCATCAACGCTCAGCAGGGCGTCGAGGTGGGGACCAGAGGGCTGCTCCGTTATGCGGATAAATATGACATTCCGCTGGTTATCGCCGTCAATCAGCTCGACGGTGACAAGGCGGATTGGGATATGGCATTTGCTTCCATCAAGGAAGAACTTGGGAAGAATAAGATTATTCCTATTCAGTTCCCTACGAAGGTAGGTGCGGGTTTCGACGGATTCGTCGACGTGCTTACTATGAAATATTACCATTTCAAAGACGAAAACGGTACCAGGGAAGACCTGGAGATACCTGCAGAATTCAAGGACGAAGCCGAGCTCAGAAGACAGGAGCTTATCGAAAAGGCTGCCGAGTTCGACGATACCCTTATGGAGAAATTCTTCGAGGTGGGATCACTTACGGAGGACGAGATCCGCGCCGGATTGGCAGTGGGTATAAAGAACAGGGAAGTGTTCCCTATAATGTGCGTGAGTGCAAAGAAAGATATAGGAGTAAAACGTCTGCTCGAGTTCACCAAGAACGTGTCCGTGGCTCCGGATGTGGACGAAAACGCACCTGCATCTTTATTCATATATCAGAACGACGTGGAGCCGCACGTGGGCGAAGTGTCGTATTTCAAGGTGATGTCCGGAGTGGTGAGCGCCGGTTCGGAATATGAGGACCCTAAGACTCAGAACAGGGAGAAGTTCTCGACCATCTACGCGGTGGCCGGCAGCAAGAGGGAGAGCGTTCAGAACCTTCGCGCCGGAGACTTCGGCTGTGCCGTCAAACTCAAGAACGGTAAGGCCAATACCACATTCTGCGCACCGGGTGCGGGCATCAGCTATGACAAGATAGTCTTCCCTGCCCCTAAATATCGCTGTGCCATCAAAGCCAAGGTTCAGCAGGACGACCAGAAGCTCGGAGACGCTCTCAAGAAGATCTCCAATCAGGATCCTACGGTGGTTGTCGAATACTCCAAGGAGCTTCGCCAGACCATCCTCAGCGGTAACGGTGAGCAGCATATCAATATGGTCAAATGGCGCATCAACAACGAGTTCGGCATCGAAGTCGAGCTTTTCGCACCTAAGGTTCCATATCGCGAGACCATCACCAAGACTGCAAATGCGCAGTATCGTCATAAGAAGCAGTCCGGCGGTGCGGGCCAATTCGGTGAAGTCCATCTTCTCGTATGTCCTGCCGAGGGCGAGCTCAAGACCAAGTTCAACATAGACGGCAAGGAGACTCAGCTCAACGTCAAGACCTCCGAAGTGGTCGATCTTGACTGGGGCGGAAAACTTGAATTTTACAACTGTGTTGTAGGCGGCGCCATTGATCTCGGCTTTATGCCTGCCATCCTCAAGGGTATCAAGGACAAGATGGTCGAAGGCCCTCTTACAGGATCTTACGCCCGTGATATCCGCGTCTTCGTGTATGACGGCAAGATGCATCCGGTGGATTCAAAGGAAATCGCCTTCATCATCGCAGGCCGCAACGCCTTCAAGGAAGCGTTCCGTAATGCGGGCCCTAAGATTCTGGAACCTATCTATAATGTGGAGATAATGACTCCGGGTGAATATCAGGGAGCCGTAATGTCCGATCTTCAGAACAGACGAGGCATTCTCGGAGACCTGGGGACTGACAAGGGATTCTCAGTACTTAAGGCCAGAGTTCCACTCGCAGAGCTGTATCGCTACTCTACGGTGCTGAGTTCGCTTACATCAGGTTCGGCTACTTTTACGATGGAGTTTGCAGACTATCAGCCGGTTCCGGGAGATGTCCAGACCAAGCTTCTCGCCGAGTACGCAGCTCAGGATACCGAGGACGAATAAACCGTATCCGTAATATCAGAAAGGAGGGATGGGATGAAACCATTCCCTCCTTTTTTTGTAAATTTGCTTTCCTATGCCCGAGTTGAAACAATATATGCATTCAGACCTGGTGGAGGCAGGTTGTGACGAGGCCGGAAGAGGTCCTCTCGCAGGGCCGGTTTTTGCCGCGGCCGTGATTATGCCTAAGGATTTTTATCACCCACGGCTCAATGACTCCAAGAAGATGAGCGCAAGGGACAGGGAACTTCTTCGCGGCATCATCGAGAAAGAGGCCATCGCGTGGGCGGTGGTGGAGGTGAGCGCCGGTGAGATAGATGAGCTGAATATCCTGTGGGCGTCAGTGGAGGGGATGCACAGGGCCATCAGGAAATTGGCGTCAAGACCGGAATTCATTCTGGTGGACGGCAACAGGTTCAAGCCCATAGACGGCATTCCTTATGAGACGGTGGTGCACGGAGATGCTACATATACAAGCATAGCGGCGGCTTCCGTATTGGCCAAGACGTACAGGGACGACAGGATGCGGGAGATAGCGGCGCAGTATCCGCAGTACGGGTGGGAAAGGAATATGGGATATCCTACACGCGAGCATATTGAGGCCATAAAAAAGTGGGGATACACCCCTTTCCACAGGAGAAGTTTTCATCCCAAGGAACTTGAGCCCACGCTTTTTTAGAAGATTCTTTCAGGTTGTGATTATATCTTCAAAATGATTAAATTTGCAGCCGTAAAAAACAAACAGATATGACCCAGGACGAATTGTTCAAAGTACTTGTCGCTCATTGCAAAGAGTACGGTTTTATTTTCCCTTCAAGTGAGATTTATGATGGACTCGCAGCCGTATATGATTACGGCCAGATGGGAGTGGAGTTGAAGAATAATATCAAGCAATATTGGTGGAAGGCGATGACACGCCTTAACGAGAATATCGTGGGGATAGATTCCTGCATCTTTATGCACCCGCGCATATGGGAGGCCTCCGGACACGTGAGCGCGTTCAACGACCCTCTCATCGACAACAAGGACTCCAAGAAGCGTTACCGCGCCGATGTCCTCATAGAGGATTATCTGGGCAAGATAGAGGAGAAGATAAACAAGGAGGTGGAAAAGGGCCGCAAGAAATTCGGCGACTCTTTCGACGAGGCTCAGTTCCGCGCCACCAACCCGAACGTGCTCCGCGAGCAGAAGAAGTACGACGAGGTGCACGAGCGTTATGTGAATGCCGAGAATGCCAATGACCTCCAGGAATACAGGCAGATCATCATAGACTGCGGCATCGTATGCCCTATAAGCGGCACGGCCAATTGGACCGAGGTGCGTCAGTTCAACCTGATGTTCAAGACCAATATGGGAAGCACTGCTGACAGCAACAACATCATCTACCTCCGTCCGGAGACTGCCCAGGGTATTTTCGTCAATTATCTTAACGTGCAGAAGACGGGCCGTATGAAGATTCCTTTCGGAATAGCGCAGATAGGCAAGGCGTTCAGAAACGAGATCGTCGCACGTCAGTTCATCTTCCGTATGAGGGAGTTCGAACAGATGGAAATGCAGTTTTTCATCAAGCCGGGCACCGAGCTCGACTGGTTCGCGAAGTGGAAGGAGAACCGTATGAAATGGCACGTCAATCTCGGAATGGGTGCCGAGAACTACCGTTTCCACGATCACGAGAAACTGGCGCATTATGCCAATGCGGCCACAGATATAGAGTTCAATTTCCCGTTCGGCTTCAAGGAGCTTGAAGGAATACACAGCCGTACCAATTTCGACCTTGGCAATCATCAGAAATTCTCGGGAAAGAAGATTCAGTATTTCGATCCTGACACGAATGAGAACTATACTCCATACGTAGTGGAGACCTCAATCGGCGTGGATCGTATGGTGCTTGCCGTCCTGAGCCACTCTTTCAAGGAGGAGACTCTCGACAACGGGGAGAAGAGGGTGGTGCTTTCACTTCCTGCAGCACTTGCTCCTGTCAAGGCAGCGGTTCTTCCGCTTGTCAAGAAAGACGGCCTTCCTGAGCTCGCACAGCAGATAATGGACGACCTCAAGTATGACTTCAACTGCCAATACGAAGAGAAGGATTCAATAGGAAAGCGTTACCGTCGTCAGGATGCCATAGGTACACCGTTCTGTATCACGGTTGATCACGAGTCGCTCAACGACCATTGCGTGACGCTGCGTGATCGTGACACTATGCAGCAGGAGAGAGTTCCTATCGAGAAACTCCGTTCCATCATAGACGAGAAGGTCAATATGAATCTTTTATTACGTAAGCTTTAATGTCATCATCCGCACAGACTTTTTCCTCGCTCGGCAAACAGGAGGCTATAAGGCTGCTTTATGAAGGAAGCGGCTTCAAGCCTTTTGAGGAGCCTGTCAGCTTCAAGGCCAGGACCCGTTCCTGCATCACACACGCACAGAAGACTTTTCTGGAAGGGATAGACTTCGATTTGGTGTATTTCCCGCTGAAGCACTTGGGATACAAGTGCGCATTGGCCTGCAGTGCGGAACTGTTGGCCAGGATGGCGCATCCGGCGGTGTTGAGTGTCTCACTTGGAGTATCGGCCAAGCTTGACTATGAGCAGATAAGTGAACTCTGGAAGGGCGTGGTCGCTGCGGCCAAGGAATTCGGTTATCAAAGCCTTGGTCTGGACATACAGCCTTCAAAGAACGGACTTTGCATATCGGTGTCCGCTTCGGGGGAGACATTCGAGCTTATCCATAAAAGAAGAAGCGTGGCGCACAGTAAGGATTTGATCTGCGTGTCGGGGGCTCTGGGAGCCGCTTTCCTGGGCCAAAGCCTTCTTGAAAGCGAGAAGAAGCATTTTGAGAACGGGGCGGTCAAATCCGAGATGCTTGAAAAGTACAAGATGCTGGTGGGGGCATATCTGCGTCCCGAGATTGATGCCAATGTGGTCAAAAACCTTGAGGAGGCGGAGATTTATCCTTCTTTCGGATATGTCGTCTCAAAAGGCCTTTCGGATGCCGTGCTCAGACTGTCGCGCGACAGCGGCCTTGGAGTGAAGATTTATTCGCAGACTATACCTTTCGAGGGTAATTCTTTCGCTCTCGGTTCAGAATTGAATGTGGATCCTATATCCGCCGCTATGAACGGTGGAGATGACTATAAACTTCTTTTTACGGTTCCTATCTTGTCTCTCGAAAAATTCAGGGCGGATTTTCAGACTTTTGATATAATAGGCCATCTGGCACAGAATGAAGTCGGGGCGGTGCTTCTTACTCCGGACGGAGCGGAGATGCCGATACGTGCACAGGGCTGGCAGTAGGAGAGAGCGGGTATGTCGTCATTTGTCCATCTCCATCTGCATACGCAGTATTCCATTCTTGACGGTCTGACGAACATCAAGAAGCTTTTCGCGCGTGCCAGGGAACTTGGTATGCCTGCCGTCGCCATTACTGACCACGGTAATATGTACGGTGTGCCGGAATTTTTCAAGGTGGCGGACGACAAGGCGAACAAGAATCCGGACGGGTCGTATATCGTCAAGCCTATCGTAGGCTGCGAGGTCTACGTGACACGTCATTTCGACCATAAGGAGAGAAAGGCGGGGTATTACCATCTCATCCTTCTGGCGAAAAACTACGAAGGCTATAAGAACCTTATGAAGATAGTGTCCACCGCTCACGTGGAGGGGTTTTATTATAAGCCGAGGGTTAGTCACGAGGTCATAGAGAAATATCACGAGAATCTTATCTGTTCTTCGGCTTGTCTTGCGGGGGAGATCGCAAAGGACATCACTTCCGGGGATATTGATGCCGCGAGGGAGGCCATAAATTGGCATAAAAAGGTATTCGGAGAGGATTATTATCTGGAGGTGATGCTCCATAAGACGGAGGTCAAGAATCTGAGCCTTGATACGTATTACAGCCAGAAACTGGTCTGCGAGAAGGTGTTTGAATTGGCCGAAGAGATGAATGTCAAGGTCATAGCTACCAACGACGTGCATTTTCTCCGTCGTGAGGACGGGCCTGTGCACGATCGTCTGATATGTATTACGACAAATTCCTTGGTGGAGGACCCTACCCGTCTGCATTATACCCAGCAGGAATATCTCAAGAGCCGTGAGGAGATGGAAGCGGTTTTTCCGGACCATCCGGAGATTCTGGACAATACCCTCGAGGTGGCTTCCAAGGTGGGGGTTTATAAGATAACCCGTGACGCCGTTCTTCCGAAATACACGATAGATCCTGACTTTCTGAAGGGCATCGACGGATATCTTGAGAAATATGCGGACGTGATAGATGCCGGACGCAAGGAGGGGCGCGGACAGGAGTTTTTCAATTCCGTGGCATACCTGTGTCATCTGACCTATGAGGGTGCTCGGAAACGTTACGGTGACACCCTTAATGAAGAGCAGTCCTCGCGTATAGATTTTGAGCTCAAGACCATTTCGAAGATGGGCTTTCCGGACTATTTTCTTATAGTTCAGGATTATATTCTTGCGAGCAGAAAGATGGGCTATATGGTGGGTCCCGGACGTGGCTCCGCCGCCGGTTCAGTAGTGGCGTACTGTCTGTGGATTACTAACTTGGACCCTATCAAGTACCAGCTCCTGTTCGAAAGGTTCCTTAATCCGGACCGTATAAATATGCCGGATATAGACGTGGACTTCGAGAACCTTACCGCAGCGCACGAATATGTGGAGAAGACTTACGGGTCCGAACACGTGTCCAGGGTGATTACTTTCGGAACTATGGCGGCGAAAAGCGCCATCAAGGACGTGGCCAGGATAAGCAATGTCCCGATAAGCGAGAGTACACGCCTTTCCAATATGGTTCCGGACCGTCTGAGTGAGAAGAAGGAGAAGGAGTATCCGTTCAACCCGAAATTCGACGAACTCAAGCCGGGATTCAAGGTGATGGAGAAGGAAGTCGACGGGGTGATGCGTACTTTTCAGACGGGTAAGGAGGACGTGGACGTCAAGATTAATCTTGAGAACTGCTACCGTCTGGTGCCAGACTTCCAGAACGAATTGGATAACGGGCCCGAAATCAATAAGGAGGTTCTGAAATACGCCCGTGAGCTTGAGGGCTGCATACGCCAGGTGGGGCAGCACGCCTGCGCCACGATAATCGGACCTTCTAATCTGATGGAGCATATGCCAATCTGTCTGTCCAAGGACAAGGAGACCGGACAGGACGTGTGGACATCGCAGTATGACGGTCACTATATCGAGTCCGTCGGGATGCTGAAGATGGACTTTCTGGGGCTTAACACCCTGTCCATCATACACGAGACTCTCAACAACATCAAAGACAGGTACGGCAGGGAGATAGACATAGAGGCCATACCTATAGACGACAAGCCCACTTATGAGCTTTACGGACGCGGTGACACCACCGTGGTGTTCCAGTTCGAATCTACGGGTATGAAGACATATCTTCAGAAGCTTCATCCCGAGAGGTTCGAGGATTTGATCGCGATGAATGCGCTGTACCGTCCGGGTCCTATGGATTATATCCCGGATTTCATAGACAGAAAACTTGGCATCAAGCCTATAGAATATGACCTCCCGGATATGGAGGAGTATCTGCACGACACTTACGGTATCACCGTGTATCAGGAGCAGGTGATGCTTCTTTCGCAGAAATTGGCCGGCTTCACCAAGGGTCAGGCCGACACGCTGCGAAAGGCGATGGGAAAGAAGCAGATAGAGACCCTTATGTCGCTGAAGGACAAGTTTATGGCCGGAGGTGTGGCGAACGGGCATCCGGAGAAGACGCTTGACAAGATATGGAAGGACTGGGAGAAATTCGCCCAATACGCATTCAATAAGTCTCACGCCACCTGTTACGCCTGGGTAAGCTATCAGACCGGTTGGCTCAAGTGTCATTATACAGCGGAGTTTCTCGCTGCCAATCTTTCTTGCAATCTGTCCAAGATGGACGAAATCAAGAAGATTATGGCGGATTGTAAACTGCATAAGATAGCGGTGCTTAATCCGGATATCAACGAGTCGAGCAACACCTTCAAAGTCAATAAGAAAGGGGAGATTCGCTTCGGGTTCGGAGGAGTCAGGGGTTTCGGCTCGAATATCGCCGACGCCATCATAAAAGTGAGGGATGACGGTCCGTTCGCAGATGTCTGGGACTTTGTGGAGAGAATGGTGGAGTATAACGTGAAGGATATGAAGAATAATGCCGCTCTGACGCGTAAGGCGCTTGAAATACTCGTTTCTTCAGGCGCGTTCGATTCTTTCGGATATAAGCGCAGCCAATATCTTTCGCCTTGTCCTAACGGCAATATCTTCCTCGATGAGTTGATGGTCTATGCCGACAGGTATAAGGATGACATTACGGACAGCAGTGTGTCGCTTTTCGGAGATGTCGAAGAGATGAAGCCTGTCCGTCCCCAGGTTCCGGAACTTTTGGGCGAGGAGAATATGGACTCTGTCCTGTCAGCCGAAAAGGAACTTGTGGGAATGTATCTGTCGTCACATCCGCTTGACAAGTACGAGTTTGAGCTGCGTAATTTTACGTCATTTGAGCTCGCCGAGCTTCAGAAGCAGGTGGATGACGCCACAGCGGCGCAGCCCGGCAAGAGGACGGTATATATGGGCGGAGTGGTCAATTCTGCGGTAAGCGGGACGAGCCGTAACGGCAGCCCGAACCTGAAGGTCGCCATAGAGGATTTTTCGGGGCATACGGAGTTGATGTTTTACGGGAACGATGTCGACAAGTTCAGGGGAAAACTGGAAGTCAAGACGGAGGTCTTCTTAAAGGGGGAGATAAAACCGGGATTCATTCCTAAGGACGGTAAGACTAAACCGAATTACAAATTTTATGTGTCGGATGTCATAGCCTTGGGAAACGTCACGGAAGTTTTTCTCAGGAATATCAAGATAGAGATCCGTTCGGAGCAGCTTTCTCCCGGTTTCAGAGCAGATCTGGTCAAACTGCTTAAAGAAAACAAAGGTACGACCCCGCTTAACATCATATTGATAGATAAGACGAAGGGCTGGAAGGTGGAACTGGGATCTAAGAAATATAAGGTCAGGGTCAATTCCGACTTCGTTTACGCCCTCTCCCGGATGGGCCTGACATATATCCTGGGAAAGGCTCCTCTTGCGTAGCTGACCGTTACTTGAGCGTTACGAAAAAAGTCGGGTCCTTCACGGATCCGACTTTTTCAGTTATGAGCTCACTCCTGGATTATTTCTTTCCCTGAGCGGCTTTCTTCTTGGCTGCGTGAAGAGCGCAGTCTGTCATTATAGGAGTACCGATCATAATGGAAGCGTATGTTCCGATGCAGACACCCAGACACAACGCAACAGAAAGACCTCTGATGGATTCACCACCCCAGATTGCGATGGCAAGCATAGGGAGCAATGTACTTACGGATGTGTTCACCGTACGGGTCAATGTAGCATTGACTGCCTGGTTCACAGTGGTCTTGAAATCTGCATTAGGATGCAGGCTAAGGTTCTCACGGATACGGTCGAAGATGACCACGTTATCGTTGATGGCATAACCGATGATGGTCAGTATGGCAGCGATGAACGTCTGGTCAACATCGAGGTTGAATGGAAGTATTCCGGTAAACAGTGAGAAGAAACCGATGATGATGATGGCCGTGTGGGCAAGTGAAACGACACCGCCAAGACCCCAGGTCCAGCCTTTGAAACGCCAGGCGATGTAGGCGAAGATGACAAGCAGCGCGATGATCACCGATATGATGGCGTTACGCTTGATGTCATTGGCAATGGCTGCACCTACTTTGTCCGAACTGATGATACCGTTAGGATTTTCAAGGGTGGATGTGAATTCGTCCAGCGTCAGGTCTTCATCGAAGAAGCCGTGGAGTGCCGTATAAAGCATACCCTCGATCTCCTTGTCCACTTCTGTGGATTCGTTCTCGTATTTGTATGAAGTGGTTATCTTCATCTGGCTGTCGCCACCGAACTGCTTGACCTCAACTGATGCGCTCTTGACGGTCTCGTCAGCGGCTGCAGCCTCGTTGAATACGTCGAGGGTGGCCGTACGGATATCTTCAGCGACTACAGGCTTGTCGAAACGGACCACATAAGTACGTCCTCCGGTGAAGTCGACACCATAGGTGAAGCCCTTGAATACTATGCTTCCTAATGAGATGAGGATAAGGATTCCCGATACGAGGTAAGAGTATTTGCGTGCTCCGATAAAGTCTACGTGAGTATTTTTAAGGAAGTTTGCGGTGATCTTGTTCTCGAACGTGATGTTCTTGCCTTTATTTACCTTATCGTCGAATATTATGCGGGAGATGAAGATAGAGGTGATCACTGATGTTACGATACCGATGATGAGGGTCGTAGCGAAACCTTTGATAGGACCCGATCCGAACATCGCCAGAACGATACCGGTAAGCATCGTGGTAACCTGACCGTCGATGATGGCGGAGTAAGCGTTCTTGTAACCGTCGGCGATAGCCTTGCTCAGACCCTTGCCCGCCTTCAGCTCTTCCTTGATACGTTCATAGATAATCACATTGGCATCCACGGCCATACCCAGGGTCAGCACGATACCGGCGATACCGGGAAGAGTAAGCGTGGCACCGAATGCTGCGAGAGTACCGAAGAGGAAGAGAACGTTGGTAAGAAGCGCTATGTCAGCCACTACACCGGCTCCGCGGTAGAACAGGATCATATAGCAGAGTACCAGCAAGAATGCTATGATAAACGATATGAGTCCCGCACGGATTGATTCTGCACCGAGAGAAGGGCCTACGACCTGCTCCTGAACGATGGTGGCAGGTGCAGGAAGTTTACCTGACTTGAGCACGTTGGTAAGGTCGGTCGCTTCTTCGATGTCGAAGTTGCCGCTGATCTCGGAGTTACCTCCGGTAATCTCAGTATTGACGACAGGGTAAGAATAAACGGTGCCGTCGAGAACGATGGCTATCTGTTTTCCTATATTGTCTTTGGTAAGTCTTGCCCAGGTGTTGGCACCTTCGGCGTTCATAGACATTGAAACGGTAGGGTTACCGCCGTTCTGGGTGGCGTAAGATACGCGTGCATCTGTGACTGCGCTACCATCCAGAGGTGCATTTCCGTCACGTGAAGAAGCCTTGATGGCCACGAGTTCAAAGACGTTGTCTGCACCAAGTCCGCTTACAGGCTTGACTGACCACATAGGGCGGAATTCTACAGGGAAGATGTCTTTTGTAGCTTTAAGGTAAGAGTTCACCTTGGCGGTGTCTGAAGCATTGGCGTAACCGATGCAGGCGCCTCTCTGGCTCTGTGAAGGCTGGAGGACGGCGAACAGAGGGTTGCTCTTCTTGTATGCTTCGAACTCGGCATTGGTGCTCTGAGCCTCGATTTCGCTCTCCACCACGCTCTTGGCTGCGCTTGAGGTCTTCGTGTCTTCCTCACTTGCCAATTCTGCAAGAGTCTGATTGGCCTCTGCGAGGAAAGGATAGATCTCGCTGTTCTCGAATGTGGTCCAGAACTCAAGTGATGCGGTTCCCTGGAGGAGTTTGCGGACACGTTCAGGCTCTTTCACGCCAGGAAGCTCGACCAGAATACGTCCGGTGTTGCCAAGCCTCTGGATAGAAGGCGATACGACGCCGAAGCGGTCGATACGGTTACGCAACACGTTGAATGAATTGGCGATAGCTGCGTCTGCGTCTTCTCTGATGATGGCGATTACCTGCTCGTCTGTGCTTTCAGGTTTGATACGGTCACGCATTTCGTATGTGCCGAATATCTGAGAAAGCTTCTTGCCTCCGCTGACTTCCTTCCAGGCTGCCTCGAAAAGAGTGATGAAGTCACCGTGTTCGGTAACGGTCCTTTCTTTGGCAAGTGCCATTGCTTTAAGGAATTCAGGGTCCTGGTTGTCTCCTGCGAGCGCTTTCACGAGGTCTTCAAGCTGAACCTGAAGCATCACGTTCATACCGCCCTTAAGGTCGAGTCCGAGGCTGATCTCTTTAGCTTTTACGTTCTTGTAGGTTAGGCCGAAAAAAACTTTTTCGGTGGAAATGGAGTCTGTGTACCATCTGTTCTCGAATTTCTTTACAGAGTCGAGCACATAAGCCTTGTCCTTGTCTGAAACTTTGCTGATATCGAAAGCCTCAGCCTTAGCCTGAGCGTAATTGTCAGCCTTCTTCTCAATGATGCTTGTTACGGCAGTGAAAGAAAGCTGATAGATGCAGGCAAGTGCAAGTACGATGATAACAAATCTGATTGCGCCTTTACTTTGCATAGTTGTATTGATGTTTATAATTATTTATTTCTTCCAAAATCAATGCAAGAGCGCAAATTTACAAATTTTTTCCCATTAATAAATGGACTAATCGCTCTAATTTACTATTTTTGTAAGGATAAGACTAAAAGGAAAGGATGAAGTTTTTTTTGAGGTTTATAACAGCAGGAGTCAGTATATTCTTGTCTTCCGCATTTGCCGGAGCGCAGGTGAAGGACAGTTTGCTTGTGAAGGCGGGAAAGTATATCGAGCAGTACGATTATGAGCAGGCTCTCAAATGTTATGACCGGGCGGAATACTATGTCGCTGACTCTTTGGGCCTGTCGGAGATAGAGGCCCACAGGAGTCATTGTGACACATTGCTTTCTCTGAGCACGACCATAGCCGCCCCTGTCGTCATATCCAGAGCGCGTTTCTCCAAGAAGGATTTTTTCCTGTATTATCCCTTTCCTGACGGGGCATTCCGTCCTGTGGAAGGAGGCGGCGTGGTGTTCTACCCGGGAACGGAAGATCATATATTCATCAGCCGCGATGAGGCGGAAGGCCAATTCCTGTCCATAACCATTGGCGACAACAAATATTTCTCCAAAGAATCTCCTGACGGGTTCGGAGGGTACGATCTCTATTGCAGCGAATGGGACAGCGAGTTGGGAGAATGGAAGGAAGCGAAGAATCTTGGCTTCCCATATTCTTCATCGGCCAATGACTATCTTTTCGTGGATACCGAGGACGGGCACTTTTCTTTGTTTGCTTCCGATCGGTCCTGCAGTGCGGACAGTGTCTATGTCTATGTCATAGACAAGACGAAGTTGAACACCTCCGCTCAGTTCAACAATGCGGAATCCCGTCTGCAATTGGCGGAACTTATCCCGAATGTCGGGAATGATATGCTGGTGAGAACCCCCGAGCGGACAGAGAACCCTTGGACGGACAAATATCAGGAGGTGATAGCCAGGGAAAAAGAATTGAATGCGCTTTTGGAAACGGCTCCGGAAGAGCAGAAAGCTTCCATCCGCGAAGAACTTGGCAAATTGGCAGAAGAAAAACGGGAGATAGAGGAATATATATTTGAAAGCAATTCTCAGACAAGAACCATCTCAGGAGAAGTGGACCGCGACGTGGCGGGAGTGGAGGGATCGTTCATTTTCTATAAGAGAAAGCTTGGCGCACCCATAAAGGTAACATTAACACAAGACTGATATGACACCAACTCTCATTATCGTAACGTTGATCGTTTTCGGCATATTGGCCCTGCTGGCGGAGTTCCTGCTCATTCCGGGCATAGGGATATGCGGAATCATCGGACTCGGGTCCATCATTTATTCCGCCGTATACGCTTTCCACGTGTTGGGAAACACCGCGGGAACCATTGTGGTGGCGATAGATATCGTCATAATCGTGCTTACTGTCGTTTTTATGCTTCGGGAGAAGACCTGGAAGAGATTTGAGCTCAAGGAAGAGATAAAATCATCCGTTGAAGACGACAGCGCGCTTCTTCACGTGGGGCAGAGGGGCAGGAGCCTGACACGTCTCGCTCCTATGGGCACCGTAGCATTCCAGAACGTGACCTGTGAAGCCAAATCAAGCGACAACACTCTGATCGATCCTTCCACAGAGGTGGAGGTGGTGAAGCTGGAGGGCAATCAGGTATATGTGAAACCAATTAATAATAAGAACTAATATGACACAAATCATTCTATGGGTTGCGATAATTATTGTCGCGCTTATCATTCTTTTGTGGTTTTTCCCTGTGGGTATGTGGTTTCAGGCCATTCTCTCCGGGGTCAGGGTGTCCCTTCTCCACCTTATCCTTATGCGCTGGAGGGGCGTGAACCCCAACACCATAGTGGTCGCGATGATTACCGGAACCAAGGCCGGCCTCAAGCTTAATGCCAATGAACTTGAAGCCCACTATCTTGCCAAGGGTAACGTAGGCCGCGTGGTGATGGCTCTCATTTCAGCTGCCAAGGCCAATATTCCTCTTGACTTCAAGATGGCTGCGGCCATCGACCTTGCAGGACGAGACGTGTTCGAAGCGGTTCAGATGTCCGTAAACCCTAAAGTCATCAACACCCCTCCTGTGACGGCCGTGGCCAAGGACGGCATCCAGCTTATCTGCAAGGCCCGCGTGACCGTTCGTGCCAATATCAAGCAGCTCGTCGGAGGTGCCGGAGAAGAGACCGTTCTCGCGCGTATCGGCGAGGGCATAGTGTCATCCATCGGTTCGGCGGACAGTCATAAAGCGGTGCTCGAAAACCCTGACACCATATCCAAACTGGTGCTCGGAAAGGGACTTGACACCGGAACCGCCTTTGAAATCCTCTCCATCGACATAGCGGACATAGATGTCGGCAAGAATATCGGTGCCGTCCTTCAGATGGACCAGGCGGACGCCGACAAGAATATCGCACAGGCACGTGCCGAAGAGCGTCGCGCTATGGCCGTAGCTCTCGAACAGGAGATGAAGGCCAAGGCTCAGGAAGCCCGTGCGGCAGTGATAGAAGCCGAGGCGCAAGTGCCTCTCGCTATGGCGGAGGCGTTCAGAAACGGTAATCTCGGCGTGATGGACTATTATCGTATGAAAAATGTCCAGGCGGACACCGATATGCGGGAAAGCATAGCTAAGGAATAGCTTACTGCTTGCAGTACCTTCCGCTGTCTTTTATAAGGCCTTCGATTTGAACTCTCAATTCGTGGGCCTTATCTTGTAACAGGTCTTCCACGTTGATGTGCAGGCGATAGCACCAATGATTGTCCGGATTGGAAGGGTCGTTTATGCGTTCGTTCCCGGCATCGGCTCTTCTCAGACTTTCATCTGTCGCCAGCCAATCCTGTATAGGGAAGATGGCGAGCATACTCTGTGCGTCAAGATGGCCTTTCAAGACCCGTTTCACTTCCCATCCCCTCATATCTCCGCGGCCGGATTCGATGTTTTGAAGTCGGAGGGTGGACATATCGTGACTCGAAGTGGCGCATACGCTAAGGTAAGGCCAATCGCGGCCCTTGTTCATCTGTGCCATCTCCAGGGAGAGTATTTTCCAATGATCCATTACGACAGGCACGCAGTCCGGAATCATCCCCAAATCCTCCGCGCAGGCCAGCATACCGCTCGCGCGCAGAAGTTCCGGAAGTTTGCGTTCGGCGTTTCTTCTCCAGAATTCATTGTGCCGGTGATAGAAAAAGTCGTTATAAAGGGCGTAGAACCGATCTTTTTGTGAATCGTCCAGACGGGAAGTGTCAGGGGAGATCATTGGCTGCCAGCATCCTTCGTTACGTGGGTCCGGCAGGAAGAGTCCTTCAAGAGGAAGTCCAAGAGAAGATATTTCTTCCGCTTTGTAGGGGAGAGCGGGGTTGAAATGCCCCATCATTCCGCTTTTGCAGGTGGATGGAATCTCCCATATCCTGAAGAATCCCAGCACGTGGTCGATGCGGAAGGCGTCGAAATATTGGCTCATCTTCTTAAGCCGGCTTTTCCACCAGGCGAAATTATCTCCCGCCATCGCGTCCCAGTTATATGTCGGGAAGCCCCAGTTCTGTCCGTCTCGTGAGAAATAATCTGGCGGAGCACCGGCGCAGGAATCGAGATTGAAAAGCTCCGGGTGGAAGTGGGCATCTGCACTGTCGGCGCTCACTCCTATCGGGAGGTCGCCCTTGAATGATATGCCTTTGTTCCGCGCGTAGGCGACTTCCTTGCTGAGCTGCCTATCCAGATGGAACTGAATCCACTGGTGATATTCTTTCTTGTCGCCGTCTCTTTTTGCGCAGAACTGCGAGTACTCCTCAAGCCAGAAGGCGTTACCTTTGTAAAAGTCGGCGAATGCGCGGCTTGACAGGTCTTTCTCCCCTGACTTTCCGTATGCTTTCTTTATGAGTGCGGATTTCTCCTTGAACACGCGAGGATAATCCACTGCGGGCAGGTCATTGAGCTCCTTTTGTGTTTTCTTGAAAGAAGCGGTCTCTTTTATGCCCAGATCCTGAAGGTGTATATAGAGAGGGTGGAGCGCGAAACTGCTGATTGGGCTGTATGGGTAGGAATCCTTCCACTCTCCACGTCTGGTGGTGTCGTTTATGGGCAGGAGCTGGATTATGCATTGGCCTGTAGAAGCCGCCCAGTCCACCAGCGTGTGCAGATCGTGGAATTCACCTATTCCGAAATCGTCACTGCTTCTTAAGGAGAACACAGGGATGACAGTCCCCGCTCCGCGAAATCCGGCTTTGTCGAACTTTTCCGCATTATGCTTTCTGGGGAAAGGGCATCCGGGGATGGATGAGTCTATCCATTTGTCCAGAATGACCTGTGTTTTTACTCTTGCGTCGAGACGGGCGTGGTGATCAGTCCATTCGAGACGTGAGATGAGGCCGCTTTCGACCACTTCATAGGAGTAGGAGTCAATATCGGAATTGGTGAGATTGTCTACGGTGACGCTCCAGATGTCTGCATCGTTCCACTGCATAGGGTATTTCTTCCCGTTCAGGTCAAGAGTCAGACTCTCCCCCCATTTCGTATGGTATTCAATTTTAAATGTAATCCGCATAAAGGCAGTTTATAACGTGGCGAGCAGTTCGCGGTATTTCGGAAGCGGCCACAGGTCGTCGTCCACTATCATCTCCAATGCATCGATATGGCTTCGTATCTCGCTCATCTTCTCGCGCACCTGCGTTTCGTACCCGGCTGCGCGTTCTATGATATCGGGATTACGGTTCAGCCGGTGGCGGCATTCCGTCATCTCTTCCGATGCCTGTCGTATTATGTTGACGTGGTCTATGATTTCTCTCAGTGTGCGTATCTCATCGCGTGCGAGGACCTCCAGCTCGTCAGGGAACACTTCCTTGATGCCTTTAATGTTGTCTATCAGTACGTTCTGGTAGCGAACGGCTATAGGGATGATATGATTGGCGGCCAGGTCGGCGATGACACGCGACTCTATCTGCACCTTTTTCAGGAAAATCTCGTTTTTGATTTCGTAACGGGCTTTCAACTCCGCTTCGTTGAGGACATTGAAGCGTTTGAACATCTCCACTGCTTCTGGACGCAGGTATTCTTTGAATGCCTCGGTGGCTCTGCTGGCGCTGCGGAGACCTCTCTGGGCGGCTTCGCGAACCCAGTCTTCACTGTATCCGTTACCCTCGAAGCGTATCTTGCGTGACGCCGTGATGAACTGTCTGATAACCTTGAGTATGGCGTCTTCTTTTTTGCATCCGTCTTTGAGCAGGGCCTCCACCGCGTCGTGGAAATTCTGCAATTCGGCAGCCACTGCTGTATTGAGCACTATCAGAGGCATAGCGCAGTTGCAGGAAGAACCGGCGGCACGGAATTCAAAACGGTTACCGGTGAAAGCGAAAGGAGAAGTTCTGTTGCGGTCGGTGTTATCCATCAGAATCTCAGGGATTTTGCCTATGTCCAGCTTTATCTCCTTTTTAGCGTCTGTCGTGAGCGCCCTGTCATCAATTTTAGCCTCTATATTGTCCAGAATGCTGTTTAAGGTCGTGCCAGTGAATACGGACATTATGGCTGGCGGAGCCTCATTGCCTCCGAGTCTGTGAGAATTGCTTTCGGATGCTATGGAGGCCATAATCAGCGAACCATAGTCGGCGGAGGCTTTCAGCGTGCAGACAAAGAAGGTAAGGAACTGTATGTTCTCCTCCGGAGTATGTCCCGGAGCAAGCAGATTCACTCCTCCATCCGTGCAAAGCGACCAGTTGCAGTGCTTGCCGCTGCCGTTGACCCCGGCGAAAGGTTTTTCGTGGAACAGGACTTCCAGATTGTGCTTATGCGCGATTTTCCTCATTATGGACATCAGCAGCAGATTGTGGTCGACGGAGACATTGGCCTCCTCGAACTGCGGCGCACATTCGAACTGGTTTGGAGCCACTTCATTATGTCTGGTTTTGATAGGTATGCCAAGCCGGTATGATTCGTCTTCGAACTCTTTCATAAAGTTCGCGACTCTTTCGGGTATGGCTCCCCAATAATGGTCTTCCAATTGCTGATCCTTGGCTGCGGTGTGCCCCATAAGGGTTCTTCCGGCTTGGACAAGATCGGGACGGGCCTGTGCGAGGTCCTTGTCTACGATGAAGTATTCCTGTTCCCAGCCAAGTGTGGGAACTACCTTTTTCACGTCTTTATTGAAGAATTGGCATACGGCGACGGCGGTCTTGTCCAGTGCCGCCATAGACTTCAAAAGGGGGGTCTTGTAATCGAGAGCTTCACCGTTATATGACACGAAGATACTTGGGATACAGAGAGTTCCGTCTACGATAAAGGCCGGTGACGAAGGGTCCCATGCACTGTACCCGCGGGCTTCGAAGGTGTTGCGAAGACCTCCGCTCGGGAATGACGATGCGTCGGGTTCCTGCTGTGAGAGGAGGTTCCCGCTGAACGACTCGAAAGAATCACCTTCAAGCTTTGGGTCCAGAAAGGCATCGTGTTTTTCCGCTGTGGAATTGTTGAGGGGCTGAAACCAGTGAGTGTAATGAGTGGCCCCTCTTTCGATTGCCCAGACCTTCATCCCCTCGGCGACCTGGTCAGCAATCTTTCTGTCTATGCGTTTGCCGCTTTCGATAGCCTCCACCACGCTTTCATAGACGGATTTGGAGAGGTAACGTCTCATCTGTTTTTTCGTAAAGACATTCTCTCCGAAGATGGCGGATTTGAGCGGCTCTATCTTGTACGCCTCTCCCACAGGCCGTGACCGCATGATGCGTACGGCTTCAAATCGTAGATTTTTCATTTTGCACTCACTTTTTTATCAGGCACTTCGCCAAATGAATTGGCATAGAACATATCTTGGTTGTTGCCAAGACGGGGCCAAAGATACTCAAAAAGTGAGGAAAACCGTAGCGGGACGCTAAACTTTATAGTAAAGTTTCATTATACGGGCAAATGTGCGCGAAGGGAGGACCGCCTTGGCGAATACGGACAGCCTCTGAAGGAAGGTGGCGATGATATAATTATACCCCGGCTTCTTTTTCTTCACTATGCGGCTGATTTTCCGGGCCAGGTATTCCGGCTTCAGTCCGGAATTCTCGTCTTTCTCTATGCTCGCGAGCGACCGTGCGTAGGAAGTGTATATCTTGCCCGCCTGCTCGTTCGACACGCTCTTTCTCTGTGCCGTGAAGGAAGTGGCGAAATCACCCGGCTCGATTACGGTCACGTTGATTCCGAATCCGCTGACCTCCAGACGCAGAGCCTCGCAATAGCCCTCGATGGCGTATTTGGATGCGCTGTACATTCCCTGGAATGGAAGGCCGATCAATCCGCCTATGCTGCTCAGGCAGATGATGTGTCCGTGACCTTGTTCCCTCATTATCGGAACCACCTGTCTGATGTAACGCACCATTCCGAAGAAATTGACGTCCATCTGCCTCTGACAGTCTTCCATTGAGCAGAACTCGAGCGGTCCGCCAATTCCCATACCGGCGTTGTTGATGAACACGTCTATCCTGCCTTCGGCGTCCATCACTTCTTTCACCGCCTTCTCCACATCCTCCTGACAGGTGGATTCCGCCTTGATGTAATGCACTCCCGGGATGAACTCGGTGGCCTTGCGATGGGTTCCGTAAACACTATGACCGTCAGCGTGAAGTTGGGCGGCCATAGCTTTACCGAATCCTGAAGTGATACCTGTAATAAGGATAACCATATTATTCTATTACTTCGAGTTCCCTGAATATCTTGGTGAGCTTCTCCACCGCGATGTCGATGTGCTCTCTGGTATGTGTGGCCATAAGCGCGAAGCGGATGAGAACATCCTTTTCCGGAACGGCCGGAGCGATGACAGGAGTGATGAACACGCCCTCATTATATGCCAATGTCACGATTTGCATAGCTTTGCGCGTGTCGCGTACCATAAGAGGTATGATAGGAGACTGAGTGGCGTTGATGTCGAAGCCGTTGTCGCGGAACTTCTTCCAGGCATAATGTGTTATGTCCCACAGATGCTCTATTCTCTGCGGCTCTGTCTGCATAATCTCCAGCGCTTTGGAAGCGGCTGCCACTGCGGCAGGAGTCATAGAAGCACTGAATATGAGAGAACGTGCGTTGTGTTTCAGGAAGTTGAGTGTCTCGTGGCTGCCGGCGATGAATCCGCCGAGCGAACCGAAGCTCTTGGAGAAAGTGCCCATTATGAGGTCCACTTTGTCCGTAAGTCCGAAATGCGAAGCCGTTCCCGAGCCGTTCTTCCCGAACACTCCCAGTCCGTGGGCGTCGTCTATCATCACGGCTGCATTATATTTTTCTGCCAATTCGCATATCTGCGGAAGCGGGCAGAGGTCGCCGAGCATCGAATAGACACCGTCGACCACGATGAGTTTGAATGCGTCTTTCTCGCAGGCTTTGAGTTTCTTCTCAAGCACACCCATATCGTTATGCTTGAACTTATAGACAGTGCTCCAGCCCAGACGGCTTCCGTCTATGATGCAGGCGTGGTCCGTGTCATCGAGAAGGGTGTAGGCGCCGCGGAATCCCAGCGCGCTGATTACTCCGAGGTTGACCTGGAAACCGGTGCTGAAGGTTACGGCCTCTTCTTTTCCCACGAAACGGGCCAATTTCTCCTCGAGTTCCTCGTGAAGATCCAGTGTTCCGTTGAGAAAGCGGCTGCCCGAGCAGCTTGTTCCGTATTTTTCGATGGCTTTGATTGCGGCTTCCTTGAGTCGAGGGTCATCGGAAAGACCGAGGTAAGAATTCGACCCGAACATCATCACCTCGCTTCCGTCCGCCATTTTTACGATCGGGTCCTGGCCCGACGAGATGGGCTTGTAGTAGGGATAAATCCCTGCCGCCTTAGTCTCTTGAGGTACTGTGTACTTGCCACAGAGCTCATTCAATAGTGCGTTCATTTTTTAAAAGGTTTAGATTTTGTACGGGGCAAATATAGATAAAAAATTTTTTATGCCTCCAAACCGCCCTTTCACTGCGCCCGGAATGGTGTCCGTATCGTTGATTAATTCAGCCCTTTTGTAAGATACGGGTTCGCCGGATTTGATAAATCGTCGGGAAAGTTGTACTTTTGCCCTTGACGTTTATCTTATGAAAATCATAGCTGATACCTCCATACTGAATTCACGGCATTCTCCTATACGGGGGGGGGTATCATAACGCTTTAATACATAGTGGTTTATATGGAGTCTCTTTCGGCTTTGCGGCTGAAAGGGACTTTTTCGTGTGCCGAAAAAAGCATTTCCGTCGCGTCGGTCTTTATCACACTGTCTTTTCGGCGTTGGTATCTGCACAAATCCATCAAATTATATCCATTTATGAAAAAAGATTTTATTCAGAACGCAGGGGCCCGTTACGAGTCGCCTGAGTGCAGCGTCATCGCCTTCGGCTTCGAAGGTGTACTGTGTGGAAGCGGACGGGACAGCTGGGGCCTTTCCAATCAGGCCGGTGACAGTGTGGAAGAGGATGAGTATAGTACCCTTTTTTAATCCTTGCCGTATGAAAAGAGTATTTGAAGTATTGGGAACGGTAGCCGTAGCGGCAGTTCTCCTTTCATCTTGTTCAAAGCAGGAAAATGTCATCAACGGTGGCACGGTGCAGATGAGCATCAATGCAGGCGTGGATGAGGGCACCAAGACCGTCCTCGGAGGCGACGGGACTGTTGCCTGGTCTACGTCGGGAGAGAAACTTGAGGTTTTCCAGAAGGCAGGCGAGGGAACCGGTGCGGAAGTGTCGTATAAGGAATCTTCTGAAGGCACTACTGATGATTCCGGGAAGACGATGACCTTTACTGTGGGTTTCGACGCAAGCACGAAACCAGCATTTGAATATTATGCGCTTTATCCGTCATCCGCTTATGTGACAGACAAGAATAAAGATGTCGAACAACTGAAGGTCGCATTGGCATCAAGCCAGACTCCGAGCGAGTCAAGTTTCGGCGCAGGAGCGGATCTTCTTATCGCCAAGCCTGTTACCGGGCTCAGTGAACAACCGACTTCGCTTGACTTTCAGTTCGCGAGGATAGTGGCTGTGGGCAAGATGAAGATAACTGATCTCAATTCCACCGAGAATGTGACGTCCGTAACGTTCACTGCTACGGGCAAGACCTTGACGGGCAGAAGCTATGTCAATCTCTCTACAGGTCTGGTGGAGGAATACGGTTATTCCGGTAACGGCATAGATAAAGTGGTTCTTGACTATTCCGCACAAAGCATAGCTGCCAACGGGATGACGGCCTATTTCACCTGCTGGCCTTGCGAATTCACGGCGGACGACACTTTCGAGGTGAAAGTCGAGACTGAAAGCAAGATATTCACCAAAACGGTGACCATCGCAAGTGACGGAGCACTCGCATTCAAGGAAGGACGCGCGTCCGCTTTCACCGTAAGCTTCTCCGGAATCGAAGGTGATAATAAGGCCGGCGAGTTCAATGTTGCATATCTTTCTTATGATGATATAAAAGACAGTACAGATTGGGGTACTTATAATAATAGTTATTCATATACCCAATCAAATGGAGCGATTTGGACGATAGCTTGTTATAAGAATAAAGCCATTCAGTTGGGGGATTGCACTGCTAGCGGTAATGCAAAAAACAGTTTTGTCAAGCTTCCCGAATTCTCGCAGAACATCTCATCCGTAACCGTGGTTTTAAGTGATGCTCTGGCAAGTGGAAAGACTCTTTTCCTTGCCACTTCCAAGGATGCTACTTCCGGTAATATTACCAGTTTGACAGGAGATGGCTCCGTTAAGGAGTTCACCTTCGATCTTACCGAGAAAAATGTGAAGACAGGATACTTGAGAGCCACAGGTGCATCAAAGATACTCTCTGTCCTGGTCGTCGCGGGGAACAGAACGGTGCTTTCGACTCCGCAGAATGTATTGGCAGGTCTTGCTACAGATTCAGCCAATTCCATCGATGTGGTATGGGATGCTGTCGAGAATGCACTCTCGTATGTCGTAACTGCCACTCCTACAGAAGGGAAAGCCGTATCGCAGACCGTAACGGAGACTTCCTGCACCTTGACCGATCTGGCGTATGAGACCACCTATTCGATCTCCGTCGTGGCCAAGTCATCGGATTACAGCTTGTATCAGGATTCAAGTGCCGGCCTCGCTGAAGAAGATGTTACTACACTTGTCAAGCCGGTGACAGGTGATGTGGAAGTACTTAGAGAGACATTTGATGATACGTCAACTACTGATAGTAATACTGAAATAACGTCAGAGACATTTAGTAATTTCAGTGGGAATACATCAAAGGCTTATAAAAGCAAATATGGCGGAATTAAGTTCGGCGCAAAAAGCGCGTCCGGCTATATTACTTCGAAGTCACTTGACCTTTCTTCTTCATTTACTGTAAAAATCAATGTGCTTAAATATGGAAGTGATACAGGAGTCGTGCAGGTCACTGTGGGCAGTGTAACAAAATCCATCACCCCGACCGCTACAGATACGGTATACACGCTTGATTTTGATGCGGCGACCGCCACGTCGACGGTAAAAATCGAGACATCAGAAAAACGTGCATATATTGACAATGTAGTTATCACCAGGCATGACAACTAATAGATAAATCATTCCACACAGAAAGGCATCGTCCTTTCTGCTGTTATCGTGGAGCTGAAGACGGTTCTTCTACTCTATGATATGATGTATTTGAGGAAAGAAGCCACGTCGTCGTGAGATGCCGTGGCTTCAAATATTTTACAAGTTATGTATCTTGTTATCCGTCATCTCCTCCGGGACGAGACGTGCCCCTTAACCCTTCGCTGCGTTTGTCCGGAAAAACGGCCCTTTTTGTGGACAATATGCCAAAACGTCCACTTTTGTCCGGAAAAACAGCCCTTTTCGTGGATAAAAAAACAAAGTGGTGCTCTTTGGCTCGCTCTTTAAAAAGGGAAGTACTAAAAAATTGCCCCGGTTTCGCTATTTTACAAGCTCTGTATCTCGTTTTCCGATAGGCCCGTAACTTCAGAGATGAATGATATGTCCAGACCTTTGTTCAGAAGATTCTTCGCCGTCTCGCGCCTGCCCTTAAGTTCGCCTTCTTCGCGTCCCTCGGCCAGTCCGCGCTCAAGACCTCGAGCCTCACCTTTTGCTTCACCTTCGGCAAGTCCCTCTTCCTTTGCCTGCTCCTTGACGTATTCCAGAACGTTTTCGTAATCGTATTTCA
>CAVHGF010000014.1:0-43957 GCA_963635625.1 Treponemataceae bacterium | reverse complement strand
AAAGACACGTTTTACTTTACAATGTCAACAAAAAGTTTACAAACTCATTTTGTATCAATTATTTACCTCGCAAAGATATGAAGAATCTCCGGATTTCCAATACTTGTCTGCCTTTTCTCTAAAAGCCGTGCATTGGATTTCCAAAAATGTTATCAACAAAGCGGTCATTGTGGAAAATATCGCTAAGGTCAATAAATATGCGGAATTTTATTATCTTGGCGGCATATTTGATGAAATTATTGTTTGGTTTACTTAAGTTTATGTTAATGAAGAAGTTGACTTTCTTTTTGGCTCTGGCCGCATTGGCCTGTGGATGTAAAGTAGGAAAGGTTTCGGGACGCAATGGGCAGGATGCTTCAAGTGAGGTCTATGCGGCTGTGGATGGTATCTATGCCGAGGTGATTGGCTCGTATGATAAAGGGAAGGAGGAGAACTACGAAGAGAAGTTCTGCTCAAAGGAGTATTATGAGATTTACAGACAGACCCTTAAAGCGGATGAACGTCTCTCAGAGCAGGGTTATATAGGCTTCTTTGACCATGATCATTGGATCAAGGCGCAGGATTGGGGGGAGTTGTCGTATGAGATAAAGGATGTCAGGATTATCTCGCAGGACAAGGCGCAGGCGAAGGTTGTAATAAAGAATCTGGGGCATAAGAAGGAATACGGGATTGGTCTGGTGAAGGAGAATGGGAAATGGAAGATAGATGACCTGGGGGACAAGGGAAGGATGAGGGAGTATCTGCGTGATAATAGGTAAGACGAGATTAATTTAGTATCTTCGCGGCGGTAAATTTAAACGAGATGGAAAAAAAGAACATTAATATCGGGTTGTTCAACGAATGCTTTCCTCCTGTGATGGACGGGGTGTCGGTATGCGTGTACAACTACGCGTATTGGATGCAGAAGATGGTAGGAGGCGTATCCGTGATCACTCCAAACGTGCCGGGAACGGACTATTCGAAGTATGATTTCGAGGTGTTGGATTATTTCTCTATGCCTGTGCCTTTCAGAAAACCGTATGTGACGGGCATTGCCGATATAGACCCGTCTTATCTTTCGAAAATATCCAAACGCCAATTCAAGATAGTGCACGCCCACAGTCCTTTCGTGTCCGGACGTGCTGCCCAGAAGATAGCCAAGAACCAGAACATACCTTGCGTGGCGACCTTCCATTCCAAGTATAAAGACGATTTCGCACGTATCCTGCCGGACGCTATGGTCAATATGGTGGTCAAGAATATAGTGGGTTTCTATGAAAACGCCGACCACGTATGGGTGCCGCAGGAGTCTGTCAAGGAAGTGCTACGCGAATATGGATACAAAGGTGCGATAGAGGTGGTGGACAACGGAAGCGATTTGTGTGCCGATTATCCCGAGCAGTATTTCGTGGAAGCCAGGAAGTCGCTGGGGATAGCCCCCGACGAGTTCGTGCTTCTGTTTGTGGGGCAGCATATCTGGGAAAAGAACGTGCGCTTCATCATAGATGCACTGGAGGGCATCAAGGAACAGAAATTCAGGATGTTCTTCGTGGGTACCGGATATGCCGCCGAGGCTATGAAGAACCTGGTTTCCGAAAAGGGATTGGACGGACGGACCACCTTCGTGGGCTGTGTCACGGACAGGGATGCGATAAAGACTTATTACGCTGCCGCCGACCTGTTCCTCTTCCCGTCTCTTTATGACAATGCTCCTCTGGTAGTTCGTGAGGCCGCTGCGCTGCACACTCCTGCCGTTATGGTAAAAGGTGCTACCGCAGCCACAATCTTGTCGGATGACGTGAACGGATTCCTGATAGATAACTCGCTGCAGTCTTTCGAGGACAAACTGCGTGAACTCATAGCTGATCCGCAAAGGGTCAAGAGAGTGGGCGTCCAGGCTTCGAAAAGCATAGTGAGAAGCTGGGAAGATGTTGTGGGTGAGGTGCTTGACCGCTATAACAGCATCATCTCCTCGCGCACTATGATAAATAAGCTTTAGGGATGTTTCTTACGCAGCAGTACGCGCAGGAGCAGTTCGACTACTTCAATCATCTGATATGGAACGGAACTCTCCCGCGTATCCCTCTGGTGATAGTTCGGGCCGGTTCTTTTCTGGGAAAATGCTGCTATTCCCGGACCCGTACATTATTTTCGAAAGGGCAGGCAAGGGATTTTTCGATTCGTCTGTCGTGCCTTTATGACCTGGACGAGAAAACGCAGCAGGATGTGATCATTCACGAGATGATACATTATTACATAGCCTATAACGGAATGAAAGATACCTCGGCCCACGGGGAGATATTCCGCTCTCTTATGCGCGAGATTAATTCCGAATTCGGCCGGAACGTCAGCATACGGTATAAAAGAACCCCGGATGAAGGTCATTCGAGGCTTGTTGAGAAAACACACTGTGTGTGCATATCCGTTCTAAACGACGGGCGGAAGGGTCTTACCGTATGCAACGAGTCGATGTACTCCAGGATACGCTCCGGACTGAAGCGCTGTTATCCTGTAAAGGAGTGCAGGTGGTATGTGTCGAAAGATCCGTATTTCAACCGTTTTCCGCACAGCCGCAAACCACGCATCTATCTGGTCAGAGACCTTCCTGCCGTTATGGAGAGATTAACGTCCGCTTAGCGACGGATCGTTATTGATAAGGTATTCCGCTATCTGCACCGCGTTGAGCGCCGCTCCTTTACGTATCTGGTCTGATACGACCCAGAAAGTGAGCCCGTTCTCGTCCGCGATGTCCTTTCTTATGCGTCCTACGTATACGTCATCTTTACCCTGCAGGAAAAGAGGCATAGGGTATTGTTTTTCAGATGGATTGTCAGTTAAGGTGAGCCCGGGGGCGTGTGAAAACGCTTCCCGCGCTTCTTCTACGCCAATCGGCCTTTCGGTATGAATCCATATGCTTTCGCTGTGGCATCTCAGAGAAGGTACTCTTACGCAGGTGGCGCTTGTCTTCACATCGCTGTGCATTATTTTCTGCGTTTCATTGTACATTTTCATCTCCTCCTTAGTGTAGGCGTTGTCCGTGAACACGTCAATCTGAGGAATCATATTGAATGCCAATTGGTACGCGAATTTCTCCACTTTCACCTCCTGCCCGTCAAGACACTGCCTGTACTGTTCGACCAGTTCATCCATAGCCCTGGCTCCGGCACCGCTCGCAGCCTGGTAAGTGGAGACACGCACCGTCTCTATGTGTGAAAGTTTCTCTATCGCCTGAAGAGCCACGACCATTATGATGGTGGTGCAGTTTGGATTGGCGATGATGCCCCTTGGTCTGCAGAGTGCGTCCGTGGGGTTCACTTCCGGAACAACCAGAGGCACGTCCTTATCCATACGGAAAGCGCTTGAATTGTCTATCATCACCGCACCGAAGCGTGTGATGTCGTCGGCGAACTCTTTGGAGGTGCCTCCGCCAGCCGATACGAATGCTATGTCTATCCCTTTGAAGTCGTCATTATGACGGAGTTCCTTTATGGTGTATTCCTTGCCTTTGAAAGTGCAGGTGCTTCCTGCGCTTCTGCTTGATGCGAAAAGTGAGAGGCTGTCTATGGGAAAGTCTCTTTGTTCAAGTATCTTGAGGAATTCCTGACCTACAGCTCCGCTGGCGCCGACTATTGCTACGTTCATCTTGAGAATTAATTGATATTTATGCGAAGATACTCTTTTTTTATTAGTATTTTTGCTTCTCAAAGTGTAAAAAAATAATAGAACTTAACATGAAATCCGTTCTCGCCCCTGTCCTGAGCTTGTCAGTCCTGCTCGGCGTCCTTTCTTGTAAACAAATTGATAATGAGAATGTAAAGACCTATTGTAATCCGCTGGATGTGGATTACACCTATATGGTTTACAATTCGGATCAGAATCTTTCCTACCGTTCGGGGGCGGACCCTGCGGTGGTGGAATTCAGAGGCGAGTACTATATGTTCGTCACCAGAAGCCTGGGCTATTGGCATTCCAAGGACCTGACTGAGTGGGAGTTCGTGGAGCCTCGCAGCATATGGTATCCGCAGGGGTGCAATGCTCCGGCAGCCCGGAATTATCAAGACAAGTATATTTATCTGTGCGGTGATCCGTCCGGGGAGATGAGTGTTCTTTATTCAGATGACCCGGCATCAGGCGTGTGGAAGGCAGTGCCGTCCATCTTGCATAATCTTCAGGACCCGGATCTTTTCCTGGATGATGATGGGAAGGCGTTCATTTACTGGGGATCGTCCAACGTGTTCCCGATAAAGGGCAGAGAGCTCGATTTCAATGACAGGTTCCTTCCTTTGGGTGAGACTGCCGAGCTGATCCAATCCGATGCTGCCGTCCACGGCTGGGAGAGGTTTGGGGAGAATCATTCGGACACGCGTATAAACGCTTATATTGAAGGTCCTTGGATGACGAAACATAATGGCAGGTATTATCTTCAGTATGCTGCTCCGGGAACGGAATTCAATGTCTACGGCGACGGCGTCTATGTGGGTGACAATCCGTTGGGACCATTTGATTATCAGGCGCATAATCCGTTCTGTTACAAACCTGGCGGATTTATAAACGGTGCTGGACACGGAAGTACTGTTCAGGTCCCGGGACAACAGTGGTGGCATTTCGCCACTATGTCCATCTCGTGTGTAGTCAATTGGGAGAGAAGACTTTGTATGTATCCTACATTCTTTGATGAGGACGGTATAATGTATTCCGACACCCGCTTCGGCGATTATCCTCATCTCGCGCCAAGTCAGAATGGCTCGAAGGGAGAGTTCGCCGGTTGGATGCTCCTTTCTCTGGGATGTCCCGTCAGCGTATCTTCTTATGAAGGGGGCTTCGTGCCGGAGAATCTTACCGACGAGAACTGCAAGACATATTGGCTGGCATCGTCAAATTCGGAGAATGAGTGGGTGGAGATAGATCTTGGCAGGGAGTCCACGGTGTACGCGCTGCAAATCAATTACTACGACCATAATACCGGCTTATACGGTCGTCCGGAGGGTTTGGCGCACAAGTACAGCATTCAGACCAGCGAGAACGGGACGACCTGGCGCACCGTGTTGGACAGACGCCGCTCGGAGAAAGACACGCCTAATGTTTATATACAGTTGGACAAGCCTGTAAACGCAAGATATGTAAGGTATTGTAATGTGAATGTTCCGTCGGATTATCTGGCGATTTCTGAGATAAGGGTGTTCGGATTGGCAGAGGGAAAGGCTCCGGAGGTTCCTTCAAACTTCTCTGTTGAGCGTTGTCAGGACCGCAGACAGGCTGTGCTGCGCTGGGATGCCGACCCTCAGGCACAGGGTTATAACATCTATTGGGGAATAGCTCCGGACAAGCTCTATTCTACCTGGATGCTGTATGCCAAGGATCTTCCGGAGAACCCGGAGTTCCTGCTGCCGTCTCTTTCAGCGGACCAGACTTACTGGTTCGCCATAGAAAGCTTCAATGCCTGTGGAGTGTCCGCTATTTCAGATCCATCAGAAACGAAGATAGACTGATGTTTGAGGGTAGTGCCAATTTCTTGCGTATCCTGTAGCGGGCGGCTTCAACGCCTTTCAGAGATATGTTCATCATAGATGCTATCTCTTTAGAAGACAAATTCATACATAGATAGGAGCAGAATCTCAGGTCTGAATCGGTGAGGCTTGGATATCTGCTCTTCAATATTTTGAAGAAATCGCCGTGTACGCGGTCGAAATTCTTCTGGAACAGCAGCCAGTCTTCTTCGCTTGATATCTGAGAGTCTATCTCGGAGATGATCCTGCGGTAGTATTTGTCAGGGTAGAGGCTGCCCATCGCATTCTTCTGTACTTCTATTTCTTCCTTAAGGTCCGTGAGAATCTTGTTCTTGTTGATAAGGTTCATCGTGGTGGAGGCGATCTCCCGGCTTTGCGCATTAAGTTCCGCTTCAAGCCGTTTGTTTTCGAGCTCCTTTTTCTCCGCTTTTACCTTGTGCTTTATTGAAAAGCCGACAAGGGAGATGAACGAGAGGCTAAGCAGAACATATATGACATAGGCCAGAGGCGTCTTGTAGAACGGTGGAAGAATCCTGAATTCGGTGCTTGTCCGGGCAAGCATCTGTCCGGAATTATTGATCACTCGGACCTGTAGGACGTATCTGCCTTCGCTCAGATGACTCAGGTCGAGCTGTTCGCCTATCATATTCCTGTACAGGTCGTCACGGCCTTCCAGTTTGTACTGGAACTGCTTGTTGCCAATTTCATTGAAATTTGGGTACGTGTAGCAGAATTGGACAAGACGTGACGTATAATTCCATTTCAGCGGGGAGTCAAGGTCGAGGACTTTCCTGTGGCTGCCGTCATTATGGCTTATTGTAACGTTATCAAGTTTCAATTCTGGGGTGAATGTAGTGGATTTGCTGTTCGCACGCCCTCTCGGAATGAATGCCAATGCGTTGTTCAAAGTCATTATGGAGTATTCACCCGGACCTGCCTTGATCTCTTTCAGTTGGTCTACCGAGTTGGAATTGAATATGTTATAGGATATCTCTTCTATGGGAGTGTTGTCCGAATAAGGATCTATCAGAGTAGCTTCGTCAGAATTCAGAAGCCACAGCTCGCGGGAATTGTTCTCGCAGATGTTGACCACGTCCTTCATACTTTTGAATTTCTCACATAGGGCAGGGTATAGCGTAATGCTGTCCTCCACGTCGTTATAGGTGAAATAGCCCTCGCCGTCATAAAATACTGTCCTTCCTCCTATCCTTTTGACTCTGATTTTGTTCCTGTCCTTTGTAAGAGTGGGGTAGTATTTCTGGAAGGTCACGGTCTTGATGTCGGAATCCACGTTTATCCGGTAGAGTCCGCGATTGTTGTGTCCCGCCCAGATGTTTCCCATAAAGTCTATGTCAATAGTGCTGACAGGCTGTATGAATCCGTCTATCTTGTTGGAAAACACCCATCTGCCGTTATTTTTGCGATACACGCATAATTGGGAGTAGGTGCCCTCGACGAGAACTTCCTGCCCGTGGATTATTCCTTTGGAGATGCAGGCGCCTCCGGCGTTGTCCTTGGACAGCTTCAATATTTTGTCCCCTTCTATGGAATAGGTCTCCGCGTTTGATCCGCAAATAATCTGCGAGTCAATTTGCCTGAGATATAGTACGGGACCTTTTACCTCCTTAATCTGTTTTATGCCGCTTATGCTTAATTTTGTGTTGTCAAGCCTGCTGACATACAGACCCTGGTTGCTTCCTATATACAAGTACGGCGCTTTGTATTGGACGCAATATATGGTGCCGACGTTGGTGTCGAGATTGGAGATATAGCGTATGCCGTTGTTGTTGTCAACCAGTGCTATGCCCGAATCGAGGCAAAGGAAGATGTCACCTTCCTTGTTTTCGCATATTCCGAGCACCGTGTTGCCGTTGAGCACGTTCGATGCGTCCAATTTCCATAGACTCTGTCCGTTTCTGTCCACTGCGATGGCACCGTACAGACTGCTTCCAAGTATCAGCTCTCCGTTTGAAGTGATAAGAGCCCTGTTTATGAGGGCGTCCGAAAGATTATCCTTGCAGTTGGTCGTCCAGCGGCTTAACTGTTTTTTGCGCCATAGATATAATCCTTCGTCACGTGTGACTATCAGATCTCCTTCGTCAGATCTTCTGATGACCGCTACCATCTTTCCTTCCCACGGATGAGGCAGGGCGGTACAGGTTCCGGAGTCTATGTCCAGCTCTGAGAAACCGTGTGCGCTGGAAAGTATACGTCCTTCCGAATCTACTCCGATATACTCGTTAAACTCGTATGTATTAAATGATGTAACTTTATTGTTTTCCGTATTATAGATGAATAATGTCATAAACGAGTGGAATATGATATAGTTTTCCATGCGGAAAATGTTCCATATCTCATCGTTTGACATAGTGTAGTCCGTGATCTTGTCCGACAGGGATACGTATTCCCATTCGTTATTGCCAAGCTTTTGATAATAACCGAATTCCTCAAATGAGCCTGCGTATATGCGGCCGTCATCGTAGAAAACGGATCGGACCGTCCCTCCGCCCTGTATGGGATAAACCCGCCACTGCTGTGCGTCGTAGCTTATCATCCCTGAAGCGTTGCCGAAGTACATTATGCCCTGCTCATCGCAGGTTGAAGACCATATCTGGTTAGCGGAATGATGGTCTTTTTTGTCCCACAGATGCACTACGGGAGTGGATTCCTGTGCGTTCAGAACGGTACTGAACAGCACTGTGGCAAGTATCTGAAATAGCCGTTTTACGCTCATTGATAAGTAATTTTCTTGCAAATATAATTAAATAATTTTAATGGTAGTGGAAAAATAGGGTTTGTGATTTGACCCTATTTTGTGGGCGTGTGTCATTGTAGGGTGACAAGGAGTACAATGCTTATCCATTCTTTATATATTTGCCGAAAATTTTTAGCACGTAAACTGGTAGCCAGATGAGAAATCATTACTTTTCACTTATCGCATCGCTCGTTTTGTTCATTCTTTCTTCCTGCTCGGAAAGTGAGAAAGTGTCAGTATTCAAATCTCCGTCCGGTCTGTCAGCCAAAGGAGAACTCGCTCACGTGGAGTTCACCTGGAATGACTCCCAGGGTGAGCAGTATGACATTTATTTGAAAGAAAAAGGACTGTTTTCGGATAAGTTCAAATATGTTGCTACTGTCAATTCATCTCCATATCTGGACTGGAACGTCGAGTATTCTTCTCCGTCAAAGGAGTATATATATTGTGTATTGCCTCATTCGGTCAGACCGAAGCAGTTGTCGAGGGAGGATCTGGAAAAACTTCAGGTGAAGGCCACTGTGGGTTGTGATTCAGACCCACAGGAAGGTCTTCTGGATTTGGTTCAGAGGTACACTACACGTTATTTCGTCGATTTTGCCGACCCTTATACAGGTATGGCTTACGAGCGTAGTAATTCCAGGATTGGCAATCCTGTCACGACGGGAGGTACCGGATTCGGCATTATGGCGGTTGTCTCCGGTGTGAATAGGGGCTATGTGTCGCAGAATGAAGCGATTGGCATATTTGAGAAGATACTTTCGTTTCTTGAAGGTGCGGAGCGTTTTCACGGTGCGTGGGCGCATTGGTATAATCCTGTCACGGGGGAGGTCCATCCGTTCAGCAAATACGATGACGGAGGAGATCTGGTGGAGACTGCATTTCTGGTTGAAGGTCTGATAGTTCTTAGGCAGTGGGTCAAATTCATACGCCCGGATCTATGTGTCCGCGCTGACCGCCTGATCAAGGGCGTGGAGTGGAATTGGTATACCCGTGGTGAAAAGGACAAGCTCTATTGGCATTGGTCCAAGAATTATGGATGGAAGATGAATCACAGGATAAAGGGATTCGACGAGACCTTCATCACTTATGTCCTTGCGGCCGCTTCGGAGGATTATCCTATAGACAGAAGCGTATATGAAGGGTGCTACAAGCAGTCTGACTATTATTATAATGGAAAGACCTATTATGGGCTGACCCTTCCTTTGGGAATGGATTATGGCGGACCTTTGTTCTTCACGCATTATTCGTGGATGGGGCTCAGAGCCAAGGGACTTACGGACGGCAAGGTCGATTATTTCAATCAGTTGCGTACGCACGCTCTCATTCAGTATAATTACGCGGTGGAAAATCCACGTCATCACTCCGGCTATGGAGAGAGTCTTTGGGGTTTCACCTCATCGGACGATATGCTTTCGGGTTATACGAGCCATCAATTGGGTACCGATGCTGAAAACGGCACCGTCTCTCCTACTGCAGCGATTGCATCCCTCAATTACACTCCAGAGCAGTCCCTCAAGTGTCTTAACCATCTGTATTTCGATTTGGGACAGAAGGTGTTCGGGCCGATGGGTTTCTATGATTCCTACAATCCGTCCCTTCCGGAAGGTCAGCAGGTCGTGAGAAGTTATCTCGCCATAGACCAGGGCCCTATAGCCGTGATGATTGAAAACTACCGTTCTTCTCTGATATGGGATCTCTTTATGAGCTATCCTCCTATAGAAGAAGGACTTGAAAAACTGGGATTATATTACGACAATAAATAACAGAATTTATGAAACGTTTGACTGTATTCTTTACTTTGCTTTTCGCCTCTGTCTCGCTTTGGGCGCAGAACATCAAGGTGGAAGGTACGGTACTTGACAACGAAGGTTATCCGCTTGTACAGGCAGCCGTGTTCGAAAAGGGCAGCTCCAACGGAGTGGTGACCGATTTCGACGGACATTACAGTATAAGTGTACCTTCTGATGCAACTCTCGTATTCTCTTTCCAGGGATTTGTGGATGTGCAGCAGAAAGTGGACGGCAGAAGCAAGATTGACGTCACTCTTTCGCTTGACAATATGCTTCTGGAAGAGAGTGTCGTAGTGGGTTACGGCACACAGAAGGCCAAGGACCTCACGGCACCTATCGTCACCGTCAAGGGCGGTGAACTTAACAAGCAGGCCACGTCGAGTCCTATGGCGGCTCTTCAGGGTATGGTAAGCGGTGTGCAGGTCATAAACAGCGGTGCCCCGGGAGCTTCTCCTACCGTCAAGGTCCGCGGAGTGGGATCCATAAGTGACTATGCTACACCTCTTTATGTGGTTGACGGCGTGTTCCAGGACAATATTGACTTCCTGTCAAGCAGTGATATCGAATCACTTACCGTGCTTAAGGATGCATCTGCCGCAGCCATCTACGGTGTACGCGCAGCCAACGGTGTCATCCTGGTCACCACGAAAAAGGGAAGCAAGGATCATCTGAGTATCAATTACGAAGGCTATGCCGGCGTGCAGGTCCCTACCAACATAATGGCTCTTGCCAATAAGGCACAGTATGTAGAGCTCCGCAACGAGGCGAATGTCAACACTACGGGCTGGACCCCTATCAGCGCTGATTCCTTCCCGGGCGACACGGACTGGTATGCTGAACTGGTGAAGCCGGCCTTTACGACCAACCATTCGGTGGATTTCTCGGGGGCGTCTGACAATACGAATTATTCTGTCGGATTGAGTTATTACTATCAGGACGGTATAATGAACCACGCCAATAACGACTACGACCGTATCAATATCCGCGCACGTCTGGACCAGAAGATGACCTCCTGGCTCAAGATGGGTGTGAATTCGGTTCTGTCGCGTTATAAGAGGAATAATTACAACTCCAACGCATTCTACCAGGCTTACCTGAATCCGCCAGTGTATAATGTTTATAATGATGACAATACGGACGCCTATCCGGTCGCTTTCGATTCTCCGCAGCTTTACGGCTTCGGTAATGCGTACGGTAACCCTATCGCCAATGCGTACTATTACAATTCCGCAGACAAGGGCGTAAAGGAAGTGCTTTCCGCCTATGCTGAATTCACCATAGTTCCGCAGGCGCTCACGTTCAAGACATCATATAATCTTGATTTTTATTTCGACGACAAATACACATATACTCCGGAGTTCAATGTGGGCGGTTCTCAGAGCGTAGGAACTTCATCTCTTTCGAAGACCTTCAGTTACGCGCTCAATCAGATTATAGACAACGTTCTCACTTACAACGGCTCAAAGGATGCGCACAGCTATTCCCTTATGCTCGGTAACTCTGTCCGTATGCAGAACAGCCGTTATCTTACAGGTACCCGCAACGCCGTTCCAAACTATGACTCCGCTTCGCTTTATCTGGTGAACGGTTCTTCAAGGAACCAGCTCGCGACGGACGGAGGCAGCCGTTACAACGGTGTGTCTTTCTTCGCACGCGGAACTTACAACTACAGTGAAAAGTATCTCGCCACATTCACTCTCCGCGCTGACGGATCATCCAAATATCAGCAGAAATGGGGTGTCTTCCCATCTGCCGGACTTGCCTGGAACGTATCGGACGAGGACTTTATGAGCGAGCAGCATTTCTTCGACTACCTTAAGGTACGTGCTTCCTGGGGTATGCTCGGTAACGATAATGTCCCAGCCAATTCTTCCACTATATTGGGAACTTCCGGAATGGGTGCTTCGGCAGTTTTCGGAGACAACGTGGTGGACGGAGTCGGCGCCCAGACCGTCGTCAACAATTATCTCAAGTGGGAAGTGGTGACCGAAACCAACATCGGTGTCGATTTTTCTACCTGCCGCAATCGTCTCCGTGCTGAGATCGACGCATATAACCGTGTGACTGATAACGTAGTATTCTATACTCCCGTGGCAGCCGGCGGCGGAACCGCGAGCCTTCTTTCAAACAATGGTACGGTTCGCAACCTCGGTCTCGAGCTTTCGCTCAACTGGAACGATTCTGTAGGGGAGGACTTCTCTTACTCGCTCGGCCTCAATGCCACGCTCAACAACAACAAGGTTACCAAACTCTCTGGTCTTGAGCTCAGCAACTATGACTATGTTCCGGGAACCTCAGTGAACGGTAATTATGCCACCCGTGCTGCCGTGGGCTATCCTATCGGTGGATTCTGGGGATATAAGATAGCAGGTGTCTACGCTTCCGAGAAGGAGGCTCTGCAGGACCCTACCTCGCAGATAATCAAGGACGCCGGATACTTCAAGTATGTGGACGTGACCGGTGACGGTGCGGTCAACAAGGACGACATCACCTATCTCGGAAGCCCGCTTCCTTGGCTCATACTTGGTTTCAATGTCGGCGCGTCATACAAAAACTGGGATTTCAGTATGCTGGTAAATGCGCAGATTGGCAACAAGATACTTAACCTCAAGCGTATGCAGCGCGGTACTTTCTCCGAGGCCAATTATGACCTTGACTTCTACAAGAACCGCTGGACCAAGGACAACCACTCATCGACGTATCCTTCAGCAGAGGCGGCAGGCACGTCTTTCATACAGACCTGCAACGAGTTCTACCTCGAGGACGGATCTTCGTTCAACATCAACAATATTCAGGTTGGTTACACTTTCACCGGTATGAAATGGGCTCGCAGCATAAGGGCTTACGTTTCAGCCCAGAGACCTCTCAGCCTGTTCGGTTATAACGGATTCACCACCGAGATCGGCGGTTCTCCTATCAGTTCCGGAATAGACACAAGCGTATATCCTATGCAGTCCATCTACACTGCGGGAGTAAGCGTTAATTTTTAATCGTGCGGATATATGAAAAGAATACTTAACATAGTGGGAAGCGCAGCGGTGATGATGACCGCCGTATCGTGCTCGGACTTCTTGAATATCAGAGTGGAAGGCACCATCCCTTCTACAGGTACGGATTACACCAAGGCGGAGAACATATTTCAGCCCGTCAGTGCGGCTTATGCCCAGATGCGCAGCGATATATGGTTCCCTTATATAGGTGTGGGTGACATTACTTCCGATGATTCGGACAAGGGTTCGACCGCTGACGACAACGCTTATGCCAAGGAGATGGATGATTTCACATACACTCCGGGCAACTATATGTTCAATTCGCTTTGGACCGGTTACTATAATATGGTCTCGGCTGCCAATAACGCCATCTATCAGGAGGGCCGTTATGCCGAAGCTATGAAGACGGACGAGAACAAACTCTATGCGCGTCAGTGCGCCAATGAGGCCAAGGTTATCCGTGCCTTCGCATACACCTGGCTCTACAGAACATTCGGAGCAGTGCCTATCGTAAGATACGGAATGTCTTCGGATGAATTGGCCAATAACCCTGCGGTAAGCAAGGATGAGCTTTATAAGTATATCCTCACCGACCTCGACGAGGCGATAGACACCCTCCCTGCTTCTTATGCCAAGACCTGGGGGACACGCTACACCAGATATACCGCTCTTGCCCTCAAGGCCAAGGCCGCTATGTATTTCGGGGATTGGCAGAGTGCGGCGGATGCTGCGGGAGAGATTATCTCTTCAGGCAAATTCGCCCTTCAGAGCGATTACCGCTATCTCTTCTCTGTAGACGGAGAGGGCTGTTCGGAGTCGCTTATGGAGATAGAGGGATCCGATCTGGGACAGAACAGCGGTGAGGCGCCTTACCTTTTGTACGCTTATTATCAGGGTCCGCGTAACAACTCTCCTTCCAATATGCAGGGCTGGGGATTCAACGTACCGAACTCCAACCTGCTCGCCTTCCTTCAGGAAAGAGGAGATGACAAGCGAATCGCGATCACTTTCCTCCAGAGAGGAACCACGACTCCGGAAGGGGATTACATCTCGGACAAATGTCCTAACGAGTATTATAACGGAAAGGTTTATACGCCAAGTGCTTACAATACCTATAACACCAATGCCTACGGCTACGATCATAACATTCGCCTGATCCGCTATGCGGAAGTGCTTTTGATATATGCCGAAGCATTGGCCAACGGTGCGTCTACGACTCTCTGCACTTATTCTGCTGATCAGGCATTGGCTGAGGTTCAGACAAGGGCGGGTATCGCTGTCACTGCGGCTACTCTGGAGAATATCTACGATGAGCGCAGGGCGGAGCTTGCATTGGAGAACAACCGCATCTTCGACCTTATCCGTCTCGGAAAAGTGGCCGAGGTTCTCGGCGACAAGAAGAGCGGTGCGAAGACCAATTTCTTCTCGCATTTCCCTATTCCTTCGGAGCAGATCACTCTCAACAAGGGTCTTAATCCTTCAGAGGGGTATCAATATTAGAAATATATCACTAACAACCATTTAAATTATTATTATGAAAAAAATTACATTGATTTGTGCATCTGCACTTGCACTTTGTGCAGTGTCTTGCAGCAAGAAAAACAGCACTCCTGACACACCTAACGGAAAACCGGAGATTACTGTAGCAAAAGAGAACCTCGTTCTTTATCTGCCATTCGAATCAGAGGCAGTAGGCGCAGGCGACGTTACTCTCAATACGAAGGGAGCAACCACCGAGGCCAACTTCAAAGAAGGTCGTACAGGAAAGGCTTTCACCGGCGGCGAGAACCAGTACCTTCTCTATGATATCCCTTCTGACAGCCCTCTGCGTACAATCAAGGGTTACACTCTTTCAGCTTGGATCAAGCAGAACGAAATCCCACAGGCACACGATGCTGTCCCTATGTTCTTCCAGATAGCTCAGCTCGACAAGGAGAGCCCTGATTATTTCTGGGGAAACCTTACTTTGTCTATTGACCGTACAGCTGAAGGAGCAGGTTATCTTACCTATAAGACCGTAGGCCGTTTCGAAGGAGGCAATCTCTGGAAAACTTGGAACGGAGACTACGGCGAGTGCTATCCTGCAGGCCGCTGGAACCATCTCGTATTCATCTATGACAACACCGTATCAGAGTATCACGTATATGTGAACGGTACAGACGTTACTCCTGAATCTGCTGTTGCTTGCGTTAACGGCGAGAACCCTGTAGGCGACCTTGTATTCAAGGGTGCGGATCAGTTTGTTGTAGGTGCTTGGATGCCACGTCTTGTCAATGGTGCTACAGACGCGTGGATGGGTTGGCTTGACGAGGGCTCTATCGACGAGCTCCGTCTTTACAACCGCGCTCTCACTTCAGCTGAAGTGGCTGAGCTTTACAAGTGCGAAATCGCTAACATCAACGAATAATTTCTCTTATGTGCAGGTGGGTTGAAAGTAACTCGCCTGCACTTTTTGAATAAAAATGAAAAAGATTTTTTCCATACTTCTTCTGTCGGCATTTCTTATTTCCTGCGGCAAGTCTTCGCAGGACACTCCCGTTCCTGATTCGGAAGTGGCCTTGCTCAGTTATAACGGAAAATATATCTCTATCAATAAAGTTCTTACGGGAGTTGAAGCGGATGCGGAATTCGTTTTCACCTTCACCAAGGACCTGGATGCGGACAGGCTTGACCTCAATCAGATAACCTGTACCGGCACATCCATTTCCAATTTTGATTTTCGTGTAGATGGAAAGGACCTGCACGTCAAGGCTAATACCACTCTTCCGTATCTTACGAAAATCACTCTGCGTCTGTACGCAGGTAAAAACCTCGGGGTGAATCTTACCGAGGACTACAAGTTCGCGTTCATCACTGAGTTCGACTCTTCAGACAAGTTCGAGAGGATCTCCGATGACGAACTTTTCGAAAAGGTTCAGAAACGTACCTTTTCTTATTTTTGGGATTACGCCCATCCGACAAGCGGTCTCGCCAGAGAGCGTCTCGGCTCGGAGAACACCGTGACCATAGGCGGTTCGGGTTTAGGTATAATGTGCATTCCTGTGGGGATAGAGAGGGGTTGGATCAGCAGAGAGGAAGGAGCCGCACAAGTCCTTAAGACGGTGACGTTTTTAGGCGAGAAGGCCGAGCGCTTTCACGGCGCGTGGTCACATTGGTTGAACGGACAGACAGGAGAGGCCATAGCCTTCAGCACCTATGACGACGGTGCCGATTTGGTGGAAACCTCCTTTATGATACAGGGATTGCTCTCTGTAAAGGAATACTTTACACAGGACAATGCTACGGAAAACGAAATAAGGAACCGTATTCAGACTCTCTGGGAGGAAGTGGAGTGGACTTGGTTCCAAAACGGCGGGCAGGACAAACTCTATTGGCATTGGTCGCCGAATTATGGTTGGAAGATGAATATGCCCATCACGGGCTGGAACGAGGCTCTCATAGTCTATGTCCTCGCAGCTTCGTCTCCTACGTATCCTATTGACAGAAAGGTTTATGACAAAGGTTGGGCAAGTGACGGGGCCATCTCGTTCAACACACGCTCTCCGCTGTTTTTCGCGCATTATTCCTTTATGGGACTGGATCCGCGTAAGCTTTCTGACAAGTACGGATCTTATTGGGACATAAATGTTGCGCACGCTACCGCCAATTATGAGTATTGTGCCAATTCTACTTCCTCTTACGGATACAGTTCGCAGTGTTGGGGACTTACGGCATCGGACTATTATAACGGCTATACGGCATCTTCCCCTGCCAACGACACGGGAACGGTAGCTCCTACTGCCGCTCTCGCATCTTTCCCTTATCTTCCTGAGCATTCACGCGACGCTATGGAGTTCTTCTACTATAAGCTTGGTGACCGCTTGTGGGGGACCTATGGCTTCAAGGATGCGTTCGCTTTGAAAGAATGTTGGTTCGCGTCATCGTACATAGCCATAGACCAGGCTCCTATCGTGGTGATGATGGAGAATTGGCGTACAGGCCTTCTTTGGAAATGCTTTATGAACAGCGAGGATGTCCGCAAGGGCCTCGACAGACTTGGATTTAATTATTAAAAATATATGAAAAAGGTACTGAAACTGTCACTCACTCTGTTGCTGTGCGCTTCGTGTGCGACAAATGGCGATAAAGACAGTGAGATGAACTCTTTTATTGATTCTTTGATGAAGAAGATGACCGTCGAGGAAAAGATAGGTCAGCTTAATCTTCCTGTGGCCGGAACCATAGTTACCGGTGAGGGCAAGAGCGTCAATGTCGACGAGCGTATCGCTTCGGGAGAAGTGGGCGGTCTTTTCAATGTGAAAGGTGCTGCGGAGATACGCAAATACCAGAAGATAGCCGTGGAAAAGTCCCGTCTGGGAATTCCGCTCATCTTCGGTATGGATGTGATTCACGGTTACGAGACCGTGTTCCCTATTCCGCTTGGTCTGGCTTGTACTTTTGATATGGCCTCTGTCGAGGAATCCGCCCATATCGCCGCCGCAGAGGCGTCAGCTGACGGTATTGCCTGGACATACAGCCCTATGGTGGATCTGAGCCGCGACCCGAGGTGGGGCAGGGTAAGTGAAGGCAACGGAGAGGACCCTTATCTCAACGCCCGCATAGCCGAGGCTATGGTTTATGGCTATCAGGGCCGTCCCGGCGCTCAATATTCGCAGAATGACCAGATTATGGCCTGTGTCAAGCATTTCGCCCTTTACGGAGCCGCTGAGGCGGGTCGTGACTACAATACGGTGGATATGTCGCATCAGAGAATGTTCAACGATTATTTCACCGGATATAAGGCGGCCGCAGACGCAGGTGCCGGAAGTTTTATGGCTTCTTTCAACGTGGTTGATGATGTGCCGGCAAGCGTGAACAAATGGCTTCTTACCGATGTCCTTCGTGACCAGTGGGGATGGGACGGATTCGTGGTGTCAGATTATACCGGCGTCTACGAGTGTATCGCTCACGGAGTGGGGGACAGCCACGAAGTGGGTGTAAAGGCGCTCAAGGCCGGAATGGATATGGATATGGTCTCTGAGATATTCCTTTCTCAGACAAAATCCGCAATTGAGGCCGGTGAACTGTCGGTCAAGGATTTGGACAGGGCTTGCAGACGTGTTCTCGAGGCGAAATACAAGCTTGGCCTGTTCGAAGACCCGTACAAATTCTGCCGCGAAAAGCAGGCGGAAAGCCTTATCCGTTGCGATGAATTCCGCGCAGCCGCCCGCCGTATATCTTCGGAGTCTTATGTGCTTCTCAAGAACGAGGGCGTGCTTCCTCTTAAAAGAAAGGGGACAGTCGCCCTCATAGGACCATTGGCCAATACTGCCGAGAATATGGCAGGAACCTGGAGCGTAGCTGCGCGTCATTCGGAGTGCGCCACTCTTCTGGAGGGCATACGCGAGGTGGCCGGAAAGGATGTGAATGTCCTTTATGCCAAGGGTAGCAATCTCTGCAAGGACAGCGTTCTGGAGGAGAATTCGACTATGTTCGGAAGGTCTCTGCACAGGGATTCAAGAAGCGATCGTCAGCTTCTCGACGAGGCTCTCAGAGTTGCACGCCGCAGTGACGTGATCGTGGCTGCTTTGGGTGAGGCGTCCGAGATGTCAGGAGAGAGTTCTTCAAGAAGCAACCTTGATATTCCTGATGTTCAGAAAACTCTGCTCGGGGAGCTTCTCAAGTTGGGCAAGCCTGTGGTTCTGGTGCTTTTCGACGGTCGTCCTCTTACCATAGAATGGGAGGCGAAGAATGTACCTGCCATATTGAACGTGTGGTTCGGAGGAAGTGAAGCGGCGTATTCCATAGCTGACGTGCTTTTCGGTGATGTGAATCCTTCGGGAAAATTGGCTATGACATTCCCTAAGAATGTGGGTCAGATTCCTCTTTACTACGCCCATAAGAATACCGGACGTCCTCTCGAGGGTGCTGACGGACAGGGCAAATGGTTCATCAAGTTCCGTTCGAATTATCTGGATGTTGATAACGACCCTGTATATCCGTTCGGGTATGGTTTGAGCTATACTTCATTCGCTTATTCTCCGGTTACTCTTTCTTCTGATACTTTGAGCGAAGGCGGAGTGATAAAGGCGAGCGTAAAGGTCACCAATACGGGCAAGGTTGGCGGAAAGGAAGTAGTCCAGCTGTATCTGCAGGACGTAAAGGGAAGCGTTTCCCGTCCTGTACGTGAGCTCAAGGGCTTCGAGAAGATATATCTCGCTCCTTCAGAAAGCAGGACCGTCACATTCGAGATAAATGTTGACGACCTCAAATTCTGGAATCAGCAGATGGAATACGGTGCTGAAAAGGGCGAATTCAAGGTCTTCATAGGCACGGATTCGACTACCAAGAACGAGGCGGCATTCACGCTTATCTAAAAAATTCCGATGCAGAAAGCTATCCGGGCAGTGCTCGGGTAGCTTTATTTTGTGATATTCACTCTTATACCGAAATTGAGCGAGCAGTTAAGCGGTCGGGAGTGATAGATGCTCTGTATCTGAGAACCGTCATCGAAATAGTAACCTCCCTCGAATTCGGCATACAGGCCTGTCCTTTGCCATAATCTGCATTCCGCACCCAGTGCCAATTGGGTTGAAAACTGCACAGGGTGTTCGCTGATGCGTTCGCTTTCCTTCTTTACGGAAGATTCATTGATGACGTAATCCTTCTCCGTGCTTGCTGAGACGCATTTCTGCAGGCGAACGCCTGCCTTGGCATAAAGGGAGATCCTGTCCGAAGAGAAGAACGCCCATCTAAGATCCAGAGGTATGCCCAGATATTGCAGCTTCTGCGTGCTGGAGATGTAATTCTGCTTTGTCCCGTCAGTGAAGTCCGACAGAAGTATGCTGGCTTCCAGTCCTGTGCCTATGCTCAGGTGCGGTGCAAATGAGAATGAGAGTCCGGCACCTATTCTTACGGGAAGGTGATGCCGAGTTGTATTTATGGTTTCAAGCCCTTGATTATAAAGGGCTATGCCAATTTCGGGATCTCCTATCCAATTCATTCCTTCAGATCCGATTCCGGCGCTTACAAAGCCTTGTGAGACAGTGGAGTTCCGGCTCCCGGCGCTTCCGCTGCCGTACAGATTGAGAGCAAGACGCCGGTCAGTCTTCCGGTCCGCTTTTTTGACGTCGGTTTTCTCCCAATCGTTTATGTCGATAAAGCCACCGTCGTTTTCTTTGACGCCCTCCTGCTGCCTTGTTGCTGTGGTTTCGTCTGCGGAATCTGTCTGTTCAGCGACAGGTGTGCCGGCGGATCCTTTGATAGCGGTGTCAGCGTATTCTATAGGCTCAGTCGATAGTGACGGGGCGACGGTGATGGGCTCGTAAGTGTCTGCCAGGGCGATGTAATCCGACTGCTTTATGATTGGCTCTGTCGTCGTGTCATTGTCAGATAGAATTGGCCCTGAAGAAGGCAGTTCGGACTGCACTTGGACCGGTTTCAGAATTACGAAAAGAGCGGCAGCCGCAGCGAAGGCAAATGCCGTGACGGGCAGAGCCCATATCCATCTATGCGGTTCAGCCTTGCGCAGTGGAGTCTTTGCATCTGAAATGACCTCGTCAAGACTCTCCCAGAGCTCTTGAGGAGCATCGCACTCATAGTTTTTCAGACGCCGTCCTATGTCTTCCGTCCAATTATCTTTTTTCATAATTCCTGATTTTCTCCGCCATCATCGCCTTGGCCTTGAAAAGCTGTGAAGCGGAGGTATTTTCTTTAATGCCAAGCATTTTGGCTATTTCTTTGTGGCTGAGGCCTTCGACCACGAACAGGTTGAACACGGTTCTGTATCCGTCCGGCAGTTCGCGGATGAAACGCATCAGAGTATCTGTCGGGACTCGTCCGGCGTCGATTTCACTCTCTGCGATATCTTCCTTTAACGAGTCTATATCCTCGTAATGCAGTTTGCCGCTGTCTCTGAGGTGTTTAAGAGAGAGATTCACCGTGATTTTGCTCATCCACGCCTTCAGGGACCCTTCACCGCGATAGGAGAAGGAGCCTATCGAAGACCATATTTTCAGAAATGCTTCCTGCAGGATGTCCTTGCGGTCGTTCTCATCGGTGATGTAACGGGAGCATATGGCACTGAGGTACTTTACATAGAGGAGATACAGCTGCCTGAAAGCCGATGTGTCTCCTCTACGAATGTCATCTGTCAGTTGCCTTTCCGTGAGCATTATCTGTGCATCTTGAGCGCGAATTCCGTACTCTTCTCTCCTGAGAAGGAAATCCATTTCACTTTGACTTTCACTTCGTCAGTCTCGTGTGGCAGGTCATTGAGATTGAACGCCACTATTCCGTCCGCCATATTGAGTGTCGTGCTCGTAGGACAGCTGTGCCTGAGGGTCACCTCGAACGGGTCGTCAGGGTTGGAACCTGTGACAAGATTGATGATGTGTTTGGTGCCGGGAGTTCCTGCGGAAGTCCTTATGCGAAGGGTGAGAAAACCGTCTTCTGCTACTGTGCACCAGTCTTTTATGATTTCTATAGGAGCTGTCCCATAGAGTTCTCCATCCTTGTCTCCCTGGCTCTGGACAGGCTTTTTGGTAAGTATGCTGTCAAGCCAATTCAGTTTGATGTTCTTCGTCACCAGGCTTTCATCACCCAAAGAGACTTCGCTGCCCGTACTTTCTTCGGTGTATTTCGCAAATGCGCGTACGACCTTGTCCTTATAGGGGGATGTCTTTATGTTGGTAGGGACGAGAACGGTGTTGTCGTCCAATTGAAGTTTGAAAGAATCCGTTCCGGGCCATACCGTTACCAGTCCGGTAGGCGTAATGTCTATGGTGTCGTCATTCTTGTTCAGGCAAGAAGTCATCGCCAGGGCACACAGTGTCGTAAGCGTCAGTTGAAGCAATGTCTTTTTCATAACTTTTTTGTTTTTACTGAATTTCATCAATTAAATCCTGATGAAGAGTGAATCTTGCCTGAGGACCCGAAAATCTTTCCGGACACGTAAAGATTTTCTTGATTCTGCGCAAATTCAAGTTTTGCAAGTGCCTGCTGAACTTAAATGCACAAATATAGACCAAAAAGGCTGGAAAAATCAACAAGTTGTTTTTAATGGATTGCAAAATTGCTAAATTCGCCTTCAGTGTCGTGAAAGAACAGGCAATCGGAGATAATAAGGTTGTTTTAAATATTACAACGTATGGCGAAAGAATTGCAAATATCATCGCGCGGCGTGCAGATGCCGTCGTCTCCCATAAGGAAATTGGCCCCATTGGCAGAAAAAGCTGAAAGGGAGGGGGTGAAGCTGTATAAGCTGAACATAGGTCAGCCGGATATTCCTACTCCGCAGAAGGCTCTGGATGCGCTGGGAAAGATAGATCGTAAGGTGCTGGAGTACAGTCCGTCTCAGGGTTTTCTGTCGTTGCGCGAGGCCCTCGCGAGGTATTACGACAGATTCGGGATTGCCCTGAGTGCCGAGGATATAATCGTCACTTCCGGCGGGTCTGAAGCGGTGCTGTTCGCCTTTATGAGCTGTCTTGACCCGGGGGATGAGATAATCATTCCAGAACCGGCCTATGCGAACTATATGTCTTTCGCGCTCTCCGCCGGGGCTGTGATACGCACGGTGGCGTCCTCCATAGAGACGGGATTCGCCCTTCCGCGTATAGAAGAGTTCGAAAAACTTATCAATGAGCGGACCAAGGCCATCCTCATCTGTAATCCGAACAATCCTACCGGTTATCTTTATACCAAGGAGGAGATGTCTCAGATCCGTGATCTGGTGAAAAAATATAATCTGTTCCTGTTCTCCGATGAGGTCTATCGCGAGTTCATCTATTCGGACGAGCCTTATGTGTCGGCTATGCACCTGGACGGGATACAGCAGAACGTGATACTTATCGATTCCGTGTCGAAGCGTTATTCCGAATGCGGGATAAGGATAGGTGCGCTGGTGACGAAAAACGAGAAGGTGCGTGCCGCAGTGATGAAGTTCTGTCAGGCTCGACTCTCGCCACCGCTTCTGGGTCAGATAGTTGCCGAGGCTTCCATCGACGGGACGCAGGAATATGCCCGCGAGGTGTATGAGGAATATGCCAGACGTCGCAAATGCCTCATAGAGGGGGTCAACCGCATCCCCGGATGTTATTCTCCTATGCCTATGGGGGCGTTCTACACATTGGCTCAACTGCCTGTGGATGACGCGGATGAATTCTGCGCGTGGTGTCTGAGTGAATTCAGGTATCGCGACGAGTGCACTCCTGAGGGAGTCGCAGCCGAGAGCGTGATGATGGCTCCGGCATCGGGTTTTTATGCCGACCCTTCGCTTGGAAGGAATCAGGTGCGCTTGGCCTATGTTCTCAAGGAGGAAGATCTCACTCGTGCGCTGCTTATGCTGGAAAAGGCTTTGGAGAAGTACAACTCCCTTTAATCGAATGATTTGACATCTTCAAGGGCAGGGTCTTGCGACATACCCTGAGGGTTGGTGCCGGGAAGTCCATGCGGGATGTCTGTGCCCAGCGTCGAGAAAAGTTCTGTCCAGTAAGAATCCACGCTGCCGTCTTCGCGGCTGAAGTTCATAGGCTGAGCTTTGAAAATGTGTTTTCCGTCGGCATCGAGAAAAGACTCGTAGACCAGTTCGCTGCAGTATAGGGCGTCGCACCCCGGAAGAAAAGCGAAGTCGTAGGGCAGTCCTATGAATGATTTTGCGCGAAGAACGCTTTCGCCCGCTGTTTTGAGATTCTTCACTCTTTTCACATCCACTCTGTAACCTTCGGCTTTCTGTCTGTCGGGCCAATTCTCATCTATCCTGCTTCTGTGCACGCCAAGTTTGGGCGTGGCCTCTATGATCCAGGTGAGACCGTTCCCGTCCACTTCCACTATGCCCACGTGGGTATATCCTCCGCCTGTGGCTCCGCTTATGGCGCTGTCCATAGAATCCGCCTCCTGCTTAGTTGCGGGGGCGAAGAACAGCAGATCTGCATTATGAAGCTCATCTTCTCGGCAGCTGCATAAGGCCAATACGGCAAGCGTCAGTGAAAAAGCGCGCAAGTTCATTCGAGAGAAGATTTGATTTCGGGTAAGATGCTCCGGGCCATAAGTGCGGCTCCGGCGCGGTTGGGGTGTATGCCGTCGTTGAAAAGCGAGATATCGTCTATCACGTCGTGGAGATCTATTGTAGGAAGAGACAGGGAATTGGCGATATCTTTGATGGCGGGGATGACATTTTCCGAAAGCGTATTGTCATCCAGGGCCAGGAATTTGGGTTCGATCCTGTCTATCTGCACTCCTTGTCTTATTTCTATGCGGTTCAGAACGGCCGGAGGCAGGAGAAGGTAAGCCTTGGCACCCATATCCAGGAACTTCTGAAGTATGAAAAGGTAGCCCTCGCGGAACTTCTGCTCATTCCAGTTGATCTTCTTGGAGTCGTTGGATCCAAGCATCATAAGAACTATGTCCGCTCTAAAGTTCAGCGCCTTTTTGAATGTGGGCCTGCGGGCGTATGGCATTTCGCTTTCGAGGCTTGCGGTGGCGTCATTGAGGCCGAAATTGGCCACTTCCGCCTTGCCCTCCAGAAGACTTTGGAGAACAGAAGGATAACTGTATTTTGAACGTCTGATGATAGTGAATCCCCAGGTAATGCTGTCACCTATGCAAGCTATTCTTTTCATATTCTTTCTTTTTTGCGCTGCAAAGATAGTTACTTTTAACTATATGTCGGTATGCTCCGGAAGTCATTACCTATTTTTAGTGATTGCGCTGAGCGGGGTGCGAATCTATTTTTGCACCCGAAATGAAAAAGTTAGTAGCAGCAAGTTTGATATCGGCCATTTCTGCGGCTTTCCTCGCAGGAGGGGCCAATGGCCAAAGCATCGCTTCACTCGCCCCCGGTCTCAGTGTCGGGGGATATGGTGAAGCGGCGTATTCAAGGAATTTCTACAGTGACAACGTATACCGTTATTCGGATCCTACTACATATAAGAACGATCCGAGTCACGGGCGTTTCGATATTCCGCACGCGGTAGTCTATCTGGGTTATGATTTCGGTCACGGCTGGAAGATGCAGACCGAGATAGAATTCGAGCACACGGGTACCGGCACCGCTATGGAAAAGGAGTTCACCGAGGCCGGTGAGTGGGAGAGCGAGATAGAGAAAGGCGGCGAGGTGGAACTTGAACAGTTCTGGCTTCAGAAGACTTTCTGTCCTGCCTTGAACATAAGAATTGGCCATATAGTCGTGCCTGTGGGCGGTCTGAACAATGCCCACGAACCGCTCAATTTCTTCACCGTCTATCGTCCGGAAGGGGAGTACACCATTCTTCCGTCGACTTGGCACGATACGGGATTCAGCATCTGGGGTGAGGCCGGCAAATGGAAATACGAAGTTCTGATGGTGGCGGGTCTGGATGCGTTTATGTTTGACAGGGATAATTTCATCGCCTATGGCGCAGGTTCTCCTTATGAGTACAAAGTGGCTAACAATTACGGGTTTGCCGCACGTGTGGACAATCGCAGCATAGAGGGTTTGAGGCTCAGTCTCAGCGGATATTACGGACAGTCAATGCATAATTCTTTCCCTAACGATATGCACAACACCCGTTATGCCGACATCAAGGGCCACACGCTCATAGGTGCATTCGACTTCCTGTACACGAGCCGTGACGAGAATCTCATAATCAGGGGCAACGCCGATTATGGCTATGTTTCGGACGCTTCGACCATCAGCCTTATCAAGCGCAATCTTTCATCCAACAATGCTCCTTATAAGAAGACTCCAGTAGCTCAGAACGCCTGTGCCTTCGGTACCGAGGCCGGTTACGACCTGCTTCACCTCTTCGCTAAGAGCGCTTGTGAAAAGAAACTCTACGTCTTCGGCAGATATGAGTTCTATGATTCATATATACCGGCTTCCGACCAGCAGGACTACACCTATACGGACAAACATCGCATCGCAGTGGGTATCAACTATATGCCAATTCCGCAGATAGCCGTCAAGATGGAGTATTCGCACAGATTTCTCAAATCGGAATATAACAATGAGCCAAGCATATCGCTGGGTATAGCTTATATGGCTTTCTTCACCAGAAAATAAATCACTTGAATGAATATGAAAAAGATTTTAATCAGTGGCGGTGCCGCACTTATCGCAATGAGCCTTCTGAGCTCTTGCCAGGGCACAAAGAATGATGGCGCGCTTACTGCCGACGAGCAGGAGATGCAGGCCATCACATCACAATACGTCAACAAAGTCATCTACCCTATCTATGGAGAACTTGCAAACACCACAAGCGATCTTTATGAGAAGCTCGCAGATCTTACGGACAAGTTCGAAAGCGATGCCAATTCCATCACTCAAAGCGAGATAGATGAGATCTGCTCGGTTTTCCTTACGGCCAGAAGCTATTGGGAGAAATCAGAGGCATTCCTTTTCGGTGCCGCCACATTCTTCTCAATCGATCCGCACATCGACACCTGGCCGCTTGACCGCAAGGCGCTCGCTACCTCTCTTTCAAATGCCAAACAGGTGGAGGAGCTTCGCGGTGAGGACGGAATCGCTTATGCCGGTGGAAAGCTCGGAGAGGAACTTCTCGGATTCCACGGCGTAGAGTTCATCCTTTTCCGTGACGGAAAGAACAGAACCGTCGCTCAGCTCAAGGCCAAGGAAGACAACGAAGATTTCGCAGGCGTCAATGTAACCGGTCTTCAGGAACTTATCTACGCTACAGCCGTAGCCGGTGACCTTCGCAACAAATGCTACCAGCTCGAGGTTTCCTGGAACGCAGACGCTCCTAAAGAGCACATAGAGGTATGCGAGGACTGCGAGTATAACACCACCATAGGAGACAAGAGTTTCGGTGAGGATATCCTTAACGCGACCAAAGCCGGCAGCACTTATGCCACGATGCAGAGCGTGATGACCACCATTCTGGTTTCAGGATGCTCGAATATCGCCAATGAGGTGGCCAATACCAAGATGGGTTCAGCCCATACAGGAGAGGACGTGAACTATATCGAGAGTCCTTATTCAAAGAATTCATTCGTGGATTTCGAGAACAACATCCACTCTATCGAGTACTCTCTCAACGGTGCAGAGAATGCTGTGGAGCCTGCTGCTCACTCTCTTATGAAGTATCTCAACGACAACTATTCAGGAGCTTCCGCTCTCAAGGCCGCTCTTGACGACAGTATCGCCAAACTCAAAATATGTCAGAGCAAGGGTCATTTCGTAGACATCTATAAAGATGCTTGTGTGCAGGATGCAATGGATGCCATCAACGAACTTGACGCTCAACTTAACAAGGCATCTGCTTGGATAGCATTAAGATAATTATAAAACATATATGAACGGATTTCACGTAAATCTTTTTATGGGAGTATGCATTGTTGCTCTGGCTTCTTGCCAGGGCAATAGTGCTGATACCCCTTCCACTACGGTTTCCGATGCGAAATACATAGGACAGGCCGTAGGCAACTTTTCAGCTGACGAGTGGTATCCGGGAGGTCTTCTCGGCACGACACTCAATGTTACCGCCGGTTGCTACGAAGATGAGACTCCGGCTACGACCGAGCAAGGTCTCACGACCGCATTCAATCACGGTGAACAGCTGTTCGAGCGCACATACACCCTTACCACCAAGCCTTTCTGGGGACTCGGTCCTGCATCGGTGCGCAAATCCTGCCTGCATTGTCATCCGGCTTACGGACACGGCAAGCGTCAGGATGAATACAGGGCTTCAACCGTAGGCAACGGCTATCTGCTTGTGATATACACTCCTGCAGACGGGGCAAATTCCGATGACGGGCCTTATATCGACAATGTCACCGGTATGCCTCAGACTCAGGCCGTAAGTCCTTTCCTGCCCCCTATAGATGAGAGTAAGATACCTCCTATCGCCTGGAATACGGTGTCCTCTATGGAAAGCGGTCTTCCTATGAAGTTCAAGGACGGAGAGCAGTACAGCCTCATCTATCCTGTCGTTACCATCCCGCAGGAAGCTTTCAATGTGGACCCTGTCCCTTCCGGCTATGCCGTGCGTCTGGAGAGCACGCTCGGTGTGATTGGAACGGGTCTTCTCGATGCCATTCCGACTGACTCCATCCGCGTCCAGTACCAGAGGGAGGCTCCTTATGTGGAGTTGAATCCTTCGTTCTGGGATAAGGACAAGAATGATTTCGCCGCAGGTGCGTGGTACACTCTTGCACAAGGTTATCTTGCGGACGGAACTCCTTATGGAGGCACCGCAGAAGGTAAGACCGAGCTCAAACGCTTCACTTACGCTATGACACGTGCATCCCTTCAGGATGGTCCGGGAGCCAATGCGATCTGGAATATCACCAATGTATCGCGTTCTGACCGTCCTAAGCTGTACACCACTAAGGCGTGGGCCAAGAAAATGTCTCAGACTCGGGAAGTGATAGATGCCATCAAGGCCGACCCATCATCTCCGTACCATGCCGACGGAACTGAGGAGGGAATAGCTGATGCTGTGCTCAATCTGCTCGATCCTTCGACCAATCAGTTCGACAACGATTGGCATAATTTCGATCCGGAGATGACGGATTCAGACTATTATGATTTTCTGGTTTGGCAGAGAGGTCTCGCCATTCCGAGAGCCCGTAACCTTAACGATGCTACGGTTCAGAAGGGTAAGGAACTTTTCAATCAGATAGGATGCGCCAATTGTCATCGTGCCCAGTGGCATACGACTACTGACAATTATTGGTCTCCACAGATTCTTGACGGCAAACCGCTTCCTCGTTATGCGGACCAGACCATCTATCCGTACACGGATATGATACATCATCGTCTGTATATGAAGGAAGGTATCCACGGCACCTGGTGCAGAACCACTCCGCTTTGGGGAAGAGGATTGCACAAGGTCAATACCGGGTCCGCAGACCGTCTTCACGACTGCCGCGCACGCAATACTCTCGAGGCTATAATGTGGCACGGATACAGTGCGAAGAGCGACGCTTTCTCAAGTACGGAGAAGTTCTATAACCTTTCCAAGGAAGAAAGGGACGCCGTAATCAAATTCGTGGATTCCATCTGATGAATAAAAATAAAGTATTGAAATATCTGTCGTTTGGTACATTGGCTCTTATCGTCCTGGCGATGATGGGGGCCACTGTGCTTGAAAAGGTGAAAGGTACTCCCGCGGCTTTGAACGCAGTCTATCATTCTCCGGTGGTGATCACCCTCTGGATAATATGCTGCGTTTCTGTCATAGTGTTGTTATTGTCGAGCCGCATCCGCAGCGTTTCCCTTCTTCTCGTTCACTTCTCCTTCGCCGTGATACTCGCGGGTGCCCTTATTTCGTTTTGCACCGGCACTACCGATATGCTGAGTCTCAGGGAAGGGGAGAGTGATCATAGCACGCTGCCATTTACGGTTACTCTCGATACTTTCGATGTGGAGTATTACCCCCTCTCCACAGCCCCCTCTGATTATAAAAGTTCTTTGATCATCCTCGACGCAGGGAAGACCGTCAAGGTGGATGTGTCGATGAATCATATCGGCCGCTATAAAGGCTACAGGTTCTATCAGAGCGGGACAGACGGCAATACCGGAAGCTACCTCACAGTAAGCCGTGATGTGGCAGGTACAGCTGTAACTTATGCGGGGTTTGTCCTATTGCTTATAGGAATGCTGCTTCAATTCTTCAGGAAAGGCAGTTCTTTTCGTCGGGCCGTTGCGAGATTGTCCGGGGTTACCATCGTTTTGCTTTGTTTTCTTTGCCCCCGGACATACGCCCGCGAAAGTCACCCCGAGGTTCTTCCCCGTGACGTCGCCGAGGCTTTTGACGATCTTTACATCTATCATAACGACAGGGTGAGCTCGTTCTCGACTTTCGCACGTGACTATTGCCTCAAGGCCTATGGAAAACCTTCATATAAAGGAGCTTCTGCCACTCAGGTGGTTACCGGCTGGCTCTTTTATTATGGTCAATGGGAAAAAGTTCCCTTCAAGCTCAAGGCGAAAGACAGGGGCGGCGCCGTGGAGATGGAGAAGCAGTTCCTGTTTTCTTCAGTAGCTTCCGGACTCGCATTCAAGGTCTTCCCTTATCGTGATGAGGGGATAATCAAATGGTATTCCTGTGAAGACAGGCTTCCTGTGGATATGAGTCACGATAATTGGCTTTTCATTAAGAAAGGTATGGATCTGGTGGCGGATTGTATCAGGGAGGAGAACTGGGAGGATGCCAAGTATTATCTTTCGAAAATCCGGGCCTATCAGCAGAAAGTGTGCGAGGGGGATCTTCCTTCAGATAAACAGCTTGAACTGGAAAAAACTTATAATGCCATATCTCTTCCGAAGGTCGTTGCGATGGCGAGCCTGACGCTGGGATTACTTCTTTTCATATCATTTGTCATAAAGATACGCCGGCGCACTCCGCTGCGGCAGAGCCCCGTTTCCTGGTGGATTACGCAGGGGATCCTTTGCGCACTTTCTCTTTATGTGCTTCTGATTCTGGTGCTTCGCACTCTTGTGAGCGGACACCTTCCTATGTCCAATGGTTATGAGACTATGCTCTTGCTCGCGTGGATCACTCTGACGGCAGGAATCCTGACCTCGCGCAGACTGCATATAATGCACGCTTTTGCATTCATTCTCAGTGGCTTCGCTCTTCTTGTAAGTTCACTTGGCGCTAGTAATCCGCAGATTACCCATATGGCTCCGGTGCTCAATTCGCCGCTTCTTTCGGTGCACGTGGCCAGTATGATGATATCGTACTCTCTTCTGGGAATCTCGGCCTTGAGTTCTTTTGCCGGACTGTTATCTTCCGGGAAGGAATCGTCACAACTGCGGGATATCAGCATAGTGGTCATCTATCCTGCGCTTTTCACTCTTATGGGCGGAACGGTTCTGGGCTCCATCTGGGCCAATCAAAGCTGGGGATGCTATTGGAGCTGGGACCCTAAGGAAGTGTGGTCTCTGGTCACCATAATCGTTTATTCCGTCTTGCTTCATACGCGGCTTCTGAAGTGTCTGGACGATGACAGACGCTTCCATCTTTATACCGTTCTTGCATTCCTCTGCGTTATCATCACTTACTTCGGAGTCAATTTCTTCCTGGGCGGTATGCACAGCTATGCTTAGGACTTTGCGTGATTTTTGAGAAATTTTGATTAAGTTTGTCCTGTCTATGAATATGATAATGGTCATCAACCCTAATATGAAATTGGCAGATCTGATTGATATCAATCATAATCTGCTGGCTGTCCTTTCGCGTCTGGATGTGAGTCTGGGCTTCGGGGAACATACCATAGAGCAGGCATGCAAACTGCACAATGTCAACACGGAGGCTTTTCTGCTTATCTGCAATGTATATAATTTCGAAGCTTACGTTCCTTCTCAGGCTCTTCTGGATAAGGCTGACGTGAGGGACATATTGAAATATCTGCATAATTCTCACGTGGATTATATGTCCTCGTCCCTCAGACAGCTTGAAATTCTCACAGCGCAGATGCTTCAGAATTGCCCTGACTCTCAGAAGAATATGATAGATAAGTTCTTCAGGGATTATCACGATGAGGTGAAGAACCATTTCGACTACGAGGAGAATGTGGTGATGCCTTATGTCAACGCCCTTTATCGCGGAGAAAGGCAGCAGGGGTATTCGATAGACACCTTCGAGGAGAATCACGGAAACATAGAAGAGAAACTGTGCGATTTGAAGAATATCGTGATGAAATACCTCCCTCAGTCTTGTGACCAGGCCCTTCGTTACGATGTCCTCCACCAGATCTATCACCTCGAGAAAGACCTCAGACGCCACACCTTGATAGAAGACAATGTACTGACACCTATAGTGTCCAGAATGGAGTCTCGCCTATGAAAAACCGTAACGTCATCATAGTCAGCCCTTCACAGATTATTTCCAAAGGACTCGAGAAGGTTTTTCTGGAGCATAGCGAATTCAGGGTCGTCAATATCCTTACCGAGCTTCCGCGAAGTCTGGATATGCTTTGCTCCACTAATGTGGATCTGCTTATAATAGACCCATCTGTAATAGACTATGCGTCGCGATCGAGCGTGCACACTCTAATCAATTCCTCACTTGATGTCCCTGTCATAGCGGTTCAGACCGTTTTGCTGGAGGAGGATTTTTATCGCCAGTTCGATGCCGTGATAAGCCTGTACGATCTGCCGGCGGTGATAATCAGCAAATGCCGCAAAGCCCTGGAGGTGGAGCTTGATTCTTCAAAAGGGGACGGAGGCGAACTCTCCGCACGTGAGAAGGAGATTCTCGTTAGCGTGGCCAAGGGCAAGCTGAACAAGGAGATAGCCGACGAGTTCAATATCTCGGTATATACCGTTATGACTCACCGTAAGAACATTACGCGCAAAACCGGTATCAAGACCGTGGCCGGACTTACGGTATATGCGATGCTTAACAACCTTATAGACCCTACTTCTTTGGAGTAGATCCTATATGTCTTCCACGCGGAGGATTCCGTTACGGTTCATCACTATCCGCAGGTGGCGGTATTCAGTCTGGTTCAGGTGTTTGAGCTGACAGATTACGTGCATACAGTATGCTCTTTGTACTCGCAGGGTGGAGACTTCTCCGTTTTCATCTATCACGTTGACAGGAACTTCCGGGTTGTCCATCTTCTGCATAAAGCGGTTGAGGTGCAGGCGCATTATCTCGTTTATGCCTCGAAGCGGGTATTGGTTTTCAGCCATCAGTGCATCGTTGTCAAGTACCAGATGTTTGCGGTAGAGCAGTACTTTCTCCTCGAATATGTGTGATTCATCATCCATCGAGGTTTTTTTCTTGCGCAGCTGCGTCACTTCTTCAGGAATTTTGCTGCCGGACACGAAGTCTGCACCTTCTTTTATCATTCCCACCTTACGGCTGCCTATGGTGATGCCTGCCTTCTTGTCGTAGTATTTGTTCACCAACTTGTGGGCGAACCAGTAACGCATAAGGTCCTTGATGCGGTCCTTCATCATATAACTTATTACAAGCACCACGAAAAGCGGCCCGGTGATGTTTCCGAATTTGACCTGTGTGGCCCAGCCTACTGCAGTGGCAAAAATCATAGCAACGCCGGCCGCTATGCTGTAGTAGAGCTGTTCGACGGCTATTCCGTCTTTGCGTTTGTCCAGATTGATGTAGAGATCGCTTTCTATATATTTTTTCTGTATGCCTTGATTATAAAGCAGTTCCCTGTTATGCGCGGGGTCTGCATTGAGCGAATCGAAGCCTCTGTCCGAGGCATAGCGTTTTTCGCCCAGTATGAATTCCACCAGGGCCTTGCGGGTGTCGGAGAGATCGTCATTCCCACGACTGTCAAGATTCTTCACTATGTTTGTGGCCTGGGACGAGATGATGTAGCTCATATATTCATCCACGACGATGAAGTGCCCTCTTTCCCTGTCTTGTATTTTTTCTACCGGTAGGTAAAGGGAACGGAAATGATGAAGTATGGACCTCAGCTGGTCTATGTATTTATTGCAGGCAGTCTGCGTCTTGATGATGTCCTGAGTGTTTTTCAGACTGTTGGTACTGTTTCTCAGCGCGCTTTTGAAGATGGCGGCATACATTTTCAGATGATACTCGAAGTCTTCCGTCTTGTCTTCTCCTCCGGTGAGCGAGACTATGGAGTCCTTGAGCCTGGAGAACGGCAGTGAAGATTCCTGGGCTAGTTCGTCCAGTGAGAATACGGGCGTGATGAGTCGCACGTTCGATTTGATGTCGCGGTAGAACTGGTCTTTCCCGTAGGTCTGGGAACTGATTCCCATACTGTTGGGAATGAAAAGCCAGGTGTTGACAGCGAAATCGTTTTTCTTCTCCGTCCCGTCTGAGACGAAGCCGAATTTGAATTCGACAGAGAAATTGTCGTGCTTTTTAGCCTGCAGATTTATCATCCGTGTAACTTGTTATTTGCTTCCGGCACCGCGGAGTGCTTGCAAAACGCGAACCAACTAGAACAGCAGCGGGGTGTATCCGAGCCAATGCAGCACTGTCTCTCCCCAGAGCAGTATCAGAAGCCAGGAGATCACCATCATCGTGATTCCGAAGCGGAATGTGTCGCTCCAGCTGTATTGGTTCGTGTTATAGAGCAGGGCGGCAGGTTTGCTGTTGAAAGGAAGCACATAGACGTGTTCTATCAGCATAGCCACAGGGAACGCGAGACTGAGCTGCGGGAGACCGAATTTCTGCTCCACGCCAAGTGCGATTGGCACGAAGATGAGCGTACGCATCGTCTTCGACTCGAAAATCAGTCCGCTGAACATCATCATAAAGGTCAGAACGACGTAGAGCAGCCAGAAAGGTGCGTCTGCTCCTATTCCCAGACTGTTGAAGCACACGTCGACCAGCGTTCCGGGGAGTTTGGTGGCGTCGAGTCCCGCGCCCAGCGTATATGCTCCGGCTGAAAAGAGCATCAGATGCCAAGGAATGTCGACATCGTTCCATTTGACTACGCCTATTCCAGGCATAAGGGCTATCACGGCGCCTATGAATGCCACCGTGGTGGCGTCAAGTCCGTGAAGCTTGTCTGTGGACCAGAGTATCAGCACGCCCAGGAATATGGCTATCGCCTTGTATTCTTCCGCACTCATCTTTCCCATAGACTCCAGTTCCGTGCGGAGCCTTTGCAGTCCTCCTTCGATCTGTGGCTTCTGTTCTTCTTTTTTCATAGGGAAGATAACTTTGGTCCCTATCAGATAGCCAAGCAGAACCATTATTATGGTGAGCGGGAAGCAGGCCACGAACCAGTCGCTGTAACCTATGGTCGATCCGTATGCCCCCATAAACAGAGAAATGGCGAGCAGGTGCGCTCCGCTGCCGGTCAGAAACCCGGTGGCGCAGATGTTTATCTGGAAGAGATTCTGCAGCACGAGGTTACGTCCGAAATTGTTACGGTTTCCGTCTGAGGCTCCGTAGATGGCGCATACTACCATAAATATAGGCAGAAGTATGGTGGCTTTCGCAGTGGTGGCGGAGATGAACGCTGAGAGCACGAGATTGATGATGATGAAGCTGAAAAAGATCCCCTTCGCGCTGTGTCCGAATTTGAGTACGAACCACAGGGCGAATCTTTTGGCCACGCGGGTCTTCACAAGCATCGAGGCAAGTACGAACGAGAGGATGTTGAGCCACATCACCGGGTGTCCGAGCTGTGCGAAAGCCGTTTTCTGCGGCACCACTCCGGTGAGCACTATGGACAGGATTATTATCAGTGAAGTGAGGTAGTTCGGGATGGCTTCAGTCATCCAGAGCACGAGTCCGGCGATGAATATCGCCAGCATCGACTTTTCCGCCGGGGTCTGGAGGAAACTTACGTCCAGCACCCAGTTGAAAAGAATGAAGAGGATTATGGCCAGAGGCCCACCTGCACGGGCCATGCCTTTTTCAAATCCGGATTTCTGCATTTTGGGCAGTTTCTCGATCCTGTAGTTGTTCATATCGAGCGGATCGGAGCTGTGTATGTGGGTCTCTGACATAATCTTCTGAGTGTTAAATTATTTCCAATTCTTGTACGGGTTCTTCATAAGCATCGAGTTATAGTATTTCTTGTCTCCCGTCACTTCCGTAGAGAGCCAGGAAGGATGCTCGAATGCTTCATTTTCTTCGCCAAGTTCCACCTCGGCTACCGTAAGACCTTCGTTGTCGCCGTAGAACTCGTCCACTTCGAAGGTATGGTTCCCCTTAGGTACCAGATAGCGGGTCTTGTCGATTACGCCCGGCTCACATATCTTAAGAAGCTCGCGAACGTCCTCGACAGGGATTTCCTTCTCCCATTCGAAACGGCTGGCGCCGCTGTCGTTGCCGATTCCCTTGACTGTGATGTAACCCTTGTCGCCCTTGACACGGACTCTGACGGTCCTTTCAGGAACTGAACTGAGGTAGCCCTGTGTGATGCGGGTGGCTTTTGTGGCCTCGGCCTTGAAATCGCCGCAGACCAGGAATTTCTTTTCTATTTCTTGTGCCATAATCTTATTCGTTAGCTAAAGGTTTGTCGGACATTCCGATGACTCTCTTGATGGCCTGGAGGTAGTTGATATTTTCCACGCCTTCGAGGCCGCAGTCAACGACGGTCTTGCGTATGTCTTCAATTTCGGTGGATTCGGAGTTGATGGTAACGACCTTGGCTCCGTTGATGAGCACGTTGCCCACTTCGCAGATAGTGTCGTTGACCATATAGCCGAAGCGCTGTTTGTGCACTCTCACTGCTGCGAGGTCAGGATTGGCCTTGACCATAGCGATGAACTCCTCGTAGGTATATGTGTCCTTGGTGAGCTCGGGCATCTTAACCATAAATGCAGGGAATACTTCTTTCTCGAGCACTTCTCGCGAGATTGGGAATTCACCCTTCATCAGCGGATTCCATTGCTCGAAACCGTCCACGGTCTGCACATAAGTCTTGATGTCCATCTTTCCGTTACGGATCTTGGTGTTGTTGATGTCGTTGGCGCGGGAGATGATGTACACCTCGTCGCTCTCCCTTTCCCATACCTTTTCAGGCACCGGTGCTGAAAGGCGTGCCATACGATACTGTGCGGCGCTGAAGTCCTGTCCGAATGAGCGGAACTCGAAGCGTGGTTTGGATTGTTCTCCGATTTTTAATTCTTCTTTTGCCATATTAGTATGATTTAAATCTGTTTATTTACGCTCCAATATCAAGTTTGACTTCTCCGTCCACGTTGGCGGCTCCAGGAGTAGAGGTGGTCTGGTTGTACCAATCCCCATCGGCGTTGCGCCCGTAAGATCCTGCGTATTTGGTGCCGTCGTGTCTTGCGAAGTTGAAGTCGTCCAGAATGGTGACTCCGTCAGGCTTGGTCATATATACGCGGACAGCCTTCTTGGCAGAAAGACCGCTGTGGAATACGAGGGCCTCGTCGTATCCTTCCTGAGCTCCTCCGGCTGCGGTTACGTCTTCGCTGTAGAGAAGAAGGTATGCTCCTGAGGCAAGACTTCTTTCATCGCAGGTCCATACGGATTTGTCGTCTTTGAATATCTGTATGCCGGTGATGTTTATTTCATTTCCGGAACCGTTGTAGATTTCTATGAACTTGTCGTTGCCGTTGAGTTCGTTGAGAATGAGGCCGGTGTAGTCTATAGGATTCTCTCCCACGGTATAGTTGAAGTCGCCCGAGCGTCCTTTTTCTCCGCTTTCGGCTTCAGCTTCGATGAAGTAAGTCACCTTGACTCCCATTTCGAAAGCAGGAATGACGGCTGCCCAGGAGCTGCCGTTTGATGGTCTCATATCTATGGTTTTGCTTTCTTCAAGAGCGGTGTATGTGAGGGTGGCGGCGGTAATCTCGCCGGCGAGAGAGGTGATATTGGCCGTAACGGTTACGGTGCTTTCGGCGGTCAGTGCCACCGTGTTCTGTACGTCAGCTATGACGGGAATGCCATAGACTTTGTCCTTGACACAGGACGTGGTCAGCAGTGCGACGGCTGCTGCCAGCAGTATGTATGATGTCTTTTTCATTGTTGTTCTTTTTTTAGTGAGGATTGGATTAGAATGCTATCTGGAAGCGGAGTGCGAGCATATTGTAGTCCACGCCTGCCTTGCCGTTCTTTTCCGTTACTTTAGTATAGTCCTTGGTAGGGTTGCCGTCAGCGTCGTGTCCCACATAGAGTTTGCCTTTGCCGTTGGCATAGCGGTCGTTGTTTGTGAACTGGTAGTTCAGCATTATCTTCACGTTCTTGGTAGGGTAGTAGTTCAGACCTACGGAATAACCTTCTGCGCTTCCTCCGTAGTAGTCGGCAGTGTTGAAGTCACAGTATTCGTAGCGCAGTGCGAGCTCGAGGTCTCCCCAGCTGCGGCCGTTGTTCACGCGTGTGTACTTGGCTCCGTCCGCATCATAGTTCTGGTTGCCTCCGAAAAGAAGATAGCTTGCCTGAACATACCATCCGTCGGCTGTCTGGTGTCCTTTGTCGTTGATGCTGCGGTCAAGGATGGCCGTGCGTGCGATATAAGCTCCCTCGTAACGAAGTCCCTTATAGTGGCCTGCCAGCTCGAAGGTGTATGCTATCTCGTGGTCGAGACCTGCTATGGCGTCAGTATCGAGATATTTCTTGCGGTTGATGCTGGTGGTGTTGCGTGAACTGTATCGCGCCACCTTGTAGCCTTCTCCTGAAGTGAGCTTAGGTTCGCGGTAAGAGAATGCGGCGCCTATGTGAAGAGACGAGTTCTGCTGCTTGTAGAGCGGACGGAAGACGAGTTTGCCCGTATAAGAGAGACCTTCGTTGTAGCCGAAGTCCTTGTTGTTGTCTTCCATAAGAGTCTGCTCCTCAGAACTTTTGAGTTCCGGTCCGAAGACTCCGGCACTTGCCCAGAGCCAATCCTTGGCGAAGGTGGCGTTGACGCCCAGATGGCGTGAAGGGGCGAGGGCGGTCACCATAGGACGCTCCATAAATATCAAATAACGTGAAGAGGTGTTTCTCTGGATTGAGAAGTTCTCTTTGAAGTTACCTACTTTGATAGAGGTGTAAGGGATTCCTTCGTAGCCTATTATGGCATCCTTAATCTCCGGCGTGCCGCTGGTCCAGTCGGTGTCTATCTCTCCGTACCAGTTATGGTCAAGCTGGGCCTTTATGGCGAATCGCGAGCGGCGGATGTTCATTCCGTTGCCTATGGCGTCGTAGTCGCTGTTGTTGCCGAAGAATACGGCGGCATCACTCTGTACGCGGATGTCGAACCAGAGTCTGTATCCGGCATTTTCGTTTTTGAAGACGAGTATGCCGTCCTGCATCTCCGGTTTCACTTTCCAGATCTTGACGGTCTGACCGTACTGGTTGACGTCGGTTTTCGCATCATCATCTTCCTGTGCAAAAGCTGGGAGCGATGTGGCAGCTGCCAGCAGGAATAATAAAAACTTTTTCATCTTGTTGGTTATTAGTGAGTTTAATCTTTTTATATTGATTTTATGAATTGTACCAGATTGTCCCCTTTTCCCAGGCCAAGCTTCTGACGGAGGCGGTAACGGCCTATCTCCACGCTCTTCGTGTTGATCTTCATCAGTGTCGCTATGTATTTGGAAGAAAAGCCGAGACGAAGCAGGGTGGCCAGCCTTTTTTCCTGCGAAGTGAGGTTTGGAAAAGCATTTTCCAGTCTCAGGTTGAAGTCCTTGTGCAGAACTTCGGCCTGTGTGTAGAAATATGACGAATCCACTTCCTGATCGAAAGAAAGCCTGTGCCTGATGGAACTGCCAAGTTCTGCGATGATCTCAGACCTTCTGCTTTCACTCTCCGTCTTGGACAGTTCTTTTACCAGAGCGTCGAGAGACTCAAGATATTCCTTCTGTTCATAGAGGCTGAGAGCCACGTTCATAGTCTCTTTGCGTTTCATCTCCAACGCATCGTACAGAGCCTGGTTCTCGCTTACCATACTTCTAATCTCCAGATCGCCTATTGCCTTGCGGTCCTCGTATATCTGCTCCTGCTGTACGGCCAATATTCTTGACATTTCCGCCTTCTGCCTGCGCTGGGATGCTATATAATTGGCGGACAATGCGCCGAACACCAGCATAAGCAGTATGGCCATTATGGTGAAATACATAAGAGTTTCACTCTGTGACGGACTGCCGGAAACTATTTTTCCGAGCAGATAGGTGCAGACGAGGGCGATGAACGGGGATAATATCATCCCTGAAAGAGCTCGGCTTATATTATCGCTTTCTGTCAGCGGCCGTTTTCTTACGGTTTCCACTGCAAATATTCCGGCATAAATGAGAGGGAGCGGCGACAGCGGCGTTGGCTTGAAAGGAGTGGACGGAAGTGCGAAAAGCAGCTGCGTCAGGCTGACACTCAGCGTCACGGCGAAGACTGTTCTGATGCTCCATTCCGTGCAGAGCTCGGCGCGTTCGTCGCTTTTGGTCCTTATTGCCGGCCTCAGCACGAGAATCGTGGCGGCTATGATGCCTATGACGCACAAACCTGCCGTTTTGCCTGCCAATGCAGGAGATGCGATGCCGGAAAGCAGACCTGCGAGAAGAACTCCCGTTACGGCGGCAGAAAGGACAGCGATGAGTATGATGCCGTATCTGAAGTAAGCTGCCAGTTTCAGAAGATGTGTTCTGGTGTGGCGGAAGTATGTCCGCAGCGCGAGGTAGACAATTGATGTTACGGCACCGCAGAATACGGCGGCAGTAATGGTCTCGATAAAAGGTGTGCCTGACGGCCTGAGAGTGCCTTCACAGGCCATCTTCAATCCTTCCAACGCTCCGAGAACGGCGAGTATTATGGAAGATGGGATGTGCAGATAATTCAGCACGATAACCGTTGAAAGTGCTGCTGACATCAGTATGAGCGCTTTTCCGGTGTCAAGACCTTCCGAAAGGTAATTCTGTCTTATGTTCAGCGCAAGGCCTGAATCCACAAACAGGACGGCGGAGAGTATCGCCACTGCGAAGAAGAGAAGGTCAAGTGTTTTCCTTTTCATCGCGCAGGTGGAGACAAGCAGCCCTTCCATATATGGGAACTCTTTGAGAAAGAACCATATACAGATGATGATCATCAGAGCTATGACTGCCGCCTGACTCATCTTACAGTGTGCTTCTTATTGACATTACCGCCAATTGGTCCGCGAGGCTGTCGGCGGCTTTGGATAGGTTTTCTATATGCAGGGCGAAATAGCGGAGGTGGAATTTCTCGCTGAGCTTCAGTTTGTCCATCTTGTGGAATACCGTCCGCTTTATTTCCTGTGCACATTTGCCGGCTTCTTTTCCGTAGTAGTAGGCACGGTTGATCTTGTCCGGAATGCTCTTCGGGTCACGGAAATATGACTTGGCGGCGGGGATGGTGGTCTCAAGCGCAAGGACGGAGAATTCCGTCAGGCGGATGAAGTCGGCATTGAGTTCCTGAGGAATGAAGGGCATTTCTATTTCGAACTGGAAAAGAGAATCACTCAGCATATCCATCACGTTGCGAGTTTTTTCGAGAAGCCTCATTATGTCTCCCCTGGAGCGGACGAGCGCAGTCTTGGTGTAGAGAGCGTTTTCGATGTCGCGTCTGAGCGCCGAGGACTGTGCCTCCAGTTCTGAAAGACTCTTGAGGTTCTCGTTGAACTCTTTTCTGTCCGACGCGTAGAGGTAGTTCCTGACTCCCTCCTTATATACTATGAGCGCGTGGTCTATTGTGTCGAAGTACTGATCTATGTTTTCTATCAGCGTGTCTATCTTTTTCTTCCAAAACATTTCCGTGGATTTTTCGGCAAGTTACTACAAAAAATGTTATGTAGAGTATGTCTTTAACCACGTGTGGAAGTCTGTATAGATTCGCTTGTTTTGTAATTATTTGAAAATCAGTATGTATTCTTGATTGGCGCAGAATTGCTCCGTTATCAGTATAGAGTTATTGTAGAGTTTTTTTTGAGGTTCGCCCCGTCAATTTCTGTCCGTTACCATAAAAGTTACGGCACTCACACAGATGAATATTCCCGTTATGATGCTTACAGTAAGGGTCTCTCCGAAGGCAAGCAGACCTATCATTATGGCGGTTATCGGCTCGAATACTCCCAGGACCGCCGTTTTGGTGGGACCTATCAGGCGAGTCGAGATGGCAAGCGATAGCATAGATATGGTGGTAGGTATCACAGATAGGCCGAACACGCAGCTCCATTGCTCTATGCCGTGTATGGCGCCTATGATTGGCTCGCCTTTGATGGTCATTATGACGAAGAAAAACACAGCTCCGGCGGCAAGCCCGTATAGGGTGAGGCAATGTGCTGAAAGGCTCTTGAGACGTGCGCTGTGGTTGACGATTACCAGATATACAGAGTAACAGAGTGCAGATGATACTGAAAGCAGAACGCCCGCCACCTTGATGGTCATTCCTCCGGTAGGCAGGCAGATGAGAACTACGCCCGCGAGGGTGGCTATGATGCTTGCCCAGGTCCTTGGAGATGGCTTCTGGTGCAGAAATATCATCGCGAGAGCAGTAAAGACCGGGTATAGGTAGACTATGGTCGTCGCCAATCCGGCAGGAATGAAGTTATACGCCTCGAACAGACCTATGCTGCTGCAGGCGAATAAGATGCCCAGTATGATGACAAGTGTCACCTGGCCTCGTTCCATCTTGAGATTCTCTCTTTTTATGAGCATCCACAGCAGCATTATGGCGGCCGCTATGACGTATCTGTAGAAGAGCATAGTGTAGACCGGAACTTGATCTACGAGAAGTTGTTTTGCGAATAAGGGATTGAATCCGTAAGAAACACCGGCAACGATACCGGCGATGTAGCCGGCAATGTTATTTCTTGAATTCATCGTTTGATTACTTAATTCAGGCTTCGGATTGATTTGGCGACGTTGATGAGGTGGTCGGCTATACGTTCGGAATTGGAAGACAGTTCGAGATAGTGGGCTCCCACATTTGGAGTGCATACCCCGGCGCTGAGACGCGATATGTGATTGTCCTCCATCATCTTGGTGAAGTCGTCTATCTGTTCCTCTATTACATTGGCCTCGGCCATCACGGTCAGGTCTTCCTTCTTGTAGGCCTCGATCGCCTTATCGTAAAGATTATGTATCAGGGTTTTGAGCTGTGTAATCTCGTTAAGTGCTTCAGCGGAGAAGGCGTCCCCTGTTTTCTGAAGGTCGTCCGCGTATTCCACTATGTTCTCGGCATAGTCTCCGATTCTCTCTATGTCCCTGATGGAGCGGAATGTGGTGGACAGATAAATGTGGTCGTGCTCATTGAGACCGCTCTTGTCGGAAAGCTGCACCACGAAATCCACAAGCGCCCGGTTTATATAGTTGATTTCTCCTTCCACCTTGTCGAAAAGGTCGCGCTCCTTGAAATCCATCGTGGTGATGATGTTTATGGCGCGGTCAAAGTTCTGCATTGCAAGTTCTGACATCCAAATGATCTCCTTTTTGGTCTGGCTGACTGCCAGAGGCGGGGTGCGGAGCATATTCTCGTCCACGAATTTCAGTTTGTAAGAATTCTTGTCCCGTACATCCACGCTGTCCGGTATGATCTTGCATACAAGCTTGACCATAAGGTTGTTCATTGGCAGAATGATGCATACGGTCATCACGTTGAAGAAGGTATGGAACATAGCCAGCTGCGTCTGAGGAACACCGGGGAACAGATTCTCGAAGATAGTTCCGAAACTATAAGTGCCTCCGCTCACTATGTTCATCACAAGGCCCGCCAGGAGGAATATCACGACACCTGAACAGTTGAACAGGAGGTGGATAAGCGCTGTGCGTTTTGCATTGCGACCGCTGGTCAGACCGGCTATTATCGCCACTACGCAGGATCCTATGTTCGATCCCATAGTGAGGAATATACCCTGATCCAGATGTATGAGCCCGGTGACCACCATAGCCAGGGCGATGGAAGTCATTACAGATGAACTCTGTATGATGGCGGTAAGGATGGCTCCGATAAGTACCAGGAGAATAGGATTGCTTATGCTTGCCAGAAAATTCTTTACTCCGTCAAGTGCTGCGAAATCCTCCATAGAATTGCTCATAAGCGAGAGACCCACGAAGAGCATACCGAAACCGGTGAGAATTCCTCCTATGTTTTTCCATTTGTTGGTCTTGGCAAAGAGGCAGATGAATGCGCCTATTCCTGCGAAGGCCGAAAAAATCACCGTAGTGGACAGGGTGTTGCTGCCGAACATACCGAGAGCCACTATCTGTGCCGTTATGGTGGTGCCTATATTGGCCCCGTATATTATGGTGGCCGCCTGTGACAGGGAGATTATGCCGGCGTTCACGAAACCTATGGTCATTACGGAGGTGGCTCCGGAACTCTGTATGGCGGCTGTCCCTATTGTGCCGATTCCCACGCCGAGCATTTTGCTGCGGGAGGCCTTTTCGAACAGTTTTTTTAATTTTTTGGAACTCGCGGATTCGAGATTGGAACTCATCATCTGACACGCGATAAGGAAGATTCCTATACCTGCGAGCAAGGTAAGTATGGCTGAAATTGCAGTCGTTGTATCCATTAAGAATTATTTATGCTTTGGGAGCGCAAATTTAGTCAATTTGGCTTTTATTTTCAAGTAAAAAAACTTGGAATAAACTTT
>CAVHGF010000013.1:0-44077 GCA_963635625.1 Treponemataceae bacterium | reverse complement strand
TTTAGAACAAAAAGACCAGCAAAAGTACCAAGTTATTTTTTAGGAATTACTTATTTTATTTCAAAGATTTTTTCTTCTCTGGTGACTGCACCGAACACTCCGTAGCCACCTTGCACGTTAGTGTATGCATAATTCGATGGGGCAAGTCCCAATTTGGCAAGGAAATTATTATCCTGATTATATCTGGCATTAAAATATCCATACGCCTCGTCAGAAAGGACTAAAAGCACTAATTTATACTTTGCCGCCGAATATGTCTTGAACGCGAAATTTCCGTCCGGGATTTCCTCTCCGCGAAGAAGCGTCAAACTGCAAGAGACCTTCCCCTTGACAGAATAATTAACCACGCGCAAGGAAGAATTGAAAAAACCATAATACGTGTTGCCTGACAGTTCCGCGGATATCGTGGCTTCATTCCACAATTGCCTGACTTCTCCCTCTTCATCGGTATATTCCACTCCGGCAAACGCCAGAAGGGCAAAATTCTTGTCCTTGACATCGTCCACCTTCATTTGCCAATGTATCTCATCTTGCGACGCGGTGTACGTGAATTGAGCGTTGACCTTATCGGGAACGGTTGTATAGGCCTTTATCGAAGGTTCATCCTTCGTAGAGAGGTCGAATTCCAAGCGGCTCCCCTGCTTTGGGGTATGGACTGAATAATAATACGACTCTTCCGGATCTTTGAAAAGGGGCACTTCCACCTCATCCTCAGTAAAGCGCATAGATTCGATCTCGTAATAATTTCCCTCCTGTGCCACTTTCCCTACAGGAACGGCCTTGCGCACCTTGATATAATCTATATCATCCAATCCCACTATCCATTCCACCATCATCCTGTCCTCCCCCACCGGAGAAGTGACATCGAACTCATATTCACAGGCCGTCACCGAAAGTATCACGGCCAATCCTGTAATTATCTTTTTATTCATACTCCGCTGCCATTAGAACTTCCAAGAATAACTGAAAGTCGGAATTATAGGAATTATTCCATAAGCCACACCTATAGCCTTATTCTCGCTATTGTCTACCGCCCCGAGAAAGGCGTTAAGCCTGCAATAAACATTGTATATGCTTACATTCAGAGTCCGTATTCGTCCGCTGCTTAACTTTCTATGCCAATTCAAACCCACATCCATCCTGTGATAAGACGGCAGGCGGTAATTGTTCGGTTTGTCATAAATATCCACAATATTGTTTTCTTCCCATACCGTCATACTCGCTCCGGTGAACCTGTTTCCCGTATGATATATCCAGCTGGCATAAACTTCGAATTTTGGAGAGAATCGGTACGACAGCCCCAGATTGATCTTATGCGTATTGTCATTGCGGTCGGGAAACCAGGTATAATAATACGAAGAAAAATATCTTTCATTCTTGGACAGGGTATAATACGCGCTGGCCTGCAGCTTTTTCGACACGTATTCGGTGGAGAACTCTACGCCATAGGCCCTGCCGCGCCCTTCCACATAATCCAGTTCCCATTTCTCCAAGCTCGGAAGAAGGGTGAAAGTACCGTTGTATTCGTAAAGATGATCCATCTTCTTATAAAAGCCCTCGACATCCACCATCCAATTGTCATTGAACTTATATGTAGCCCCGAGCACGACCTGGTCCGAAGACATCGGCTTTACGGACGCGGTTGAAGGCATCCACAGACTTGTAGGAAGGTCTATGTAACACGTGGACACGATATGCGAGAACTGGTCCATCTTGGCATACGATGCCTTCAGGTCCAGATGCGGAGTAAGCGAAGCCTTGAGCGCCAATCTCGGTTCAAGCCTGTTATACGAACGTTCCTTGACCATAAAGAGTGCATCTCTCAGGCCTAAATTTACATTCAGCCAGTCCCATAAGGTGATTTCATCCTCATAGTACAGACTTATCTCTCCTCCCAGATAATGTACATATGTGGAAGGGTTTTCCTGCACATACGGAATTCCATTGACAATCATAGTCATATCCGCCTTTCTGTAAGGATCATAGATATGTGTTATCCCGTCTATGCCGAATCGCATATGATGACCGTCCACAGCATCATAGAACCAGTCGGAAGAGATGCCTATATCGTGTATTCTGGTATAATCCTTCTCGGAAAGGCTCCCTTCCATAACCTCGACCTGTCCGGTTTCCTCATTCTCGCCTTCATCGTATACATTCAAATTCGCCCCTATGTCCGAGCGGTATCTCGTATAATAAATCCTGCTGTCCATAGCAAGACCCTTTTCCTCCCAGGTCTTGTCCCACCTCAACGTACCGAGCATATTGCCCCATATCATATTGCTCTTGAGTGTATAACTGTCTCTCAGACCTGACTGCGACTTGCTTTCCGATACACCCTTGGCATTAAGGTAATCCTGCCCGTAATACAGGGACAGTGAGAGTTTGCTTGTCGGACTAAGAAGATGGACCAGCTTCAGATTATAGTCACCGAAATCATAATGAAAATTGGTAGCCAGATCCTCCGCCATATCCGCATCATCAGCGACCGACCTTATGATAGGCATTGCCAAGGTTTTTGCTATATCCATCCAAGTTCTTCTCACGCCGAAATTCAGGCTTGTCTTGTTCTTGATGATAGGGCCCTCTATCTGAAAACGGCCGTCCACCAGGCCAATCGATGCCGTGCCCTTCCATTTGGTGAAATTGCCTCCCTTGACGTCAACATCCACCACCGAAGAAAGTCTGCCGCCGTACCTGGCCGGGAATCCTCCTTTATAAAAATCCACCTCTTCGACCATATCTGTGTTGAAAGACGAAAAAAGTCCGCCCAGGTGATTCACCTGATAAAGAGGCACCCCGTCCAGAAGAAACAGATTGTCGGACCCGTCTCCTCCACGGACATACAGCCCGCTGAACAGTTCCGCTCCGGCTGAAACTCCCGGCAATGTCTGGAGCGTCTTTATCAAGTCCGGGGATCCCAGTACTGCGAATCCTCCTTTAAGTTTCTGCGCGTCAAGACGTTGAAGACTTGTCTGAGTACGTGCTGCACGCCTCTGCTTGTCCGTTCTTACGACTGCTGCGGACAAAGTATCCACTTTGACCGAGTCAGCCTTGTCTTGTGCCCTGACCACCTCATAAAAGAACAGGCACAGGATAAAAACAATCAATTTTTTCATAGTACGTTCTAGTTTTCCACTCCCAGTTCTTCTTTCAGATGCCGAAGCAAATCAAAGGCCTGAAGCGGAGTCATATTATTCAGATCAGCGTCCCTCAACTGGTCTCTGACAGAAGAAAGCGCCGGGTCATCCAATTGGAAAAGTGACAATTGGTATTCCGGAGCCGGAAGATGTGTCTGAGGGCCTTTTTCCAGGCCGTCAAGCGTTCTTTGTGCGGCATCTATGACCTCCTTCGGCATTCCGGCCATTCTGGCCACGTGTATACCGAAACTGTGAGCCACCCCGCCCGGGAGAAGTTTACGCAGGAACACTATGTCCTTACCGTCTTCTTTTACTGCTATATGATAGTTAACCACTCTCGGAAGTTCATCCGCCAGATCATTAAGTTCGTGATAATGAGTGGCAAAAAGCGTCTTGGCGCCTTTACCCCGCGCCTGTATGTACTCCACTATCCCCCTGGCTATGGACATACCGTCATACGTGGAGGTGCCACGTCCTATCTCGTCCAGAAGCACCAGGGAACGCTCGCTCAGATTATGCATAATCATTGACGTCTCCAGCATTTCCACCATAAAGGTGGACTCGCCGCGTGAGATGTTGTCGCTTGCACCCACTCTCGTGAAGAGTTTGTCGAAGTACCCGAAATGCGCCTTTTCAGCCGGCACGAACGAACCTATCTGACCCATAAGCACGATAAGCGCACTCTGACGCAAGAGAGCCGATTTTCCGGCCATATTCGGGCCTGTCAGAATCATTATCTGTTCCTTGCCGCTGTCAAGATGCATATCGTTAGGGACATATTCCTGTCCGGCCGGCATATTGCATTCTATAACAGGATGCCTTCCGGCTTTTATCTCAAGCACCAGGGAGTCATCTATCAAAGGACGTGTATAATTCCTGTCTATCGCCTGCCGGGCGAATCCCTGAAGGACGTCTATCTGTGACACCACGCCGCAATTGGTCTGGATATCTCTGATAAAATCGCCTATATAGGCCACCAGAGAGGCATATAATTTCGTCTCTATCTCATAAATGCGGCTTTCCGCCCCGAGAATCTTCTCCTCGTAACTCTTGAGTTCCTCGGTTATGTATCGTTCCGCATTTACCAGGGTCTGTTTGCGTATCCATTCCTCAGGCACCTTGTCACGCGACGAATTGCGCACTTCTATATAGTAGCCGAATACGTTGTTGTAACCTATCTTCAGACTGCCAATGCCCGTGCGCTGTATCTCCCTTTCCTGAATCTTGAGAAGATAGTCCTTCCCGCCTGTAGATATGTCGCGAAGCTCGTCCAGCTCAGCACTCACCCCTCTTTCTATCACCTCTCCCTTGCCAATCTGGGCTGCCGGATTGGCGCAGAGCGTATGTTCTATCTTCTCCACCAGATCATCGCATCCGTGCATCTGAGAAGAAAGCCTTACCAGCGATTCCACCCCGGAAGATGATGCCAATTGGCATATAGGAGTCATCTGTGAAAGGGAGCGGGACAAGGTCTTTACCTCGCGTGGAAGAATCTTTCCCGTAGCAGCGCGAGATATTATTCGCTCCAGGTCTCCTACTCCTCCAAGAAGAGATTGGCATTCAGCGAGAACGGCTTCATTATCGTGAAAATACTGGACTATGTCGTACCTTCCGTCAAGTTCTTCGAGAGAGAATATCGGCATAGCAAGCCAGGAGCGCAGAAGACGCGCGCCCATAGGGGTGAGCGTACGGTCTATGCATTCGACAAGCGACACCCCGTCTTTTCCCGCAGATGAGGAGAAAACCTCCAGATTACGGAAGGTGAACCTGTCCATCCACACGAATTTGCCTTCATCTATGCGGGAGATGCTGCATATATTCCTAAGCCCCGTGTGCTGCGTCTGTTCAAGATAGAAGATGAGAGCTCCGGCGCTGCATATCGCGACATTGAACGCCTCAATACCAAATCCTTTCAGGCTTTTCACGTCCAGCTGACGACACAGTTTGTCATAGGCCGCATCATAGACGAAAGCCCACTCGTCAATCGCCGAGACATAATAATCCGGAAATTTCTCCGCCGTTTTCGCGCGCAGTTCCCTTTTTACGACTATCTCACGAGCCTTGAATGAACCGAGCAGAGTCGTTATGTACTCTATGCTGCCCTGTGCGACTTTGAACGTTCCCGTGGACACGTCCAGAAAAGCCGCGCCGCAGATGTTGTTGTCGAAATCAAGTCCTACCAGAAAATTATTCTCTTTCTGATCAAGCATTCCGTCACCGAAAGCGATGCCCGGAGTAAGAATCTCGGTGATTCCCCTTTTTACAAGTTTGGTTTTGGAAAGCGCCGGGTCTTCCAATTGGTCACAGATGGCCACTTTATACCCTGCGCGGATAAGTTTCTGAAGATACGGCTCTATGGCGTGGTGCGGAAAACCGGCCATAGGCGTCGGTTCCTTGTCTCCGTTGGAACGCTTGGTAAGAACCAGACCCAGGACCTTGCTTGCCGTTACCGCGTCATCCGAATAGGTCTCATAAAAATCCCCAACCCTATAAAGAAGCATAGCCTCAGGGTGTTGTGCCTTCACAGCAAAATACTGTTTGAGCATCGGGGTATCTTCCGCCTTCTTCGCCATTACGCAGCCTCCGCTATCTTTCCGGCCAATTCTATGAATGCCTGAGCGTCAGGTCCGCTCGAAAGGGCCGCAGGTTCACCGCAATCGCCGCTCTCCCTTACGCTTTGAACCAGAGGAATCTGGCAAAGCAGGTCCAGCCCCAGCTCTGCGGCCATCTTCACCCCTCCGTTCTTTCCAAAGAGGAAATACTTCTCCTCCGGATGCTCAGCCGGAGTGAACCACGCCATATTCTCCACAAGACCGAGTATGCGTCGATGTACGTTCTCGTTCTGAAGCATATTGACGCCTTTCAGCACATCGGCCAATGCCACCTTCTGAGGTGTCGTGACGATGATGGCGCTCTCCATAGGAATATCACTTACCAAAGAGATGTGGATATCCCCCGTTCCTGGAGGCATATCGATAAGAAGAAAATCAAGTTCGCCCCATTTCACTTCCAGAATCATCTGTTTCAGGGCGTTGCTTGCCATAGGACCGCGCCAGATAAGAGCCTGCTCCTCACTGGCAAAATAGCCTATGGACATCCACTTCACACCATATTTTTCTACAGGCAGAATCCAAGTCTTGCCGTTTTCTTCCACCGCTTCCGGCTTCGTGCCGACTGTGCCTGTCATAGTAGGAACTGAAGGACCATAAACGTCGGCATCGGCCAAGCCTACCTTATACCCGAGTCGGGCAAGAGCAATCGCCAGGTTCACGGCTACGGTAGATTTTCCTACTCCTCCCTTGCCTGAAGCCACGCCTATTATATGACTGACCTGCTCCAATTGCGAATTATCAAGGTCAAGCGTTCTCTTCTTAGGGTTCACTTCGTCGACAACCACAGCCTTCACTTCACTCTCCATATCCGGGAAATTACGTATCAGAGCCGCTCTCGTCGCACCTACAAGATACTCCGTAAGCGGATCCCTTCTTTTTGGAAAGCCAAGCGTTACTGTCAATTTACCGGAGTTTTCTTCTATGCCGGTGACCATAGAGAGCTCAACTATGCTCTTGTTCTGTTTCCCCGGATGAAGCACCTCACTCAATGCGCTCAATATCTTCTCTTTGTCCATAATAACCTTTTGTGTCGTACCTGCAAATATAGGCTTAATCTTCTATTAAATCACCCTCGAAAATCTCTTTCAAAGGTTTTATGACAAAAACCCTTTCCCACATACACGGATGCGGGATCTTCAGATTCGGAGTATCAATCTCTTCATCGCCAAGCAGGATGATGTCTATATCAATCGGGCGGTCCCGGTAAATCCTGCGACCATCTTCATCCACCACCACCCCTTCGTCCTCCCTGCCAAGGCTGCGTTCTATGTCCTTGCAAATCCTCAAAATATCCTGCGCGGAGAGATCCGTGACATAAGAAACTGCGACATTAAGAAAATCCGCACCTTCAAATCCCCACGAAGGAGTCCGAATAAAAGATGAGAGTTTCAGATGAACTCCGAATACTTCATCCAAAGCACTTATCGCATTCAGAATATTATCCCGGCGCGGTGCGACATTAGAACCCAACGAAAGATATAAAACCCTATTTTTCATCTAAATCCACATCCATCCCGAGGGCCAATTTCGCCTCGTCCGAAAGCAGACTCTGATCCCATGCAGGCTCGAAAACAAGCTCCACCTCGCAGGATTTCACTCCGGGGGTGAGTTCCACTCCGTGTTTTACCTCAGCAAGCACCTCATCCGCCATAGGACAATTGGGCGCCGTAAAGGTCATTACGATATGAACCTCGTGTTCCTTATTGATATTCAACTCATAGATAAGCCCCAGGTCATAAATGTTCACTGGAATTTCCGGATCATACACCTGTTTGAGAGCCAGTACCACGGCATCGTAAAGCGGCGCCAGCTCTTTAACGTCCTCGGCTGTAAGTATGCTATTACTCTCTGACATTATTCAAGTAAATTATTTTCCGCAGTAGTTTTATTATTTTCCGCAGTAGTTTTAATCGTTTGAATCATCGATGCCAATCCGTTTGAACGCGTAGGCGACAAATTCTCCCTCAGGCCAATCTGATCTATGAATGAAAAATCATCCCCGGCGATTTCCTCTGCCGTTCGTCCCGAATAAACGCTTATCAGAAGAGAAATGATTCCCTTTGTGATAATAGCATCACTGTCAGCCGAAAAGAAAAGCCTTCCGTCTCTCACTTCACAATCAAGCCAAACCCTTGATTGACAACCTTTTATTAATCTATCATCCGTCTTTTTTTCTTCCGGAAACGAGTCCAGCTTTTTCCCGAGATCTATAATGTACTCATACTTGTCCAGCCACTCGTCATACATCGAAAAATCGTCCACGACAGACTGTTTTGCTTCTTCCAACGTCATAATTATACTAACATATTTATCGCCTTGTTCAGACTGCTTATAAAATACTCAGCTTCCTCCATAGTATTATACGGTGCAAAGGATGCCCTCAAAACACCTGTCACTCCGAGTCGCGACATAAGCGGCTGGGCGCAGGCGTGACCGGAACGCACCGCCACTCCCATCTTATCCATAAGCAAGGCCAGATCTTCGTGATGCGCCCCTTCAACTATAATGCTGAAAAGAGGAATCTTCAGGTCCATATCTTCAGAAGTACCCGCCAATCGCACTCTTTCGTTATCTATAAGCTCTTGATATACAAATTGTTTTACCTTTTCTGCGTTCTTTTTCAACTCTTCATCCTGCATCGTGTATTTTAACAGGGAAAGAGCGGATTTCAATGTTGGAATATTATTGAAATCCGGGGTGCCAGCTTCAAATTTGTACGGAAGGTCCGCATAGGTAGATCTGCTGAAAGATACGGTTCCTATCATCTCACCCCCACCTAAAAAAGGAGGCATAGTCTCAAGTATGCTCTTTCTTACATACAATACGCCTGTACCGGTGGAGGCAAAAAGTTTATGCCCGGAAAATGCATAGAAGTCACATCCCATTTTTTGGACATCCGGAAGTAAATGCGCCATTCCCTGTGCTCCGTCCACCAGGACTTTCACTCCTTTTTCGTGCGCGATTTCCGTTATCTTATCTATAGGATTAACGAGGCCAAGCACATTTGACACTTGTGCTACACAGATAAGACGAGTCCTTCCATCAATAAGCGAATACAGTTTTTCTATGTTAAGAAAGCCGTCATCATCTATAGGCAATACCCTTATTTCGCAACCCTTTCTTTCAGAAAGAAGCTGCCAAGGAATTATATTGGAATGATGCTCGCTCTCCCCTATAATTATATTGTCACCTGTGCCTATAAACTTGTCTCCATAGGTATGAGCGACCATATTGATCGAAAAAGTAGTCCCTGATGTGAATATAATCTCCTCGCGATACTCCGCGTTGATATATTCCTTCACATAATCACGAGTGACTTCATACGCGCTTGTAGCCTCCGAAGCTAGCTTATACACTGACCTGTGAACATTGGCATTATGGTTCAACGCCAAATCATTCGATAAATCCAGAGCTGATTTCAGCCTCTGTGAACTGGCGGCATTATCCAGATATACCAGATTTTTACCGTAGTAAGTCTGCTGTAAGCCGGGAAAATATGTTCGTAATTCTTCTACCTTCATACATCATTCGTTCCACGTGGAACAATTTAAAGAATCTGTAAAGCCGATTTTATAAGATCCTCAACCTTGATATTGGGAGATTCGGAAAGAATCTGCTTTGTCGCCTTTAGTATATTCGGTTTAGAGAAACCAAGCATAAGAAGAGCAGATACAGCCTCGTCCATAACATTATTTCTGTCAGAGACGAACAATATATCATCCGTAGAACCCTCTCCTTTGACAATTTTATCCTTCAACTCAAGAATCATCCTCTGGGCTGTTTTCAGTCCTATTCCCTTGACACTTTTAATGGCATTAACATTCTCTGAAAGAATAGCATTTCTCAATTCTTCAGTAGTAAAAGAAGAAAGAATGACGCGAGCAGTATTCACTCCGACACCAGAGACACTAATCAGAAGTTCAAATAAAGAACGTTCGTCTTTCGTAGCAAAACCATAAAAAAGTTCGGTATCGGAACTGCTTTGAATATGATGATAAATATAGACCTTATACTCTTCTTTGTTCTCCAGTACAGAAAAAGTCTGAAGAGATATCTCTATGGAATATCCTATCCCCTGATTGTCCAATACCACCCTGGTCGGGGTAAGTTCAGCTATTTTTCCTGAAATATAATCTATCATAACTCAAGTTTCGCAAGTAATAAAATTTATTGTCATTCAGCATTGTGCGGTACTTGCGAACTTTCTTCCCCCGCACACGCTTCGCTTTTTGTCTATTACGTTACCCTTTCCCTAAATCCCTTTACTCGGGAACGGGACTTGCTTTCGTCCTTACAGTTCGAATATATAGGTGTTTCGCATCTGCGAAACTTAAATAATATCATCTTCCGAAAAATAATAATAAAACTGAGATATCAGATGGAGATACACCGGAAATCCTAGAAGCTTGAGCTATCGTTTCCGGGCGGTAGCGCTGCAATTTTTGACGACATTCAATACTCAATGAACTAACCTTCGAAAAATCAAAATTATTAGGAATCTTCAGGTTCTCAAGATGTGTAATCTTATTGGCCTGCTGCTTCTCTCTTTCTATATAGCTTCTATATTTTATACTTATGTCCGCCGACTCTTTTTCCTTCTCCGTATACTCTGTTCCACGTGGAACAAACGAGATAAAATCTTCAACTGATAATTCAGGTCGCGTAATAAGATCCGAAAGTTTCTTTGATTCAGTAATCGGACTTGATCCCTTAGATTCAAGGAATGAATTTATATCTACCTTGGCATTATGAGACGACAAATAAGAGACAAGCCTGTCTATATCCGCATATTTCTTGACGACGGCATCGTATCTCTCCTTTGGACAAAGGCCAATCCTATACGATAGCGGAGTAAGTCTCTGGTCAGCGTTATCCTGTCGCAGAAGGATTCTGTACTCAGCCCTGGAAGTGAACATCCTGTAAGGTTCGTCGACTCCTTTCGTGATCAGGTCGTCTATAAGGACGCCTATATAAGCCTGATCCCTCTTCAAAACGAAAGGATCTCTGCCCTGAACCTTCAATGCTGCATTTATACCAGCCATAAGTCCCTGAGCAGCAGCCTCTTCATAACCTGTAGTGCCATTAATCTGGCCTGCCAGGAAAAGGCCGTCAAAATCTTTAAGTTCCAAAGAACTGCGAAGCTGTGTCGGATCGAAATAATCATACTCGACAGCATAGGCCGGACGGAAAATTCTGGCTTCCTCCATTCCAGGAATCTTATGTAGAGCCCCAAGCTGAATATTCAAAGGAAGCGAAGATGAAAAGCCCTGAAGATAATATTCATTGGTTCGTGTGCCTTCCGGCTCCAAGAACAATTGGTGTTCATTTTTATCCGGAAAGACCCTCAACTTGTCTTCAATGCTTGGACAATACCTCGGTCCCCTGCCGTGGATAAGTCCTGTGAACATAGGCGAGTCACCGAAACCGCTGCGAAGAATATCGTGAACTTCCTCGTTGGTATGAAGGATATAGCAGGACATCTGAGCTGACGGATCTGATTGGGCATTGGACGGAATATCTGAAAATGAAAATCTGTCCGGCCTGGCATCCCCTCTCTGAATATCCAAAGTATCCGTGTGAACGGAAGTGATGTCGATACGAGGCGGAGTACCTGTTTTCATCCTGTCCGTTCTTATGTCGAGGTTTTTCAACTGTTCGGTAAGTCCGTAGCAGGCACACTCCCCTATTCTTCCTCCGATGAGCTGTTGTCTGCCGATAAACAATTTGCCGCCCAAGAAGGTTCCGGCGGTCAAAACAACCGCCTGAGATTTAAAAATTTGCCCTGACTTGGTACGGATTCCGCAGAATTTACGATTCTCAACGAGGAAAGATTCGGCAATATCTTCGTAAATATCTAATAATGAATTACTTAAAAGTATATTGCGCCACTTCTTTGAAAACTCTATTTTATCGCATTGAGCACGCGGACTCCACATTGCCGGACCTTTCGAACGGTTAAGCATCCTGAACTGAAGAGTCACACTGTCCGTAACGATTCCCGTGTAACCGCCGAGCGCATCTATCTCGCGAACTATCTGCCCTTTCGCGATTCCACCCACAGCCGGGTTGCAGGACATCTTTGCAAATGACAAAACGTCCATCGATACCAATAAGGTCTTGCAACCAAGATTGGCAGAAGCCATCGCAGCCTCACAGCCCGCGTGTCCGCCACCGACCACTATGACATCATACTCAGTCCGCATCACAAATCCTATTGCAACTTACTTCTGATATCCAGATAATAGTTCTCCTTATACCGCATCATCGCTATGTCTTTTTCTGTATGATCGTCATATCCGATAAGATGCAGTATTCCGTGAACCATTACACGATTCAATTCGTCGTCGAATTCAGTATTATAAAACGAAGCGTTATCCCTCACGCTGTCTATACTTATGAAAAGATCACCACTCAGAACATTGCCTTCACAATAGTCGAATGTGATGATGTCTGTAAAATAATCGTGCTGAAGATAACGCATATTGACATCGAGAATATAGTTGTCAGAACAGAAAATGATGTTAATGTCCCCTATCCGACGGATTTCACTCTCCGCTACCATACGCAGCCAACGATTGTTGATCGCCTTACCCTTCAACTCGAACTTACAGTCTTCTTTATAATACCTTATCATAACTCAAGTTTCGCAAGTAATATAATATATTGTCATTCAGCATTGTGCGATACTTGCAAAACTTTCTTCCCCCGCACACGCTTCGCTTTCAGTCTATTACGTAATCTTTCACAAAAAGCCTTCAAATTTACAACATTTCTAAACTTTGAACAATTTTATAATTACGCACCCACTTGAATTTCCCCTATATAAGGGCTCAATGCAAAAGTCCGTGGAGACTTGTTGATTAGCTATCCAAAGATTGTACAGATTCTATAGATAAAGAAGGCTGAAAATCGGAAGATCGCTCATCATACACTGAAGGGCCTACAGGGCACATTGCTGATCCTATGCCCCCTTTCAAAACAGGGCCAAAGAACACCGATGTGCCACTGAGTGCGGTGTGGGGCACATCCGTGATCTTCCGTTTTTCTGAAATTACGCATTCAGTGGCACATCCGTGATTCCGGTTTATGAGAAATGCTGAATTCAATTTGACAGTGTTGCACTGTTCACTTGAATTGGCGAATTACTTGGTTCGTGTCTGTCCGGAAAAACTATTGTTCCTATATAAGGCATAATATCCGTCTATATTATCTCTATCTTAAATTATAATCTTCGTCACGAGGATGAAAGTATATGGGACACGGATAATTTTATCGCTCGATACAGAATGGTTGAGGAACGCACTGGAGAACTTGCGCCTCCGACTATTTTTGTTAACTTCGCAGAAGTAAAGCGTTATACCAAGACACTCAGCCGAGCTTGTGAAATCGCTGCATTTACACCGGAGAAGAAAACACTTTATAACAAAAGCCTTATGAATGAACGTGATATCTTAGCTCAAAAAGAGTTTGCGGTAAATGAAGCTCTCCTGAAAGGTCATGCTGAGGGGGAAATAAAAGGTCGCGAAGCCGAGAAATGGGAGATAGCAAAGGGATTATTGAAAGAGGGTGTTTCAATTGATATCATCAGTAAAGTGACAGGTCTTTCAGAAGAAGAACTGCAGCGTTTAATAAACAAACTTGAGCTGTAAACTTATTATTATGAAAAGATTTGCTTTCCTATTAATTATTGTATGCTGTATTACATCCTGTGTAGAATCTAAAAAATTCATTTGCATTTATTTTAATATACAGAACCAAACCAGTTACGATTTAGAATTTTTCAAAGATTATCAATACTTTGCTACGATAAAAAAGGGGGAATCGTATTTATGGTTATCATATGATGAAGAACACGATGAAGAAATAATACGAAATTCGTTAATCAGTCAGCTTTGTTATAAAGATAATATTGCATCTATATCTCTTTGGAAAATAACGGATACTGGTCTTGTTCTCGCAAAAAAATGGAGAACTGAATTTAATGACGCACCAGGCAAACAGATTGTCAGGTTTTCAGATTACTCCTTGACATATATACGTAATTATACTGAACGTGTTAATTCAACTCAATATATTACTGAAAATTTTGTAATCACCATCACCGACGAAGATCTGAAATAAAAGGAATACTTTAGACATTTAAGTTTTTAATAATGAAAAGGGTTGTTCTTATTACATCATTACTATTACTCTGCACTTCATGTTTAAAACCGCAACGTTTCTACTCAAGTTTGGTTATCATTAATAAAACAGGCTATAATATAGAAGTTTTCAAAGATGACGAATATCACGCAACTGTAAAGAATAATAAAGACTGCGAGATTTTTAGAGGAGAGTGTCCAGATGATATTGAAAACGTCAATATTGAAGAATTACTTTTACAGACAGAAAAGATCTCTATTTGGAAAATTGAAGGTGACAATATAAGTTTCCTGAAGGAATGGCTGTATGAAGACAGAAACGAACCAGGTAAGCAATTATTCAGGCCTTCAGATTATACTCACGATATGAGTATTTCATCTGGAAATGAGAAATACAATACCTGTGATTATCGTTTTAGTATAACGATCTACAATGAAGACTTATAAAGATTATAACGACAGATTCATATCATAAGAAGCCTCACTGCTCTGCTGGCAAAAAAAAGATTATTATTGGAATAAAAAAGAAAAATTCATATCTTTGAGGTCACGAAGAAAAATATAGATAATAGATATGGAAATCAAGAAAACAGAAGGTGCTAACCTCGAAAACAAGAAAGTGCTCTTTGTAGAGATCGGTCTTGTTATTGCGCTGGCTCTGACCTACATTGCCTTTGAGTGGACCACCACTGAGAAGCAAGCTGCAGTATTGGACGCAGGCCCGGCGCAAACTATTGAAGAAGAGAACATTCCTGTCACAACAGAAGCTCCGCCACCACCTCCTGAGACCGCTAAAGTTCCTGTTCTTTCCGATCAGATCGACATTATAGACGACGACATCCAGGTCGAGGACAACATCTTGAATCTTGATGATAATGACGATATCGTAATCGAAATCAAAGACTATATCGAAGGTCCTGAAGAAGAGGTAATCGAAGAAGAAGAAATTCCTTATGTATTTGTAGAACAGAAGCCTAGCTTCAAGGGTGGTGATGCTAACGCATTCTCAAAATGGGTGGCATCGAAATTGGTTTACCCTGAAATCGCTAAGGAAAACGGTGTTCAGGGACGCGTAATGATCTCATTCACCATCAAAGCGGACGGATCAGTCGCCAATGTAAGAGTGACACGTAGCCTTGACCCTGCTCTTGATAAAGAGGCTGTCAGAGTAGTTTCATCTTCACCTAAGTGGACTCCTGGTAAACAGAGAGACCGTGCGGTTAACGTAACTTACTCACTTCCTGTTATCTTCCAATTGAGATAATTGTTTTAACATAACCGAAAAAGCCCGTCCTCAGCCTTAGCCGGATGGGCTTTTTTTAAATTCATCTATGCAAGAAGAAATCATCGAAACAGCGGTTTTTGTCGGTATCATACGCCCTGACGACGAAGAAAAAAAGGTAAGGGAATATCTGGACGAACTTCAATTCCTCTCAGAGACGGCCGGAGTCAAAGGTGATAGGCAATTTGTTCAAAGACTGGACAAACCGGACAATGCCACCTATATCAGAAGCGGAAAACTTGAAGAAATAGCTGCCTACTGTGAAGAAAACAGTATAGGCTATGTAATTTTCGATGACGAACTTACCGGAATGCAGCAGAGAAATATTGAAAAGATCATTAAAACCTCTGCTGTAATAGACAGGACAAGCCTTATTCTGGAAATATTTGCCCAAAGAGCCAAAACTTCCTATGCCAAGATGCAGGTGGAATTGGCCCGCTACAACTATATGCTGCCACGTCTGGCGGGAATGTGGACTCACCTCGAAAGGCAGAGAGGAGGGAGGGGAACCAGAGGCGGTATGGGTGAAACTCAGATAGAGGTCGACCGAAGAATAGTTAAAGAGAAAATAACACGCCTTAAAGAGCAATTGAAGAAGGTGGACAAGCAGATGTCCACCCAGAGGAGCAATCGCGGAAATATGGTACGTCTGGCCCTCGTAGGGTATACAAATGTAGGCAAGTCCACACTTATGAATCTGCTTGCCAAATCCGACGTATTTGCGGAGAACAAACTGTTCGCCACACTTGACACCACGGTTAGAAAAGTGGTGATAGAAAACGTTCCTTTCCTTCTGAGCGATACCGTAGGATTCATACGCAAGCTCCCCACACAGCTGATAGAAGCCTTCAAAAGCACGCTCGACGAAGTCAGAGAGGCTGATATTCTGCTGCACGTGGTGGACATCTGTGCTCCGGACTTCGAAGAACAGATGAAAATAGTAGAAAAAACACTAAGCGACATAGGAGCGTCAGATAAGCCGACTTATGTGATATTCAACAAAATAGACGAATACACGTATGAGCCTTACGACGAATTCTCCCTCGAACCTAAAAGCAAGCAGAACCGTACCCTGGACGAATTGAAAAACAGCTGGATAGCGGACGAAAAATCGCCTTGCATCTTCATCTCGGCGAAGAACAGGACAAACATAGAAAAACTCCGCAACGACATCTATAAGATGGTTGCGGAGATTCACGCGGGGCGTTACCCCTTCAATAATTTCTTATGGTAAGACTTATTCGGAGAATTTCGCTTTAAGGAATTCTCTGTTAAGTCTCGCTATATGAGATACGGTGATGCCTTTCGGACATTCCAGTTCACAGGCACGTGTATTGGTACAGTTACCGAACCCGAGTTCATCCATTTTGGCTACCATAGCCCTTGCTCTCTTCTTGGCCTCCGGACGACCCTGAGGAAGAAGAGCGAGTGAACTAACCCTTGCGGCCACGAACAGCATTGCAGAACCGTTCTTGCAAGTAGCTACACAAGCGCCGCAACCGACACAAGCGGCTGCATCCATACTCTCTTCAGCCTGATCGTGAGGTATGAGAAGAGTATTGGCATCCTGAGCGGAACCTGTGTTCACAGATATGAAGCCGCCGGCCTGAAGTATCTTGTCAAATGCCCTGCGGTCAACCACAAGGTCCTTTATTACAGGAAATACCGCACTTCTGAAAGGCTCTACCGTGATGGTGGCGCCGTCCTTGAAATGACGCATAAACAATTGGCAGGTAGTATTATGATCGTCAGGTCCGTGGGCGCGTCCGTCTATATAAAGGGAACAAGCGCCGCATATACCTTCACGGCAATCGTGATCGAAAGAAACAGGACCGCTACTCTGGCATCCCCTCTCTACAGCCACAGGATCATTACCTTCCCTGATAAGCTGTTCATTAAGGATATCAAGCATTTCAAGGAAAGAAGCGTCCTCCTCTATACCTGAAATATGGTATGTCTCGAAATGTCCTTTTGCCTTGGCGTTCTTCTGACGCCATATTTTAAGATTGAATTCCATTTCCTTAGTCTTTGTAATTTCTTGTTTTCACTTCTATAAACTCGTAATTGAGAGGTTCCTGATGACGGACAGGCTCCTTGCCTTCTCCGACATACTCCCAAGCGGCGACGTGCATAAAGTTCTTGTCATCACGCTTAGCCTCACCCTCTTCAGTCTGGCTTTCCACACGGAAATGACCGCCGCAAGACTCTCTTCTCTCCAGTGCATCGCGAGCCATAAGCTTGCCAATTTCAAAGAAATCCTCAAGACGAAGGGCCTTCTCAAGCTCCTGGTTGAACTCAAACTGGCTTCCGGTAACCTTCACGGTCTTATAGAATTTCTTCTGGAGTTCTTCAATCTTTTCGATGGCTGTCTTGAGCCCCTGCTCATCACGAGCCATACCTACATACTCCCACATAATATGGCCAAGTTCCTTATGGATAGCATCCACAGGCTCCGTACCATTGATAGCGAACAGATCATCTATCCTCTTCTGAACAGCCTTTTCAGCCTCCAGGAACTCAGGTGTGTTCACATCAGTCTTAGGCTCTGCAAATTTCTTCGAGAGATAATCCCCTATCGTAACAGGCAGGATGAAGTAACCGTCGGCCAATCCCTGCATAAGTGCAGAAGCTCCGAGACGGTTTCCGCCGTGATCCGAGAAGTTAGCCTCACCTATGGCATAAAGACCTGGAATAGTGGTCTGAAGGTCGTAATCAACCCAGATACCGCCCATAGTATAGTGGATGGCCGGATAAATCATCATAGGCTCCTCCCAAGGGGAAGTAGCCGTGATCTTCTCATACATTTCGAAGAGGTTACCGTAACGCTCAGCCACTTTCTTATGTCCCAGACGTGCTATGGCATCCGAGAAATCAAGGAACACGGCCTTGCCTGTCTCGTTCACGCCGAAACCGGCATCGCATCTCTCCTTGGCCGCACGTGAAGCCACATCACGAGGCACCAGGTTACCGAATGCAGGGTAACGGCGCTCAAGATAATAATCCCTGTCTTCTGCAGGTATCTGTGAAGCCTTTATCTCGTGCTTGCGGAGTTTCTCGACATCCTCCTTCTTCTTAGGCACCCATATACGTCCGTCGTTACGCAGAGACTCCGACATAAGAGTCAGTTTACACTGCTGCTCACCGTGAACAGGAATACAGGTAGGGTGAATCTGTGCGAAACAAGGATTTGCAAAATAAGCACCCTTCTTCCAGCACTGAACGGCAGCTGAACCGTTACTGTTCATAGCGTTGGTTGAAAGGAAATATGTATTGCCATAACCTCCAGTAGCTATAACCACAGCGTGGGCTCCGAATCTCTCGATCTGTCCGGTCACGAGGTTGCGGGCGATGATACCCTTGGCCTCACCTTTCACCAGTACCAGGTCGAGCATCTCGTAACGAGGATAACTCTTGACTGTTCCGGCTGCTATCTGACGGTTAAGCGCCGCATACGCACCCAGAAGGAGCTGCTGACCGGTTTGTCCCCTGGCATAGAAAGTACGGCTCACCTGAACACCTCCGAAAGAACGGTTTGAAAGGTATCCGCCGTACTCACGGGCAAAAGGAACACCCTGAGCTGCACACTGGTCTATAATGGCAGCACTAACCTCTGCAAGACGATAAACGTTAGCCTCGCGAGAACGGTAGTCACCACCCTTTATTGTGTCATAAAACAGACGATAAATGGAATCGTTATCGTTCTGATAATTCTTGGCAGCGTTAATACCTCCCTGAGCTGCGATGGAATGCGCACGACGAGGAGAATCACTGATACAGAACACTTTGACATTATATCCCAGTTCGCCGAGAGTAGCAGCTGCAGACGCGCCGCCAAGACCGGTTCCCACTACGATGATGTCAAGTTTCCTTTTATTGTTAGGGCTGACAAGATGGATTTCTGACTTATGCTTGGTCCATTTTTCGGCCAATGGTCCGTCAGGAATTTTAGAAATGAGTTTATCTGCCATTTTCTTATAAAAAGTTAGTATTGTTTTCAATCAAAAAGAGAGTTTTCCTCTCTCCTTACACTTTTGATTCCAAGATGCTGATATGCCAGGTCCGTTGCTATCCTTCCCCTCTGCGTACGCACTATGAAGCCCTCCTTGATGAGGAAAGGCTCATACACTTCCTCGAAAGTGCCCTGATCCTCCCCTATTGCAGTAGCTATGGTATTGGCCCCGACAGGACCTCCCTTGAAATTGTTGATGATGGTGCTGAGTATCTTGTTGTCTATAGCATCCAGACCGCGAGTGTCTATCTTCAACTTGTCAAGAGCATATCTGGATATCTTCAGATCTATCTTCCCGTCGCCCATAACCTGAGCGAAATCCCTCACCCTTCGAAGAAGCGAATTCGCGATACGCGGTGTTCCGCGGCTCCTCATAGCTATCTCCCCCGCCGCCTCATCTTCTATCTCCACATTCAATATGCCGGCGCTCCTCTTCACTATACGAGCCAAATCCTGAACATCGTAATATTCTAAAGGACAAGTAATTCCGAATCTGGCACGAAGAGGTGCCGTAAGCAGTCCGCTGCGCGTGGTAGCCCCCACCAAAGTAAACGGATTAAGAGAAATCCTCACCGATCTGGCACCCGGCCCCTTATCTATCATTATATCTATGACAAAGTCCTCCATAGCGGAATAGAGATACTCCTCCACTTCGGGACTGAGCCTGTGTATTTCATCTATGAAAAGTACATCCCCCTTTTCCAGTGAGGTCAGAAGTCCGGCCAGATCACCCGGTTTGTCAAGAACGGGACCTGAAGTAATCTTGAGATTACTGCCCATTTCATTGGCAATTATATGAGCCAATGTGGTTTTGCCCAGTCCGGGAGGCCCGTGGAAAAGCGTATGGTCCAGAGATTCGCCCCTCAATTTGGCAGCCTGAATATAAATATGTAGATTTGATACGATTTCCCTCTGGCCTGTAAAATCTTCCAGACCCTGGGGACGAATAATTCCGTCCAAATCTTTATCTTTGTTCTCGACTGCGTTATGAGGGTTAAATTCGGACATTTTCCACCGCTCTTAAAAAATCATACAAATATAAGTTATTTAATTTAATTTTCTTGATGTTTTTGTTTAGGCTGTGGAAATGTGGATAAGTCAAAATCCTTATTGAATTTCAAATCATTAAACGGAGCATAACTTTTAATATCGTGTGGAAACAGGTGCTATTTATATGTTGAAAACTTTTCGGATAAATTTATCCACAATTAAATCCACAGGTTTTCCACAGACTTATCAACATAAAAATGACGATAGACGCGAAAGCAAGTAACCTGCTTAAAGAAAAACTCGAATCTGCGGATAAGGAATTATTCTGCAAGTCATTGTTTTTCTCGGCCAAATGGGCGGTGTTGAGCAATGTAGCCGAGAAGGGCCTTCATCTGATAGTGCTTCCTGACAGGGAGAGCGCAGAGTATTGCGCATCGGATCTGTATAATATGACGCAGGGGGACTCGGTATTATTTCTGCCAAGTACCGGAAAGGGAGTGGAGAAGAGCAATTATAAATCCACTTTGAACGTACAGCGTACCACGGCCGTACAGAGTATAGTCAATCATAAACAGGATCCTGTCTTCATAGTGACGTATCCTGATGCCCTGAATGAATCCATTCCTCTTGAAAGTCAGCTGAAAAAGTATGATTACGAGATTAAGAAGGGAGACGAAGTATCTTATGACGCCATTATCGGAATGCTTGGCAATTGCGGATTCGAGAGGGTGGATTTCGTATCGCTTCCGGGTCAGTTCGCCATAAGAGGAAGCATCATAGATTTTTTCTCCTATTCAAACAATGAGGCTTACAGGGTGTCTTTCTGGGGAGACGAGATAGAAAAGATAAACATATTTGACTGCAACACCCAGCTTTCCAAAGCGGAATGCGAATCTGCGCGGATAAGTTCTTCGGTAGAGTGTTCCGAGAAGGAAGGCAGTCAGAACATAGTGGAGATTTTACCACCGGACAGTGTAATATGGTTCGACTCCTTCGATATGTATAAGGAAGATCAATTCGTCTCCTTCTGTACAGAGAGAAAAAGAGTCTATATGGAAGTTCCCCTCTCAAGGCAGAGCGAGGTCTCCCCTGTCGAATTCCACATAACGCCCCAGCCGGTGTTCAACAAGAATTTCGAATTTCTGACTTCCGACATAAGGTCACGTCTTGAAGGAGGTTATAAGGTATACATATACGCCGAGAAGCAATCCCAGTGCGACAGGATAATAAAGATTCTCGAGGAGGAACTTTGTCCGCTTCCTGAATTTGTCGTAGGGAAAACCATCCACGCCGGCTTTGTGGACAACGCGGACAAGATATGCTGTTATTCGGACCACGAGTTTTTCGACAGGTTCCAGAGAGTCAACCTCAGAAAGACGGTAGAGAAGACAGAGCAGCTTACCATCAATGACATAGCGTCATTCAATGTGGGAGATTACATAGTCCACATAGACCACGGAATAGGTATTTTCGGGGGGCTCGTTCGGATAAAGGACGATATGGGCCGCTATAAGGAAGTGGTGAAGCTAATATACAAGGACGGCGACGTGGTTTTCGTCTCAGTTCACGGACTGCACAAGATATCGCGCTACAGAAGCAAGGATGACCAACCTCCGAAGATAAACAAACTCGGATCGAAGACCTGGCTTACCCTGAAGGCCAATACCAAGAAAAAGGTCAAGGATATAGCCAAGGATCTGATTAGGCTCTATGCCAAGCGCAGAGCATCCAAAGGTTTCGCCTTTTCAGCCGATTCGTACCTTCAGGACGAGTTGGAATCATCTTTTATGTATGAGGATACGCCAGATCAGGAGGAGGCAACAAGGGCCGTCAAAAGAGATATGGAGGATACTCCTCCTATGGACAGGCTCATCTGCGGTGATGTAGGCTTCGGAAAGACTGAAGTCGCCATAAGGGCCGCTTTCAAGGCTGTCGCCGACGGAAAGCAGGTGGCGGTGCTGGTGCCTACGACCATATTGGCATTACAGCACTACAACACCTTCTCGCAGAGATTGAAATCTTTTCCGTGCAAGGTTGATTATGTGAGCAGGCTGCGCACCGCTTCACAGATATCGCAGATAAAGAAGGAACTCAAGGACGGCACCATAGATATTCTGATAGGAACGCACAAGATACTTTCCAGTGAATTCGAGTTCAAGGATCTGGGACTTCTCATAATAGACGAGGAGCAGAAATTCGGCGTGTCGGCCAAGGAAAAGCTGCGTCAGATGCAGGCCGGGATAGACACTCTCACTCTTACCGCCACTCCTATCCCGAGAACTTTGCAGTTTTCTCTTCTCGGTGCCAGGGATCTGAGTATAATATCCACCCCTCCGCCTAACAGAATTCCGGTACAGACGGAGATTATCCTTTTTGAAGAAAAGGAGATACGATCCATCATAGAATATGAACTCAAGCGCTCCGGCCAGGTTTTCTTCCTTCATAACAAGGTGGAGGAACTTCCTGCCATAGAGGAGATTCTGCACAGGATAGTGCCGGATATGAGAATATGCGTGGCACACGGACAGATGCCGGCAAAAGAGATTGAAGACAAGATACTCGGTTTTATAAACGGAGAATATGACCTTCTTCTTTGCACGACCATCATCGAGAACGGGCTGGATGTTCCCAATGCCAATACCATATTGATAAACCAGGCGCAGAATATTGGCCTGAGCGACCTTCATCAATTGAGGGGAAGGGTGGGAAGAAGCAACAAGAAGGCCTTCTGTTATCTGATAGTGCCGCCATTGGCATCGGTGAGTGATGATGCGAGAAAAAGGCTCAAGGCGATAGAGGAATTCTCCGATCTGGGAAGCGGATTCAGCATAGCGATGCAGGATCTGGATATCCGCGGAGCCGGAAATCTGCTGGGGGCCGAGCAGAGCGGATTCATCACGGATATGGGTTACGAGACATATCAGAAGATTCTTGCCGAGGCTATGGAGGAGCTCGGAGTGGAGGTGGGGACGGCGATTTCTCCTGTAAGAAGGAAATATGTGTCGGATTGCACCATAGAAACGGATCAGCAGGCTCTTATTCCTGATGATTATCTGGATATAACAGCGGAAAAGATGCGTCTTTACAAGCAGCTTGACTCTTTTACCTCCGAGAGGGAGATAGACAGGCTTCATTCTCAGATGGAAGACAGATTCGGAAGCTTTCCGGTGCAGGTGGAGAATCTTTTCAACGTGGTGAAAATAAGAAATATAGGACAGAATCTCGGATTCGAGAAGATTATCATAAAGAACGGGATGCTGATATGTTTCTTCGCTTCCGCTCCGCTCAACGATTATTTCACTTCGGATACTTTCGCGGCGCTGCTCGAGAAGATAAACAATTCCACCTTTACGCTGAAACAGACGGAGGGAAGATTGAAAATCATCACACGAGGAATAGATTCGACAGGAAGCGCGCTACAGACTTTGAAGAAATTGCAATAATTTCTTAAATTTGTAGGCTTTTTTGAGAAATATATGTCTAATCTGCTGATAGAGATGGGAAATACGGCGCTTAAAGCCGTCTGGGCCGAGGGAGAAACCCTTGGCAAGACTATACGCTATCAGGGGGAGAAGACCATAGAGTTCATTCAGCATATAACGGAAAAGCAGAAACCCTCTGTTCTTGTATTGGCCTCAGTGAGAGATATTTCCCTTCAGGACGAGGATACGCTCAAGGGTCTGTGCTGCCAGCTTGTGCTGATAGACAAGCGTCATCCGGCCATTCTGCGCGCGTATGGCCTTCCGGATTATCTGTCTGCGGACAGGGCCGCGTCCATACTTGCCACCAGGAAACTGTTCCAGGGCAGGGAATGTGTCATATTTGATTTTGGGACAATACTTTCCGTTGATTTCATCGGATCGAAAGGGGAGTACCTGGGGGGCAATGTTTCGCTCGGATGCAGAACCAGATTCAAGGCCCTGAACAGATATGCCAAGAACCTTCCTCTTGTCAATACTCCCAAAGAAGTTGAGCCAAGGGGCAACACACTTGCCTCCAGCATAGAATCGGGCGTAATATTAGGCATAAAGTTTGAGGTTGACGCCTATATCGCCTCCGCCGCGCAGAGCGTGGTGATATTTACAGGAGGTGACGCTAATTTGTTCGTACGCCATACCCGGAATTCGGTTTTTGTAGTCAACAATCTGGTATTGATGGGTCTGGCTGTTATTTCACTTGATTATGAAAAAAATTGGAATTCATAAACTGACATTAGGAGCGCTTTGCTGTTTTCTCTCGTTGGCGACGGTTCGGGCCGATGACAACGGGGCGTATTCGGGTTATGCTCCATACTCCATTTTCGGTGTAGGAGACTTGTTCAACGGCTCCACGGCTTACAATTCCACGATGGGAGGAGTAGGTATAGCATCGAGAAACAACAGGTTTCTGAATTCACTGAATCCTGCCGCCGTCACCGCCAGGGATTCTTTGTCTTTTATGTCGGACTTTTCCATCTACCAGAATAATAAAGTCATAAAGCAGGGTAGCGCCACCACGGCGAACAACCTGTTCAACATAAACGATTTCATCATATCGTTCCCGCTTTTCAACCACACGGCGATGATGGTGGGAATAAAGCCATACAGCGCCACCGGTTATAATTTCAGTTATTACGAAACTAACCCCCAGGTATTGGCCGAGATAGGTAACGTAAAACACGGCTATAGCGGACAGGGCAGTATGTATCAGCTGTTTGCGGCAGGCGGAATCAATCTTTTCAAGAATCTCAACCTGGGTGTGGAGTACATACACTACATAGGTAATTTCGACAAGACCTATACCCAGACTCTCAGCGACGACGCGGCCTTGAGCCTCGTGAATTCTTCGGAGATGATACTGTCGGCCAATACGGCCAAATTCGGACTGCAATATGAATTGGCCCCTTCGAATAAACTGAAAATCGTCTTCGGCGCCACGTATAAGCTGAACGCCAGACTGAACGGCTATATCAACAATTCTGTGACAAGCGGCCAGGCGAGCATATCTTCCTCGGCGGACACATTGGCCAATTTCTCTACTCCTCTAAGGCTTGGAGACGAGCTGGGCGTGGGTGTGGCTATGGTTTACAATAAAAAATTCCGTGCGGAATTCGACTATACACGATCTGACTGGAGCAACAGCGGATTCGAAGGTCAGAAGGGATTCTCGGTCAACGGAACTTCAGGGACGCCTATCTTCACATCGGGAGCGGCGCAGAGTTTCAGATTCGGGGTGGAGTACATCCCTCGTCCGAACGATGTCCGTTATTACCATAATATAATAGCGTACAGGGCAGGGGCCTATTTTACTCGCGACTACTACAGCGTGAACGGCAATCCTGTCTATGCCAGAGGATTGACCATAGGTATGACACTCCCTGTGTTCCAATGGTATAACGGCATAACCTTAGGTTTTGAGGTAGGACAGAGAGGGTCTCTGAAGAACAATATGATTCTCGAGACCTATGCCAATTTCTCCATAGGCCTGAATCTGTTTGATATCTGGTTCCAGCAATATCGTTATGAATAAAACAAATAACAAAATATGAAAAAATTAGTTTTAATAATTGCGACGATCGTAATGACCTTGAGTTCGACAAGTGTTTTCGCTCAAGGGAAGTATGGCGCTGACAGCGCGAACTGTATCAAGTATCTTTCTTTCTACAAGGAGTACTTCAAGCAGAAAAGTTATGACGAGGCTATCCCTAACTGGAGGGAGGCATTCAAGCGTTGTCCTGCCACCGCCAATCAGAATATGCTCGTGGACGGTACCGTTCTTATGAGAAGACTCATCTCCAAGAACGCCAAGAATCCGGTATATAAGGCCAAGCTCGTGGATTCCCTTATGTTGATTCACGATGCGCGTATCGCCAATTATCCAAAATACGCTGTCGTGGCACGCAACAACAAGGGCCTCGACCTGGCTAATTATGTTCAGAATGACCCTGAGCGCCTCTACAAGGAGTTCAAGGAGATTATCGATGCCAATCAGGCAAAGACCAAGGCTACGATTTTCCTGTTCTATTTTAATTCTGCCGTAGAACTTTATAAGGACGCCGCCATAGACGAGGAAGAGATAATCGGTGTATATGAGAATTGCATAGAGATGCTCTCAAACCTTGAGGCCAAGACGGAAGATGACCAGAAGATGGTGGCTGACATAAAGAACAACATAGAGGAACTCTTCGCCGCCAACAACATTGCGGATTGTGACAAGCTCATAGAACTGTACACTCCTAAGTTCGATGCCGATCCGGAGAATATCGAGCTCGCTTCAAAGATAGTCAAGCTTATGTCCGCAGCAGACGGATGCACGAACAACAAACTGTTCATCTCAGCTGCGACAAGTCTTTACAAGAACAATCCTAGCCACTCTCTGGCACATACTCTTTACCAGCTTTATTCTTCGACCGGCAATTCCGCTGCTGCAGTCAAGTATCTTCAGGAGGCTATAGACAGAGAAGATTCCGATGCCGCTCAAGATGCTGAGTATCAGTATGAATTGGCTGTATACAACTACAAGTGCGGTAATAGTCTGGCAGCAGAGCAGGCAGCTCGCAAGGTTATCCCTAATGCGAACAGCGCTGAACTGAAGGGTAAGGCTTATCTGCTTATCGGAACCGTTTGGGGAGGTGTACATTGCGAGGGCAACGACATCGCCAAGCGCGCTCCTTATTGGGTGGCAGTAGATTATTTCGAAAGAGCCAAGGCTGCCGATCCTTCTCTTGCTTCTGAAGCCAACAAGAGAATCGCAGAGTACAGTAAGTACTATCCTCTTACAGCAGACGCCTTTATGTACGGTGTAAGCAAGGGTGAGTCTTACGAAGTCAACTGCGGCGGATTCCGCTCTGTGACGACCGTCAGAACACAGGACTAGAAAGGTGAAAAGAAGAACATCATTCATATTTAAGATTGCAGCCGTTTGCGCGGTTGCAATCTCTTTGTTTGACGGGTGTTCTTCACATTTGAGGGAGGCGGATGCGATAGACCTTACGCAGACACCTGTCCAAGTGGTATATGATATGTTCGCCGTCCAGACCAAGGACGGTGTGATCCTTCAGAGGATGGAGGCGGAACAGATGCTGCGTTTTTCCTCTGATTCGCTTGATTATGAGACCTTTCCCAAGGGACTTTACGTGTACGCCTATACCGAGGACGGACTGTTGGAGACTTATATCCGCTCAGACGAGGCCAAGCATATCAACGAGGGCAAGATGTCGAAGTCGGAACTTTGGGAAGCGTATGGTAACGTGGTCATCAGCAACGTCATAAAGAACGAGACTATGGAGACGGACACCATATACTGGAACAGGGAGAAGGCGGAAATCTACACGGATTGTTATGTCAAGCTTTATTCTCCGCAGGGACTTATGCAGGGGAGAGGGATGCGTTCTGACGACAGGGCCAGGAACGCGACACTGCTTTCCGTATTCGACAGTTTCGGAATCACGCAGCAGGACAGCACTACGGTGGCTATAGATAGCGTGAACTTCATAGGACCGTTGCTCAAATGATTAAAATTTATTAACTTCGCAACCCTATTGTTAATAATTGTTTTTCGCGGAAGCGGAAATTGAAAAGTAAATTAAAAATTTAAAAATAATATGGCAGTACTTCAAAAAATGCGCGATAAATTCGGTGTAGCTATTTCAGTGCTCATCGCGCTTTCTCTTCTGTACTTTATTGCACCTATGGATGACATAATGAGGATGTTCGACAAACCTCAGAACGTGGGAGAAATAGCAGGTACAGGAATTACCTACGAGGATTATAAGGCGGAAGTCGACAAATTTTCCAAAATAAACGAGATTACCACCGGCTCATCCGTACAGAACGAGCAGGTACAGCAGCAGATACGTAATGCGGCTTGGCAGTCTCTTCTGGACCGTTATATGTTCTTCAAGAACTGCGAGAACGCAGGCATCCGTGTGAGTGAAGCGGAGGTTGCGGACCTTTTCGCAGGGGAGCACGTCAGTCCGGCCATCTCTCAGAATCCTATGTTTGCCGATGAGAGCGGTGCTTTTTCAGCAGCACGTGTAAGAGAGATCAATACCCTCGCACAGACCGATCCTACTGTCAAGATTTACTGGGATTACCTTAAAAACAGTATTCGTACAGGCCAATTCTACAGCAAATACGCAGCTCTTTTCACAAACAGTTCCATTCTTACCCCTTCACAGTTGGACAATGACGTGTTCGAGGGCAATCTTACCGCAGACATTCAGCTGGTAAGCGTTCCTTACGGATTCGAGCGTGATTCGACCGTGAATGTTTCCAAGAGCGAAGTAAGGGCTTATTACGACGCCCACAAGAAGGATTACAAGCAGGTGGCCAACCGTGACATCGAATATGTAGTGTTCGAGGTTAAGCCATCTCAGGACGATATCGCCGCAGCGGCAAGCTCAGTTGAGAGCGTGATAGACGAATTCGCTTCTACGGACAATATCAAGAGTTTCCTTCTCAAATATTCTGACAGACCTTATTCTGAGTACTGGTATCGCAAGGGCGAGCTTGCCACCGTCAGCTCAGACGTGGACAACTTCGTGTTCTCCACTACAGGAAAGGGAGTTTCCAAGGTATTCAAGAATGGCAATACATACCGTGCCGCACGTGTTCTCAAGAGTGCTGTCGTTCCTGATTCCGTATATGTAAAACACATTCTGCTTCAGGGTGCAGACGCACAGAAAAAGGCAGACAGCCTCTGCACGGTTGTAGCCAAGCGTCCTTCTGCATTCGCTTCACTTGTCAGCGAATATTCTGCGGACAAGAACTCTCAGGCTGACGGCGTACTCGGCAACATAGGCTGGATGACCCAGACATTTATGATTCCGGGACTCGAGAGCGTGATAACGGCTCAGGTCAACAAGCCTTATGTAGTCAAGAGCCAGTACGGTACACACGTAGTGGTAGTCACGAAGACCACCAAGGCATTGGCAAAGAAGCAGGTAGCCATACTTGAGAAGAGCGCTGTCGCAAGCAAGGATACATACAGTTCATACTACGCACAGGCTAACAATTTCTCAGCTATAGCAGGAAAGACTTATGAAGGATACAAGAAGGCGGTTGATTCGCTTTCCGTATACTCACACGTTCAAAACAGCGTTCTTGAAAGCACTGATACTTACGGATCCATCGATCACGCGAAGGAATTGACCCGCTGGGTGTTCGACGCCAAGAAGGGCAAGACTTCAGGAATCATAACAGTGGACAACAGATATTTCTTCGTCGCTACCGTTAAGGAAGTCCGCAAGGCAGGTTATCGTTCACTCGCTGAGCTCACACCTATGATAGAGAACGTACTTTATACGGAGAAGCGTAACGCCAACAAGTGCGCTCAGGTCGCTTCTCAGATAGCGGGTCTTTCTTCTATCGATCAGATCGCTTCGACACTTTCTACGGACGCCGTATCACGTAAGGACATTTCCTTCTCACCTATGAGCGCAGCCGCTGTTGAGCCTGCCGTTCTGGGAGCTATCCTTAAGACGGAAGTCGGCGCAGTGAGCGGAGCAGTTCAGGGTGTTCGCGGAGTCTACGTGGTCAAGGTTGACAATAAGGTTAACGGCAGCTTCTACACGCAGGATGATGCCAAGCGTTTCGCTACACAGAAGGCACAGTACAGCTCGCAGCTTATCTTACCTGTAATGCAGGACGCCGCTGATGTAGTGGACGAAAGGGCAAGATACTTTTAATAGCACTATATGAAACAAAAAATCAATGATAAGTTCCTTTCTCTCTTTGGAGAGGGAGGGGCTTTTTTTGCAAGCGCAGGCCGTATCAACCTGATAGGTGAGCATACGGATTATAATGGTGGCTTTGTGTTTCCCGGAGCTATAGACAAGGGAATCGTAGCCAAGATCAAACTGAATGGAACCGATAAGGTCAACGTTTATTCCCTTGATTACAACGAGATGGCCGAATTTGCCATCAACTGTGACCAGGACGCCCCTTCTCAGGCTTGGGCGAGATACATTTTCGGTGTATGTCGGGAAACAGCCAAAAGAGGAGGTAAGGTAGGTGGCTTCAACGCAGTCTTTGCAGGTGACGTCCCTCTCGGAGCGGGCCTCTCCAGTTCAGCGGCACTTGAAAGCTGCTTCGCTTACGCACTGGAGTCTCTTTTCCATAACGGACTGGACAAGTTCTCTCTTGCACAGATAGGGCAGAGCACGGAGCATAACTATTGCGGTGTGAACTGCGGTATAATGGATCAGTTCGCTTCTTGCTTCGGTAAGGCAGGCTGTCTTATAAGACTTAACTGCAAGACATTGGAATACAAATATTTCCCATTCGACCCGGAGGCTCACGGCTATCGTCTGGTGCTTGTGGATTCTTGCGTAAAGCACGAATTGGCATCGTCAGCGTATAACGACAGACGCGCTTCTTGCGAAAGGGCAGCCCGCGCTATCGCGAAGAATCATCCGGAGGTTGAATTCCTTTCAGATGCCAACCGTCTCTGGCTGGAGGATGTCAGAGAGGAGATCTCTCAGGAGGATTATCTCCGTGCAGAGTACGTGATCGGTGAACTTCAGAGGGTTCTCGACGTGTGCGACGCACTCGAAAGGGAGGATTACTTCACGGTGGGAGAGATGATGTATCAGACTCATTTCGGACTCAGCCGCCTGTATGAAGTAAGTTGCGAAGAACTTGACTTCCTTAACGCCATTGCACGCAGGGAAGGCGTTACCGGCTCACGCGTTATGGGCGGAGGATTCGGCGGATGCACCATCAACCTCGTCAAGAAGGACCTTTATGACGCTTTCATCTCCGTAGCGAAGAAGGAATTCACTCAGAAGTTCGGTCACGAACCTAAGGTCTATGACGTCGTGATCTCAGACGGCGCCCGCCAGCTGGAAGACTAAGCTTCATTCAAAATATATCACTATCGGATAGTGATCGCTCAGGCCTCCGAGATATCGGGGGCCTGAATACGTTCTGAGAGGCTTGGTGCCTCCGTAACCCTTGTCTTTTTCGCTCAGAATATCCAGATCCGCTATTCTGAGGCGTATCCCCGTGGTGTCGCTCACCAGACACCTGTCTATCTTTTCCCATCGGCCCTGGAACTTTATGCTTCCGGTTTTCTGCGGGCTTTCCACTTCGGTCAGATACTCAAGATGCATCCCGGGGGATTTCTCTTCGTTGAAATCTCCCATTACGATAAGCCGTGTACGGCAGGTGGAGGCTATGGAATCAATCATATAAAGGGCTCTGGTGCGTTTCCGCTGCGCCTCTGCGGAGCTTCCTCTTTTTGACGGAAGATGACACACCAGCACGGAAAACTCTTCAAAATCCACTAAGAGCATATCCCTTGTGGGCAGTACTTTCCCGTCCAGCGTCAGGGGTATGGCTTTCTTGTTTATGGGAGAGCAGTCTCTGTAGAGAAGTGCGCAGTCTATTCCCCTGGGGTCGGGTGATTCGAAATGGATGAAGCGGTAATGGTAGGGGTAGAGAACACTGCTTCCCACTATCGCTTTCAAGCTCGCGGGGGAGTCTATCTCTGCCAATCCCACCAGTTGCGGAGGTGTCCCCGTGCTGTCCGCAAGGCTGAGAATGACTTTGCCTATGCCGCGGGCTTTCGCATAAAACCTGCCAGCTGTCCAGTTTTTTCCGCTCAAGGTGGTGGAACTCTGTCTGTAATCGAAGAAATTCTCTACGTTCCAGAATACGATGACTCCTGAAAGAAGAAGGGTCAAGATAAGTCTCATAGTTCAGTTGCAGTTTATTATTTACATCACGAATATGAGGATTATTTGCTAAATTTGCACGAATTTTTCGAGAAAAAGTTATGTCTTTAAAATGCGGTATAGTAGGACTGCCTAATGTCGGCAAATCCACTCTTTTCAATTGTATCAGTTCGGGAAAAGCACAAAGTGCCAATTTTCCTTTTTGTACTATAGAGCCGAATCTGGGATCGACGAACGTGCCTGACAAGCGCCTTGAGGTGCTCAGCGACATATGTTACCCGCAGCGCACCATCCCCGCAACGGTGGATATCGTGGACATCGCCGGCCTGGTGAAGGGTGCCAGCCACGGAGAAGGGCTTGGCAATCAGTTCCTGGCCAATATCCGTGAGTGCGACGCCATTCTGCACGTGCTTCGCTGTTTTGACGACGGTAATGTGGTTCACGTGGACGGTTCGGTAGATCCGGTCCGGGATAAGGAAGTGGTGGACACCGAGTTGCAGATTAAGGACCTGGAGACCGTGGAAGCCAGGCTTTCGAAGTGCGAGAAAGCCGGAAAGGCGGGGGATAAGGAGGCGGCCAAATTGGCCTCTCTTCTGACCCGTTATCGTGCCGCCCTTCAGGAGGGCAGATCCTGCAGAAGCGTGGCACCGGCCAATGAGGAAGAGGCTCAGATGGCTCGTGACCTGTTTCTTCTGACTAACAAGCCTGTGATGTACGTCTGTAATGTGGATGACGCTTCGGCTGTCAAGGGGAACAAGTACGTGGATGCTGTAAAGGAGGCCGTGAAGGAGGAGAACGCCGAGATTCTCATAATATCTGCGCGCACGGAATCGGAAATAGCGGAGATGGACGATTATAATGACCGTCAGATGTTTCTCGAAGAGATGGGACTCTCTGAGTCGGGAGTGGTGCGTCTTATCCAGAGCGCATACCATCTGCTTGGCCTTCAGACGTTTTTCACTGCCGGTGCGGACGAGTGCCGTGCCTGGACCATACATAAGGGAGACAAGGCTCCGCGTGCTGCGGGAGTCATACATACGGATTTCGAGAAGGGATTCATAAGGGCTGAGGTCATCAAATACGACGATTTCGTCACCCTCAAGACAGAAGCTGCCTGCCGTGCCGCCGGCAAGATGGGCATAGAGGGAAAGGATTATGTGGTGCAGGACGGAGATATTATGCACTTCCTTTTTAATGTATAAAGGTTTTCCGAAGAACGTATGGAGGTAAGAGCAAAAAAGGCGCTTGGACAGCATTTTCTCACCGACCAGAGCATAGCGCGGGGCATAGTGGACGCGTTGAGCATCTCCGAGGTAAGGGATACTTTGGAGATTGGCCCGGGTATGGGTGTTCTGAGCCAATACCTTCTCAAGCGTGAGGATATTGACTTGAAGCTTGTGGAGCTTGACGGCGAGAGCGTGGTGTATCTGCGCGAGCATTTTCCGGGAATAGTAGGAAAGCTTCTGCAGGCGGATTATCTGAAGCTCGATATGCGTCGTGTCTTCCCCGGAAGTTATAAGGTCATAGGGAATTTCCCGTATAACATATCATCGCAGATATTCTTCAAGATATTGGAAGATAAGGACTTGGTACCTGAGGTGGTATGTATGATACAGAAGGAGGTGGCCGATCGCATAGCGGAACCTCCCGGGACCAAGACCTATGGGATACTCTCGGTGCTTTTGCAGGCGTGGTATGACATAGAGTACGTGATGTCCGTGGGTTCGGGGGCTTTCTGTCCTCCTCCAAAGGTTCAGAGCGCGGTCATAAGGCTCAGACGTAACTCCCGGAAGAGTCTGGACTGCGACGAGCGTCTGTTCCGCCAGGTGGTTAAGACCGCTTTCAATCAGCGTCGCAAGACCCTCCGTAACGCCCTCAAACCGCTTCTTAAGGAAGGCACGCCTACGACAGACCCCATCTTTGATCTGCGCGCCGAAAAGCTCAGCGTGGAAGATTTTGTCCGCCTGACCCGCCTTTTGGCGTAAGGGCTGTCTTTATTTTTCGTACACGGTGAATTCGTAGGTGAGGCCGCTCGCAGGGTCTGAGTGCGTGTCGGTCTTTTCTTTTATATGCCAATGCGCGCTATCTATGACAGGGAAGAACGCGTCGGCGTCTTGAACTTCCGTATGCACGTGCGTGATGTAGAGAAGATCCATATCGTCGATTGCGGCCTTATAGACGGACGCGCCGCCTATGATGAAGCACTTCTCCGCTCCGGTTCCGGCAGCTTTCTCGTATGCCTGTGCAAAGGAATCCACGCACACGACGCCTTCTATAGGATCACCACCGGCATTCAGGACTATATTGGTCCTGCCGGGAAGCGGTCTTCCTATGGAAAAATATGTGGTGCGCCCCATAATGACGGGAAAGCCTTTGGTTTGGGCCTTGAAATATTGCAGGTCCTCCGACAGATGCCAAGGAAGGTCGCCCTTGACTCCTATTCCATAATTGTCCGCGACTGCGGCGATAAGACATTTCAGCATAAGATTATACGGCTACGGGTGCTTTGATGGCAGGATAAGGGTCGTACCCTTCGAGAGTGAAATCCTCGTATTTGAAATCGAACAGGCTCTTCACATCGGGGTTGAGTCTCATCGTAGGGAGCGTGCGCGGCGTGCGGCTGAGCTGCTCTTTCACCTGCTCCAGATGGTTGAGGTAGATGTGCGTATCTCCCGTGGTGTGTATGAATTCGCCCGGCTGCAGTCCGCATACCTGCGCCAACATAAGGGTAAGAAGCGCGTAGGAGGCGATATTGAAAGGCACGCCCAGGAAGGTGTCCGCGCTGCGCTGGTACAATTGGCAGGAGAGGCGTCCGTCCGCCACATAGAACTGGAAAAGGCAGTGACAAGGCGGAAGAGCCATCTGGTCTATCTCGGCCGGATTCCACGCGCATACGAGCATACGGCGCGAATCCGGGTGGTTCTTAATCAGGTCGATCACCTCGGAAAGCTGGTCCACCTGCCCTCCGCCAGGTTTTGGAAAACTCCTCCACTGGTGGCCGTACACAGGGCCAAGGTCTCCGTTTTCGTCTGCCCATTCATCCCAGATGCTGACTCCGTGTTCCTGAAGATACCTGACATTCGTGTCTCCGCTTATGAACCACAGGAGTTCGTAGATGATGGATTTGAGATGGACTTTCTTGGTGGTGAGAAGCGGGAATCCTTTCGAGAGGTCGAAGCGCATCTGATATCCGAAAACGCTTTTGGTCCCCACCCCTGTGCGGTCTGTCTTAACCGTTCCATTATCAAGAATATGTTGAAGGAGATCCAGATATTGTTTCATAGCGGGTGCTTTAATCTTTGCAAATGTAGAAAATAACTTGTTAAAATCTATTTGTCTTTTTACATTTGCCGAAATTTTCCTTAGATGAAAAAATTCTTTTTATTATCAGTGACTTTCCTTCTGGCAGCGGTTTCTTCGAATGCGCAATTCGCTGTGGAGGGCACGGAAAGGACATTTGTCAAGTGGAACACATTCAATACGGATTCATATCAGTTCATCTATCCTGCAGGCTGCGATTCTCTGGCCAGGGTATATGCGCTTCAATGGGAAAAATACAAGCTGAGCGTAGGTTATGACAGGCTGACGAGAAAACCGCTTCCTGTCGTGCTTCATCCTTATACGTCCACTTCCAACGGTTTCGTGGTGTGGACTCCGAGCCGTATGGAGATGTTCGCCGCTCCTTCGATGTACAGTCCTGAACCTGTCCCGTGGCATACGCTTCTCGCCATTCACGAGAACAGGCACGTGAGCCAGATGCAGTTCCTTTACCGCAATCCGTTCAATATATTCAATATTTTCGGGGAACTGTTGGCAGGACCTCTTTGTCTGCTGTATTCCACTTCTATGTTTATGGAAGGTGATGCCGTAGCCACGGAGACGGCGTTGAGCCAATCGGGACGCGGCCGATCCGCTGATTTCCTGGAATATATCAGGACGAGTTTCGAGGAAGGGGACACGAGAGATATTTACAGGTGGCGTTATGGTTCGCAGAAGCTTTACACCCCTGATTACTATAAGATTGGCTATTTGGCAGCCGGCGGAATGGGAATTGGCCCGCACGATGAGTTCTTCAATAATTCGCTTGGCGAGCAGTTCGATAAGTTCGCGGTGAAGCTTCAGAAGGAGTGGATGGATGATACCAGAAGCCGCGCGCCGTTTCAAGACTTCATCCAATTGACTGAAAACGAGCCGTATTATCTGTCTTACAGCGGATTGACCTCTTTCGAAGGGAAGATCTATGCCGTTCAGGCAGGATTAGCGGATAATGCTGCTCTGGTGTCTTTTGACCCGGCAAATGGATTCAAGAAGAAGGTGATAAGGCATACAGGCGCGGATTCGCCTCTCGAGGGAAGCGACGGGAAGATTTATTGGACAGAAGAGATTCCGGATTTGCGCTGGGAGATGCATTCGACATCCGCCCTCCGCTCTTTTGACGGCAGACGCATCCGTACGGAGATAGGAGGAAAAAGGCTGTATAATCCTTCCGCAGAGGCGGGCAAGATAGCCGTAGTGGAGAATCTTCCTAAGGGGGAGGTCGTGGTGAGAGTATATGAGGAAGGCGGAAAACTGAAGGAACTTGCATCCTTTCTCGCTCCGGCATCTATGCAGGTACTGGAGGCCGTGTGGGTGGACGGACATCTTTACGCGAGTGCCCAGACTCCTGAAGGACAGGGCATCTATGATGTGGAGAACGGGTTCAAGTCTCTTTTGGAGGCGTCTTTTGTAAAGATCAATCATCTCTTTCAGGATAATTCCCGTCTGTGTTTTACATCTGACCGCACGGGCGTTAATGAGCTCTATTCGCTTGATATTCAGACGGGCGATGTATGCCAATTGACAAATCTTCCTCGCGGAGGCAAGGATTTCGTGTTCGTAGGGGACAGCCTTTATTTTACCGTGCTTTCGACAGGAGGCCGTAATATATGTGTTTCCACCAGGGAGGACCTTCCTTGTAAAGCGGTGAACTTCAGCCAGAGACACGCCTACGCATTGGCTGATTCGCTCTCTGCGGTAGAACATATCGCACCGCTGCGGGAAGAGTTGGTGCAGATGGGCGAGACGAAGAGATACAGCAAGATTGGCCACGCCATCCGCGTGCATTCGTGGTCGCCGGTTTATTCGGAGGCTGATGAGCTCAGCTCGCTGACTTATGAGAAGCTGACAGAAGCAGGCGGAATTGGCCCGATGATATATTTTCAGAACACTCTCAGCACCTTCTACGGTAGCGCAGGCGCGGGACTTATATCCACGGGAAATCAATTCAGGATAAGGGAGTCCGTCAATTTGACCTACAGGGGGCTTTATCCTGTTTTCCAGTTCAAAGCGGTCAACACATACGGAGAAACTTACGATATGGTCGTCCGTTCGTATATTCCGTTCAATCTTTCACGAAATGCCTGGAGTTCAGCGATTATTCCTGTCGTGACGTATGAAAGGGTACCGAAGATAGGAATAATATCCGGTGGAATCAGGGCCTATTCGGTTCTGCCTGCACGGACAAGCACCATCTTCCCTCGTCTCGGAATCGGAACCAGCATAGAGGTATCCAGGTATCAGACTGCCAATTCTGTCGTGAATGCCAATCTTTACCCTTCGGCAACGGTCTACGGCTATCTGCCGGGATTTTACAAGACGCATTCCATCGCTCTTAATGCCAAGTATACAAGCACCCTTGTCAATGTTCCTGATGCCGACTACAGGTCTGGCATTTGGACCGCAAGCGTCAGATACGGCATTCCTTTTCTGTCCATTGACTGTGCTAAATATTCCCCAATGGTGTATATCAGGAACTTCGAGCTGATACCGTTCTATGAATATAATAGGGAAGAAGTGCTGGATGCCAAATCTTGGCACGTGGTGGGAAGCTATTTTGACGTGGTGATAGGCAATATATGGTTCTTGCCGACTACGATGAGAGTGGGTGTGAAGGCGGGTTATAATACTGACACCAGGAAAGTTGAAAGTTATTTTGTGTTCACTTATGATTTGTAGCAAGTGCGGCAAGGCCTTTTCTTCCGGTGCGGCAGGAAGCGTGGATGTGGCCAAGGATCCTTCTTTGAAGGAAAAGATAAAAGACGGGACGTTTTTTCTTCACGCCTGTCCGCATTGCGGGGCGGTGAATCTGAGTGACGATCCGTTCATCTATCACGACTCGAACAATAATCTTCTGCTGGTTTTAAGTACCGCGTCTATGTCTTCGCCGGGGCTGGAGGGCTATACCTGCAGACTTGTGGGAAGTGTGGGCGAGCTCATAGAGAAGATAAACATCTTCGATGCGGGGCTGGACGATATAGCCATAGAGATATGCAAATTCGTTACCGCTCAGGAGATTAAAAAGGATGTCCCGCTGAAGTTCTACCGTGCGGACGGCACGGACGGGGAGATAACCCTCGCTTATCCGGAGAAAGGGGAGATGCAGATGCTTCAGATAGGGCAGAACATCTATAACGACGCCCTCGGCATCCTTTCCCGCAACCCTTCCATCCGTCAGGCTGCAGCCGGTCTTGTCCGTGTGGACCAGACCTGGCTCGGAAAGTTTTTCCGGTGATTACCTGCTTTGTCTTCCGTTTTCTTCACTGATGTTCACCTTGTCCTTTTTAGAAATATTCTTCCGGTACATAAGTCTTGGTTTGTGACAGTTATCGATTCCCTTTGGCTCTATTGTGGGTTTTGCAGAGCATTTGGCAGTTAGAGATGTCAGTGGATCCTCCCTTGGACCAGGCAGCCACGTGGTCGGCATCCATTTCGTCGAGTTTCCAGATACGGATGCGGTTCGCCTCGTGACCTATGGCGCAGAGAGGGCAGTTGGATACCCCTTTTGCCCTGGCTTTTTCGGTTTGGGAGTCATAGACTTTTCGCATTGTGGGCTTGTCAAAGAGGCGGACGTTCAGAAGCTTCGTGTCCTTGCAGCCGCCGAGGACGTATTCGAATATGCCTTTGCGGTTAGTAACGAAGTCATCGGACATAAGATCCCTTACCTTGGCGGAAAGTTCGCTGTGGTCGTAGGGAAGGTTGTGGAATCGGTCGTAGAACTCGCCCCAGTCCAGCCCCTGCATTTCGGGAAAAACGTCATCGAATTTGCCGTCCACCCAATCGATTACGGTGTTGAAGTGAGTCTTTATTTCTCCGATGTAGGTGTCGCGGCGATGCTTGCTCATATAGGAACTCACCTTGTCTTGCGCGTCCATGCTTCGGCTGACCCATTCGAGGGCGGTGGCGAGGAACATCTGACGGTTGGCGGGGCCTTTGACGTAGCTTTCCCAACGTTGGATGTTGGCGTTTTGGGAGTTGCTGAATTCGGCCTTGCAAGCGGAGACGAAGGGGCCTGAATACACGGCGTTCAGTTCCTCCTGCCGGTTGAGGGGGATGCCGGCTATGTTGATGGTCTTGAACCATTCCTTGATTTCGTCCTCGGCCTTCTCGCCCTCTCCCTCACAGATATACACCAAAAGTTCAGTTTGGAGAATCTTTTTCTGAAGCCCCTCGTTGAGGCCATCGAATATCTGCTCCAAGCCGTTGATTTTTACGGCGAACTTGTTCTTGACAAAACGTCCGAGGGAGGTGATGCGTTGTTGGCCGTCAAGCACTTCCAGCCTGCCGCCGTCAACCTTATTGAAATATATCAGACCGAGGGGATAGCCTTTCAGCACGGACTCGATGACGGCCACGTCCCTCTTGCCGTCGGCGTAGATGTAGTTGCGCTGGTATTCGGGCTGGATGGTCAGCCGCCCAGAAAGGCCGTAAAGCCCCTTGCCTTCAAGCTCGTTGTACTCGAAGCCGTCGCAAATCTCGGCGACCGTGTATTTTTGGAGTTCTGTTTTCATTGCTGGTGGATTTTGCGGATTAATATTCTTCGGTAAGGCAACACTGGACTGCCATCATCATCAAGATAGTACAGGTCACCATCTCTCAACCCTTTGTACAGTTGTCTCAATTCCCTCGGAAAGGGTTTCAGTCCCAACGCCAATCCGTAGTCTCCATGCGGATGTCCTATTATCTCAAATTGGTCGGGACAGTATTTGTCAAGAAATGTCAAAGGGACGCCCATCACTCCGTCATAGTCGGAAGGGATAGCGTCCGTAAAAGGAACTTCTATGGCATCGTAGTTCTCATAATGGATATATTCCTTTCTGCCTCTGATTTCTTTGTATTTGCTGTGTTTGAAATTATCTGCTGCTGTCATCAACCTTAACGGTTGGTGTCGGCGGCCATGCTCGAGGTTGGTGTACCAACAGCAATTACCGAATTTGACAAGTCCAGTCTCCGGATTATACACGCCATCTCCAAAGGAAGAAGGGTCTCCAATGAATTTGAAATATGCACATCCGGCAGCAAAACCGTTCCCCAGCCACATCTTATTGCCCTTTATGAGAGGAAAGACCTCTTTGTATGAAATGGCGTTGAGGTTGCCAACAATTACGAACTTTTTGTCTGCTTCCATTAGCCATACAACGAACTCCCTAAACAATGAGAACGGCGGATTGGTCACGATGATGTCAGCTTCGTCTCGCAGGGCGCGTATCTCCTTACTGCGGAAGTCCCCGTCGCCCTCCAGATAATTCCATTCCAGGTCATTGATGTCGATGCGGCCATTCCCTGTGATGTCTTGGGTTAGGATGAATATCTTACCGTGTTTTTTGTTTTTGTCCTTATCGAAAAGCGGGCTTTCGGTCTCGAAGAGGGTTGGCTGGTATGGAAGCTTGTATTTCTTGCTTTCGGGAGCAAAACTTGTGGAAATGAGTTTCTTAAGGCCGAGAAGCTGGAAGTTCTGGGCGAAGAACTTGGTAAAATTGCTCCATTCGGGATCGTCGCAGGGCAGAAGCACTGTCTTGTCCCTGAACACATTCGGATCGTAGTCCAGATAAGCATTAATCTCCCGTTGGATGTCGGGGTATTGTGTGTAGAATTCATCGTTCTTGGCCGCTTTTGCCGCTCCAAGATTCCTGTTACCTGCCATAAGTCTTGCTTTCGTTTGTTTTTCAAGAGCGAAAGCGACTTAAACGGAGGCTACCAAGACTAAAAAGCGTGGATGTTCATAATCCACACTCAAGGTCTTGGCAAACCTATCAACGGAAAAGTCACATCCACGCAAAGCGAGGACGTTTACTGACTTATCCGGAGTTGATTTAAAAACTGCCAAGTTTTGAGTGTTCCGAATAAATAGCAAACGCTATTTGAAATATGTTTACATTCCTTGTGGAATGCAAGGTCAAAAGTACGAATTTTTATTTATAACACTGCACATCTTCGAGAAACTATCGTTCAGCGTGAGGGGTTTTGTGAGTAAGAAGGGAAGCGGCTCCGGCCTCTATATTCCCGTCACCGTCTATCTTTATTTCCACCAGAGCATATCGGCCGTCGCGGCGGCCGAGGGTGATGACGGTCCTCGCTACATAATCCCTTTTATCCTCGCAGAGGCCGCCTCACCGAGTTCCGACTTCGTCCGTATATGCTCCCTGATTGAGGCGACGAACGAATTGGACTCGAAACTTGAGCCACGCACCTGCTCAAAATCCTGAATCCTTCGTTCCTCTCCTCCGTCAGCGCCGAAACTGGTCATCGCAAAGAGGCTGAACTCTTTGCGGGCGTCTTCATAGACCAGATTGTCGAGTGTGACGACGGAGTTCTTCCATCGTTCCACAAGACCGAGCATATCCTCAGCAGAAGCCTGAGAGAGGTCGATTCCGTAATATTCCCGGATAATCCTGTAAGCCCATGTCCACTCGTATTCATAATACTTGCCGTGAATTTCGGCAAATCCGGAAGTTATCTCATCTACAGAGAAGATTTCCCCGTCCTGGATTCTGTCCATCAGCTTCTCCACCGCCGAACGCGGAGCAATCAGTCCGGCCAGGTCGACCCAGTGCACGAGCCCGGTTTGCGACTCCGGCTTCAAAGCCTCGCGAAGACTTTCAAGATCTTCGAATTCTGAGCTCATCAGTCTGGTTATGAATGAATTGCCGAGAAACTTATCAATGGCTAACCCATAATATTTCAGCCCTTTCAGAAGCGAAGTCCTCTTTATCACGCCGCTCTGGTAGGAATAGGACGCCGAGTTCTCTCCGGAAGTCTTCTGAAGGTCATTGAGTATCTCCACGGCCTTGAGCATCTTGTTCACCGTGTATGGACTCAGCAGGTTGTAGTTTATCATGTCGAGTTTGTCCGGATCCTTGCGTCCGTCCCTCTGAGGCCATTTCTTCGCGTCTCGGATGGTTCCGACAGACTTGAGGTTTGCGCCCGGCATGATGAACGAAGTGCCTTGGTTCTCAATAAGATAGGAGAAAGGCAGGTTAGAAGTGTCCTGATGACTGACGTGCCTGCCCATCACAAGAGAGAAGGCGCCCACCTTGGCTGGCCAGAGTATGTAGGAATCGGAGGTGGTCTTCGCTCCGCGTTCCATTATGCCCTGATGAATTGGCCCCAGCTTATACATGTGGTTGCTCTGGTTCGAACCGGAACCGGCATTCATGAAGGAGAACATTCCGGCGATGAGCAGCGTCGATTTGTGGTGCGTGACCGTGTAGGGTCCGGCGAATATCGCGCACGCCTCGCCGTTCTCGCCTTGACAGTTGCTGAAGAAGAGAGAATCGCAAGCCGAGTAATTGTGTCCGAGATGGCAGGCCTGGCCAACGAAACAGCGGGAGAAGGTCACGCCATCCTCAATCGAGGAGCCGCTGCACACGATGAAGTCATCGCCGATGACGCCCACTCCGATGTGGACTGGAGCTGTCCTGTTGGAATTGAGGCTTCCATTCTTGAGCCGCGAAGCCCCCTCAATCTTGCAGAAGTCGCCGACTTTCACGTTCTTTATGTATCCGGCGTCGACGATGGTCACATTCGAGCCGATATATCCCGTCCGGGAAGTGACGCCGGCGACATATTGCCCTATGCGTTCGCGCAGTCGTCCGATAAGTTCAGGACGATGGCGGTAGAGAGCCATAATGTATGCGGTCTGCGCCGTGAGCCTGTCGTATATGACGACCTCGCGCCCGCCGGTTTCGTTGAGCACCGACGCCTCGACTCCGTTTCCGAACGACGACGGGCCGTCAGTCAGGATGATGTCGACGTTCTCGATGAACGAGTCGTGTCCTATCTCATAGTTGGCGATATAGTTCTTGACGTTCTCGATGCAGCAGCCGTCACCCACCGTGACATTGTGAAGGGTGGCGTTATGGAGCCCCGAGTGTTTCTTAATGCCGCCAGGAAGCGTGAATTCTTTGCAGAAAGCCCCCAGACGGATTTTGCCGGAAAAACGCACAGAACGCACATAGTTGGTTGAGAAGCCGTCTCCAACCTCTATCGCCTCCCAGTCTTCGGCTGAGCACGACTGCGATTCCAGCGCCGCGATTTCCTTTTCCGTAAGTTTCCTGTATTTCATGTTTTCGGCTTGTTCCTATTTTCACAAATTTAATACTTTTGGCCAATTTGGAACTACCCTGATTTTAGGGAAGGCTGCATATAGAACTACAATGTACCCCTATCTTTGGGCAGGAGTAAGCCTGTCTTAAGTCAATTCTGTGCATGATACAAAGCCTTCTGACAGTAGAGCTCTGCAAGGTCGCGGTCAAGCATGACTTGAATGCCTCGTACAGTATATATTCGCTGCTCTATAAGTAGGATATTATGGGTGTTACAAATTGTGACCGGTTCGGAGGATTGTATTTGAGACTTCTTCGCCATAAACAGCAACCATTTTATGCGAAGGTAAGCATTTCAATCCACATAAAGAGTAAAAATCGCAGCAGAATCATGCCCATTGCTTGCAGATATAATTTTGCCCATATTGAGTTACGCCTGTTGATAGACACAAGCCTGCACAGATTACACCGACGTTGATGCCGGCGTCACTGGGGAGCGACGCAGCTAAAGGCAGGACAAGTGCGTGACAAGTTCTTCGTACACAATCAGAATCTTATCTGAAAATCGGAAGATCGCCAATCACGCACTGAAGGGCCTACAGGGCACATCGCTGATCCTATGCCCCCTTTCAAAACAGGGCCTAAGATCACCAATACGCCATACACCGCACTCAGTGGCACATCCGTGATCTTCCGGTTTTTAAAAATGCTGAATTCAATTTGACAGTGTTGCACTGTTCACTTGAATTGGCGAATTACGTGGTTCGTGTATGTCCGGAAAAACTAATGCTCCGCGAAAAGCATAGGCTTAGCCTCCTGCTCCGGGAGCCTCTTCAGTCCCACCAATCCAGCACGTTCTCCTTCAGAAGCTTCCAGAGAAGGCACCA
>CAVHGF010000012.1:0-45283 GCA_963635625.1 Treponemataceae bacterium | reverse complement strand
GTGGGAGGTCGCACCCTCATTGCTTGAAACCCTTGAAGCCTTTCGTTCCCCAAAGATAGGCTTCATTTTATGTCTGACCTCAAATCGAATCTTTACATTTCTTTACCCTCCATATCTTTATCTATTTGAGTCCACTGCTTTAATCGGCTATCAACTTCTACCAGAGGAAGACGCTTGTTTTTTTCTTTTAAATGTTCGAGACATTCTGCAGCATAGCTTGCCGGAATTATTTCATAATCAATAAGCTTGTCCAAAATGTATAACACTCCGGCTACTCGTACATTATCAGCTTCTGCGAGTTTACGAAGCCTGTTGTCCCCGGTAAGAAGAAGCGCTGAGTGCTTTTTAGCGTGGAACCATACTGCTGCATCCGTGATGCTCAAATTGCTGCTTATAAGTGCAAGCACATCATTGAGCTCATTTGATTCAGTTTGGAAAATCCCAAGTTTACCCATCTTAATAACACTCCGTATTATATCATTTTGGTCCGGCTGCTCTATCTCACGTAATACCATATCAACAGTATAAATCTCAAATGGCAACATTAGGAATTCCCCAACCAACCGCATTGTCCAGAGATCAATCAATATGTTTGTATCACTGATAACAAGCTTATCCATACCTTATACAAACATTGCTTTTTCCATCATTTCTTGCATAGAGATACCAAGAAGGCTTGAAGCCTTGGAACCAGTAATCAATTCATTCACATATGCACGATAAACCATTTTTTCAAAACGGTCAGTATGTTCTTCCACATAGCGCGATTTTTCCGCATAGTCGGAGAATGCACGGTTAGTGCGTTTTAGAATATTATAGTTCCTATACTTTGGCTCCCCTATCATACTGAAATCCATTGCCTTGTGCATCAAGGCATCAATCGAAATACCATATATTTTCTGAATATCAGCAAACTCCTGAAGACTGATTTTTCGACAGGAAATATCCCCGAGAATTGCTCTCATTTGATTTGCAGATATTAGCATTTCCCCTGCGAAGAGATGACAGAATTTTTCGATATCTTTTTTCGTTACAGCCGGGTCAAAACGCATAACAAGGTGCCCAAGTTCATGCAGCGCCGTAAAACGCTTACGTTCAGAAGAGTACTCTTTATTTAACACAATGATTGGTGTCTTGTCCGCCATACCACTGAACCCATCGAAATCCATAGTAGCATCAATCTCTATGACAATAATCCCAAGAGACTCCAAAAAGGTGATTACATTATCTATACCATCCTCCGGTATACTGCATTTACGCCTAAGAGTCTCAGCCACTCTTACTACATCTTCTTTTGTTGAGACCGGACCTTCTGATATTGAAAAGTTCGGAAGAATTTCATTACAGATATCACTAATTTCAACAAAACGCTCAAGAAGATCAGATGCCCTCGACTGGATAACATTCCTTTCTTTAACTCCGAGTTTGTATTTTTTTCGAAATTCAACATTTGTGATACTGGAGGTAAAAGGACGAAAGAAATAGTCCATAGGGACATCAAAAAAACGAGACAGTTCGATAATGACTTTGCTTGAGGGCAGCATCTTACCAGACTCATATTTGTAAATTGACTGTGAGGAAACAATATCGCCCAAGGCTTTACTCAAAGCTGCCATCGACATATTCTTTAAAGTCCTGACATTTTTAAGTCTTAAGGCGAATATTTGAGCATTATCCATAATAGTTGTGATATAATTAATTGTTTACAAAGATAAGAAGTATTTTTTAAAATACAAACCAAAGATACTATGATTTTCCATATGGTTTTAGCAATTTCTTCTTTTTCTCAGCTCGGAATAATATTTCCAAGGTTGTTCGTAAAGGCGAAAATTGCTAACTTCACCGCCGACGAACACAAATCTTATTTGGAAAAGCAGAAAACGAGATACTCTATTTAGTTGATATAACGATATGGACCAGCCGAAATTTGAGCGTATGCTGCGCCTGATGAAGATGATGTCAGGCAGTTTCAATTATACCATCCAGGAGATCTCCCAGAAATTGGATATGTCGGAAAGAACCATTTACCGTTACATCGACACGTTCAAGAGCGCAGGATTTGCCGTGACAAGAATCTGCACGAACACATACAAGCTGGAGAAAGCGCCGAAAGTGCTGCCGGATTTCGACAAACTGCTCTATTTCTCCGAGGAAGAATCCTACCTCATCAATTCGCTTATCGACGCTCTCTCCCCTACCAACTCACTGAAAAAAGGTATCAAGGATAAATTGGCAGTGGTGTACAGCCAGACAGCCATAGCGGACTATGTGGACAAGAGGAGCAACGCAATGCACGTACAGGAACTCACGCGTGCTGCGGAAGAAAAGAAAAAAGTAATTCTGAAAAACTACGAATCAGGCAACTCCCATACGATACGCGACCGACTCGTGGAGCCGTACGAATTCACATCCGACTACATAGACGTGTGCGCCTTCGATCTGGAGGACGGACATAACAAGACTTTCAAGATAGACAGAATAGGCGATGTGATAGTTTTGGAAGAACCGTGGACAGAAGAAGAGAACCACCGCAAGCAGAAAATGGACATTTTCCGTATGTCGGGACAGGGATGCGGTCATCTGAAATGGCAGATGACGGTGAAGGCGAAGAACCTGCTCATCGAAGAATACCCACTGGCAGAGAAACAGATCAAAGGCAAAGACAACAACTGGATTCTGGACACCGATATCTGCAATTGGGCGGGAGCCTGCAGATTCTATGTCGGACTTGCCAATGAAATCACGATTCTGGATAGCCCGGAGTTTGAAACCTACGTCAGGGATTACCTGAAGCACACATTTTCAAAGTAATATAAACAAAAAAAAGAAACCGGTTAAGGTTTCTTTCAGTAGCGGGGGAAGGACTCGAACCTCCGGCCTCCGGGTTATGAGCCCGACGAGCTACCAACTGCTCTACCCCGCGATGGGATTACAAAAGTAACATTATTTTTTGAATTCGCAAAATCTTTCAACAGAAATCCTAAACCAAAAGGATGACAAAAAATATCAGCGCAAAGATCTCGAATTTGCGTTTTCCATCAAGTCCCTCGTCTATAATCAGTTCAGAGGGGTCAGTAGATGTAATGGCGCGAAGCGACTCTTCATCGAAGGACAAGAATTCGCGTGGTGTCCATTTCTGAGCTATCTGCCCGCCGGATATGAACGTGACCCCCATATTTGCACGATTAAGACTCATAAGAGTGCGTCTGTCAGAAAAATACGCCCTATTCTCGTCGAAAGGTAGTTCGCCGTTGACGGCAAGCACAGTACGCATCCCGGCCTTTCTCGAATTGGTCCTGATCAAAGCGAGATCTTCGGCGTCCACCTTTTCCGGATCATATACGGAGATGAAAGCCACCTTCCCCTTCAGCAGATGAGAATCCACGTACTCCCCTTCCGAATCCATAAGACTGATATCCCCTTCCTCAATCTCCTTACCGGTATGAAGGTCAGTAAGATCCAGAAGCGGAAGATTGACATAAGAATAAACGGTGAAAACTATCACCATCACATAAGCCACACCGCTCAAGATTTTACGGTAAAGCGGTCGCGGATAACTTCTAGCATACGGCAGAAACGCTATAGCCCACAGGACAAACAGCAAAACGTTCTTCAGAAAACTCTGCAGATGAGTAAGATGGACCACCTGCCCGAAACACCCGCAGTCCATCTCCGGATTTAAAATAAGAAGAAGCAGCGTGAGCAAGGTAAAAAACGACAACAGCGCCAGCGTAAGATTACGCATCACCCTGACCCATATACCGCTGATAAGAGAGATGCCTATAAAACACTCCAACAGATTGAAAAACAGCGAAGCATATCCTGCCAATCCTCTCAAAAAAGAAAGATGCAGAAAATTAAGATACCCTTCCATTACAAGAGTGCTTCCCACCGGGTCCATCAACTTGAAAAGACCGCCCACGAGAAAAACCGCCCCCAGGATAAAAGCAGAAAGCCGTCGGGAAAAACTAAAGCGCCTCATCCACCAATTTCTTTATTTTCAAAAATATATCCTCTGAAGGAAGCATCCGTCCCTGCTGATCGGCACAATCCACCACTCTGAGTGAAGGATCTTCAGCGGCCTGCTTGAGATACATCTGCTTCACCCTTTTCTGAAAAGCTATGGAAGATTCGTGTATGTCCTGTGCTCCGGCAAGATAGTTCCTGTCATCCCCTCTCCTGGAATGACTCAGATTCTTCTCCACAAAGCCTATTGGCACATCCAAAAAGATGTTCAGGTCGGCCACAGGTTCCGCGAAGTCACCGAATTCCGTGCGGAATATCCACCTGCGAAGTTCATCCGCAGCCTTCTCATCCGAAAGCTTGGCACACTGATATGCTATATTGGAATAGACGTAGCGATCGAGAAGAACGGTTTTCCCCTCCGCAAGAAGTTTTTTAATCTCAGGCGCCGCACCGTGCCTGTCCTCCGCGAACAGAAGCGCCACCAACTGAGGATGTACGGCATCATTGGCCCCGAAATCACCCCGCAGGAAACGCGAAATCAACTCCCCATAGACAGGGGCATCATAGCGCGGAAAATGTATATACTCACACCCGCCGCACCTGTGGTCCAGATATTCTTTCAATTTTTTGACCTGCGTGGATTTCCCTGCACCGTCAAGTCCTTCCAATACTATAAGCATACTCAAGTTTCGCGAATAATACTGCAAAAATAGCTAATTTCTACACATTCCCCGGCTTTGGATGTCGGAATTCTACGAAAAAACAATCAAAATATTTGCGCATATTTGCACTCGTCTTTCAGTAATGCCGAAACTGATGATATCAGTTTCAAAACCGATAATGAAAGCCGGTGGGACTTCTGCTGAACGGCAAAAAACATAACACCCAAACGGATATGGTACAATTAATGGGCATAATCAATCTGACGCCGGACTCTTTTTTCGAGAAAAGCAGGTACAACTACTCCATTCTGCGCAGCGACGCGGACATAGTGGATGTGGGTGCGGTGTCCACAAGACCGGGAGCAGAAAATGTTACATTGGAAGAAGAATGGTCGAGACTGGAGGGCTTTCTGAAGAATTGGCATTCAGAAAAAAAACTGTCGATAGACACCACCCGTGCCGAAATAGTGCGCAGGGCCTTCGAAGTAGTGGGGCCGTTCATAGTCAACGACATATCGGCCGGAGAAGACGACCCAAGGATGCTGGCTCTGGTGGCGGAATTGGCCCTTCCCTATATCGCGATGCACAAGAAAGGCAATCCGCGCACGATGGACTCCCTGGCGTCAGCGGACAAACCCATTATGCGGACCTTGACGGAATATTTTGAAGAGTTCAGCGTGAAAGCCTCACGGCTGGGGGTAAAGGAATGGATTCTGGATCCGGGGCTGGGATTTGCCAAGACCGCGGAGCAGAACATAGAGATAATCGAGAACCTGGAACAGCTGAAAAAATTCGGCCGCCCCATTCTGATAGGAGCAGCCGATAAAAGATTCACTGAAGGGAATACCGAATATTACCACCTTCTGGCCTTACGCCACGGTGCCGACATACTCAGAATCCACGATGTTCAGGCGGCTGAGCGCACATATGCCGACTACCAGCGAGAGTGCGAAAACTGTAAATAGCACCCAATAGCACTCCACAGGCATAATGTCCATCCATCCGTCAGTCTGACCGATTTCTTCGCAGCGGCTCACTACAAGCGAGATGAAATTATTAGTAAAGTGCATAAGGACAGTGAGTTTCAGACTTCCCGTCTTATAATATACATATCCGAACAGCGAGCCCAACGCAAATGCAGGAACGGCCTGCCAGAGGTTCCCGTGAATGATGGCGAAAAAGAGAGCTGACACTATTATGGCAAGCACCGGTTTGGTTCCGTTAGTCAGCAATCCCCTGAGTACCAATCCTCTGCACAGCCACTCCTCAAGAACAGGAGCAAGTACGGCCACGCTGAGAAGATTAAACCAGAAATTGCCTCCCGTAGCGGATTCAAGCGCCTTCTGTATGCTCTCCGGCATCTGCGGAAGCACCATGGAGAAGACATCGCACACGAAAGAAGCCGAGAATGTCAGCACCATCACCAAGGGGAACAGATACCAACTGCTCCTTAAGACAGGCCTGTCAAGACGACTCTTAACGGCATCCGGTCGCTTTCCTCTCACATATACCAGCAGTGCTGTGAACACGAACATCACAGGATAAGAAACCAGCATACAGGCATCCATTCCGACGCCTTTTTGAGTGAGAAGCAATGTAACAGCCGATCCCAGAACGGCACCGGCCAGAAAAGAGGCCGCCACCGCGATGATTCCTCCCCACGATGGCGCCCACGACAATCCTTTAGTTCTTTCCATAGAGCGGAGACGGATAAACTCCGTCGCGGACCAGTTCAGCGAATTTGGCTACAACCAGAGGTCTGTCCTCCTTGAATGTGACACCGAACCATTTGTCCGGAGTATTGAGAACGTCACACTCCCCTTCTCCCGCCTTGATGGCGCAATCCACCACGAACGGAATATAGAACTCTTTCTTGAGTTCAGCGCTGTTCTCATCGAGGAATTTCTTGAAAAGACTCTCGGCCTTTTCGAAGAAATCAGGGGTGAAACACCACATATTCATAGAACAGAGGTCCTTCGCCTTCACTTCGCCTCTCTCGGAAGTGATCGAGTTGTCTCCGCGCAGAACGCCGTCCGCATCGAACATCACATTATGCGTCTCCACCACGTCAAGAAGCTTGCCTTCAGCATTATAAGTACAGATTCCGCGTGACACGCCGCCAGACTCCGAGAGCGTATGGTCTATTTCGAAGCCCACAAGAGCGTACACGTTCTGAGAATTCTCGTGCGCGTGACACCAGTCCGCTGCTATCTTGAAGGAAGTCTGTCCGTAGAAATCGTCACCGTTGATGACCACGAAAGGTTCTTTGATGACATCCTTTGCCATAAGCACGGCGTGTGCCGTTCCCCAAGGCTTGACCCTTTCAGGATTAAGCGCATACCCTGCTGGAATCCTGGTCAGTTCCTGAGTCACGAAATCGAACTCGAGAGGAGTGCCGTCTGCGCATTTGACTCCGGAGTATTTCTCCTTGACTGTCTGCTCCATCTGATCCTTGAAGTATTCCCTGACGATATAGACGACTTTACCGAAGCCGGCCCTGACAGCGTCATATATGGAATAATCTATTATGGTCTCTCCAGAAGGACCGAGCGGATCCATCTGTTTCAATCCACCATATCTGCTGCCCATTCCGGCAGCCAAAACAAGAAGTGTAGGTTTCATTTGTTTCGTATTTTAGAACTCGGCAAATTTAGTTAAATTTGCGCAATTATGGGCATAATGCATAAAATTTGGGACAAAAGAGAAGACGGAAACCGCGCCGAGCAGCGTTCCCTTATCCGCGTGAGCATCATAGCCTTCTGTTTTTTCCTGATTTTTCTGTGCCTCAAAAGCGGCAATTTGTTCCAGTGGATGAAGGCCGGAATCACCATTTCCGGACAGAACCGTGAGATCAAGGCCAATCAAGACAAAATCAAAGAATTGGACAGAACCATCTACCTCCTTAATCACGACAGGGACTCTCTGGAGAAATTCGCCAGGGAGCGCTTTCATTTCGCGCAGAAAGGAGACGACATATATCTGGTAGACGAATGAATCTTAAAGGAAAGATACTTTTTCCCTTTCTGCTGCTTGGCAGCATTACGATAGGAATAGCCTCGGAGATGACGGCAGGACCCGCATCGCTTTCCACTTCAAAAGCCGAAGGTGCAGCCGCACCGGACACGGTCATATACCCTAAAGACAATTATAAGATAGGACGGAAAGGTGATTTTTCTTCCGTACAGATAGCCGATTCCCTTCTCGGAGGACCGGATTCCCTTATTATGGATCTTCCGGATTCCGCCGTGCAGACGGTCCTTTCAGCCAGAGACACCATACAGGCGCCTGACTCTCTGAAAGATATAGACCCTTTCAGGTATAAATACTACGTAGCCCTGCTGGATTCCCTGACACACCGCCAGACGAGCGATTCTCTTCGCGCGAGCGGCGACTCGCTTCTGCTCTGCGAAGCCGTCAAACTCGACTCCCTTTACAAAGCGGACTCCACTTTCAGGGCCAAGGAGGCATTCAAAAAATGGTATGCGTCCCTGACAAAGGAAGAAAAGAAAAAATACGATGCCCAGCAGCGTGAACTGCGCAAGAAAGCACGCACGGACTCACTGCGGATCGTCGAAGAGGATAAGAAAGCCATCAAGGACAGCATAACAAAAAATACTCCGCGCATTCTGGACACCTATGCCATAGCGGATTCAATGCACTACAAGCGCATCATATCCTGGACTGCGGACAGGGACTTCCAAAGCCTCAAGGTGGAGATTCCGGACACGAGCTACAACTACCACTTCTACGACTATGACTTCCAGCGGCGCGACGTCAACGCCACCTGGCTCGGAGTGGCAGGATCCCCTGTGCAGTACTACAATTTCTTTCTGAGAGGACAATCCTATAAGACAGGTTTCTGGGAATCATACAGCGCCTGGAGCTACAGCCCGGACAATTTCAGGCAGTACAACTCCAAGACTCCGCATACTGAATTGGCATATTTCGGCACCCTTATGGCCGGCGATGCCAAGGAATCCGACAACCTTCACTTCCTTACCACCCAGAACATCACGCCGGAACTGAATTTCAGCATCCTCTACGAAAAATGGGGCGGAGCCGGAATACTGCTGAACGAAAAGACCGCCAACAAAACACTTGGTCTGGGCGTCAATTACCTTGGCAAAAAATACCTTATGAACGCCGCCCTGATAAGCAACAACATCTCGATGGGCGAGAACGGAGGCATCACGGATATCTCGGAGATAAGGGACACTACCATAGATTCCAAGGAAGTGGGAGTGGCTATGACAGCCGCATCCTCCACCACCAAGAAGACCACCTTCTATGTCGACCAACAGCTCCGCATTCCTTTCAACTTCATAAATGAGAGAAGATTGGCCAAGGACAGCACCTACGTGGCGCAGGACGACATAACGACGGCATTCATAGGCCACGCCCTCGAATACAGCCACTACGGAAGGATCTTCACGAACGGGACCGACGCAGATTCGCTTGGCCGCGGAGTATTGGACAACAAACTGTATATCAGGCTTCAACCGTGGAAAGAAAATTCCTTCATTTCGAAAATAGATGTCGGAGTGGGCGATGAATACAGCAGATACCATTACGTCACCGCCGCCGACACGTCCGCGCTTAGGGAGAACAACCTTTACCTTTACGCGGGAGCGAGAGGGTCTCTGGGAGCCAATACAGACTGGAATGCCAAGACGCATTACACACTTATAGGGACGGCGGCCGCGGATTTCGACGTGAGCGCATCCCTGACCTCACGCTTCTACCCTTTCAGAAAAGCCAAGACATCTCCCCTTGAAATAGGGGCGGACTTTTCATCCGTAATCAAACTGCCCGAATTCTACCAACGGCACTTCTATTCAACCATCAACGAACAGTTGCGCTGGGACAATTCCCTGAACAAAGTATCTCAAACACAGATCACAGGAAGAATAGACATCCCTCACTGGAGATTCCATCTCGACGGCGGCTATGCCCTGCTCGGCAACTACACCTACTACGATACAAGCGGAATCCTCAGGCAGAACAGCGACCTGGTCTCTGTCTTCAATGCCAATCTCCGCTACGAAGCCGTCCTCTGGAACACCATCCACCTGGACAACCGCGTGCTCTTCCAGCATTCGTCAGACGAAACCGCCCTGCCGCTTCCGAAATTGGCCCTGAATCTGAAATACTTCGCACAATTCCCCATAAAGCAGGGAGTTCTTGATATGCAGATAGGTATCAACGCCTGGTTCAACACCAAATGGTACTCTCCGCAGTGGAACTACATAACCGGAGTCTTCCAGAACCAGAGCGAATGGCAGTACAACAACGGACCCTTCTTCGATGTCTTCGTCAATATGCAATGGAAGAAGGCCTGCATCTTCATAAAGGCGCAGAACCTGGGACAGGGCTGGCCAATGGACCACGCCGACTACTTCAGCGCGCACAGGCATATCGTAACCAACGGACTGATGCCAAGTCTCAAGCTCGGCATATTCTGGCCGTTCTACATATCACCTACCATCAACAGACAGGTAAGCAAATAAAGGATTATGAGTGTCAGCGGATTCATAGTTGAGAGGCTCAAGTTGAAGAGCCGTCTGGCATTGAGTGTAACGGCCATATCCGCGCTCATCATCACCCTGTCCATCTGTATTCTGCAGGGATTCAAGGAAGAATTGTATTCCGGCATATCTTCCGTCTGCTCGGAGATACGCATCTTCAGTTCAGATGGGAAAATCGATGTCAACTCCACCGAAAGGCAGATCCAGGAATCCGACAAGAGGATAGAATCTGTCAACGCCGCCCTCTATCAGCCTTCCATAATCAAAAAGGACGGAACGCTTCAAGGCGTGCTGTTCCACAACTCTGACAAAGTACAGTCAAAATTGGGGATAATAATCCCCGAATCCCTATCCAAGACATTGAGCCTCAACAAGGGGGACACTCTGCTCGCATACTTTGTCACCGACAGGGTGAAAGCGAGGAAGCTCATAGTAGAAGACATCTGCAAGGACCCGGCACTTCTGGACAAGAACACAGTCATCGCCTTTGCCGGCACTGCTGACATTCAGAGGATAAAGGGCTATGGTAGCGACGAGGCGGACTGTCTGGAACTAAGGCTCGCTCCCCGATACAGAAGCAAAGGACAGATTGAACGCATCTTTCCGGAAATCGCTTACCGCACGGACCATATATGCGAGCCCAGTACGCGGAGCTACCCCCTCATTTACGACTGGCTCCAGATATTGGACACCAACGTGCTGGTCATAATGACGCTTATGTGCATAGTGGCGGCTTTCAATATGATCTCCGCCTTTCTCATAACGGTGATACGCAACACGCCGACGATAGGAACGCTCAAGACACTCGGTATGACCGGACGCGAGATCAGCAGGACCTTTGTCAGAATGGCAGCGGAGACGGTTCTGAAAGGACTTGCCGTGGGAAATGCATTGGCACTGGCCCTATGTCTGCTTCAGGATAAAACTCACCTTCTGAAGCTCGACCCCGAGAATTATTTCGTAAGTTATGTGCCTGTGCACGTGGACATTCCGCTCATCCTTGCGGCCAATCTGGCAGCATTCGCGGTGATAATGGCGGCGGTGAGCATCCCGACACGGAAAATAGCGCAGATAGACCCCGCACAGAGCACCAAGGGAGAGACGCTCTGAATCTCTAATGTTTTGATTCTCTGAAGACTTCCAAGATGGAAGGATAGGTATTTTTCAAGAATGGCGGCAGACTGCTTTTAGCCACCCACGCTGCCTTGCTTATGTCCTCTTCCCGCTGAGGAATAAGGTCTAAGGGCGCGTTATAGAGCATATCATACCACCAGGTATGCTTGAGATGCCACACGTTATTGCGAAAATAACAGTGGTCGGTGATGCATATCAGTTCCCCAAGTTCAAGTTCGCTTATGCCTGTCTCCTCGCTGACTTCCCTGAGCGCCGTCACGCTGATGTCTTCCCCCGCCTCCTGATGACCTTTGGGAAGGTCCCATTTGCCGAGACGGCTTATCAGAAGGTAATCCCCTCTCTTGTTCCTGACCAATCCCCCCGCCGCATTGACTTCCTTGAATTCAGCACACAGACGGCGATAGGTCTCGTCCGTATCTTCGGTCGGTATATATATCTTCGAGAGAGACTCCGTCACTTCGAACATCCGGGCAAATGTGGCTATGTCTATCCCGCTCGATGGGTGGAATATCACGGCATTGGCATCCGAAAGGCTTTCATCCTCCGGACTGCATATTATGATACATCTGTTTTCAAAATATATTTTGTGCATAATCAATAAAACTTTTTCAGGCTTTCGGAATACGTGTATCCGGCGTCAGAAAGGCGCTTTTCGAGGTCCGCGCGGTCCTCGTTGAAGTAGTAGCATATCTGGTCGAGGTTTTCGAATTCTTCGTCACGAAGAAGAAAATTTATGGCCGAGACAAGCATCGGCATATCATTTTTAGGAAGGTGATCCATATCACATCAATTTTTCAAGTTTTTCTACGGCGAGGACAAGGTCTTTTTCGAAACTGTCGTGTTCCATTAAAAACGAAGGCTTTCCTGCGGAAATATAATGATACAGCTCAGGATTCATTTTCATCGCATAGTCACCCACCAGATTCTCTATGTCATCGCGTTGAGTGGGGACATTGGAATGAAGGTAGACATTAAGTTTTTGATGGAAAATGCAATATGCCCATTCGACACTTTCCCTCGGATATTTTTCTGACATAACTCAATTTTCGCAAGTAAAACGTGCGAAAATAAGAAATTCTATCGGAAAGGTTTGCTAAATTTGCACAAAAATCATAAGTCTATGAAAAAGATCAACATCGCCCTCGTGGCGCACGATGGCAGAAAAGCCGAACTACTCTCTTGGGTCAGATTCAATGCGGCCACTCTCTCCAAGTACAATCTTTACGCGACAGGCACAACCGGACGTCTTATCGAGGAATTGGAAATCATCGAAAACGGCAAAAAGACTTATCCTTTCAAGGGAAAGGTGCGCAGACTTCTTTCCGGTCCTCTCGGAGGCGACCAGCAGATAGGATCGCTTATAGCAGAAAGGAAAATCGAGATGCTTATCTTCTTCTGTGACAACCTGATAGTTCAAGGGCATCAGAATGACGTGTCCGCCCTTTCACGACTTGCGGCCCTGTATAACATAGCTTTCGCTATGAACAGGACCACAGCCGATATGCTTCTTACTTCTCCGCTTCTGACAGACGAGAACTATGAAATCGTACTTCCCGACTGTATCGACGGCTACGCGCACAGAAAACTGAAATAACAACCCTTCCGACACACCGTCCCCGACTAAATTGAGAAGGCGTCGAAGCCTCCGTCAACTACGCAGACGGTTCCGGTTACAGCCTTGGACGCGTCTGAGGCGAGATAATGGAGTGTCCCCACCAGTTCGTCCGGCTCAAGGAAACGTCCTATAGGAGTGTGCGAAAGAATGGTATGTGAACGATCCGTAAGAGATCCGTCCTCATTGGTCAGAAGACTGCGGTTCTGATTTGTCAGAAGGAATCCCGGCGCGATGGCATTCACTCTTATGCCCTCACCGAATTTGATTGCAAGCTCGGCGCAGAGATATTTGGTCCAATTGGCCACTGCCGCCTTCGCCACGCCATAACCGGCGACTCTGGTGAGAGGCCTGAGCGCTGATTCAGACGCAAAATTGATGATTGATCCGCTTTTCTGCTCCGCCATAGCACGGGCGAAGACCATAGTCGGGATGATGGTACCGAACAGATTAAGTTCGGTCACCTTCTTTACGGCGTCTATATCCAGGTCGAAGATAGTCTTGTCGGGCGGTACGGTAGCGGCAGGCATATTGCCCCCGGCTGCATTAAGAAGGATGTCTATCCTTGAGTAAGTGGAGAGAATCTGCTGATAATTATCTTCCAGAACACTCTTGTCAAGAACGTTTGTCGGAAGAAATATCGCCTCTCCTCCTTCCGCAGTTATATCCTTTATCAAAGCATCTGCTATCTGGCGTGAACGTTCAAGGTCCAATATCACCACTTTGCAGCCCTGAGATGCAAAATACTTAACTATAGTGGAGCCCAAAACTCCACAAGCCCCTGTCATCACAGCGACTTTGCCCTTTATATCAAAAAGATTCATATCCCAAAGATTTTATGATACCCTCCTGAAGGCCGCGCAATTCCGCAAGACTGCGCATTCTGCCATAGCAGGAATAACCCGGATTCGATTTACGGAAGAGATCATCGCACATCTGATGCCCGTGATCAGGGCGCACAGGTATGCTCACCTGACGGCGCTGCTCCACTTCGAGAAGCGCACGCATCATTCCGTACATATCCACATCGCCTTCCAGAAGATTGGCTTCATAGAAGTTGCCTTCCTCGTCGCGCTTGGTCGTACGAAGATGAACGAAACCTATCCTGTCTCCGAACTCACGCATCATAGATACGCAGTCATTGTCTACGCGCACTCCCATAGATCCGGTACACAAGCACAAACCGTTGGACGGATTAGGCACCGCCTCCACCAGATCACGGAAATCCTGCGCAGTCGAAAGGATACGCGGAAGCCCGAGCAGAGAGAACGGCGGGTCATCCGGATGTATGACCATCATAGAACCGCACTCGTCAGCCACAGGACATACCTGTGAAAGGAAATATACGAGATTCTCACGCAATCTTTCCGCAGATATATGGTCGTATCGTGACAGAGCCTCACGGAACTGATCGAGAGTGAAACTCTCCTCGCTTCCAGGCAGACCGGCAATCATATTTCTGGTTATCAGATCCTTTTCCTGCTCGGTCATCGAAGCGAAACGCTCCTTGGCCTGCTGAATCTGATGCAGAGTATAAGCCATCTCCGCTCCCGGACGTTTGAGTATAAAGAGGTCAAAAGCCACGAATGCGGCCATCTCGAAACGCAGGGCCTTGCTGCCGTCAGGCATAGTAAACGCCAAGTCGGTTCTGGTCCAGTCCAGAACAGGCATAAAATTATAAGTTATGCAATGTATTCCGCACTCCGCGAGATTACGTATGCTCTGCTTATAATTCTCTATATATCTCTGATAATCACCCTCCTGCGTCTTGATATGCTCGTGCACGGGAACGCTTTCCACCACACTCCACACAAGACCCGCATCGGAAATCATCTTCTGACGGGTGCGAATCTCCTCCACGCTCCAAACCTCCCCGTTCGGGATATGATGCAACGCGTGTACGATATCGCTCACCCCAGCCTGCTTTATATATGCCAATGGCACAGGATCATCCGGTCCGTACCATCTCCAGCTCTCCGTCATCCGGAACACCTTATTTTCTGACATCGTTGATTATTTTTAAACAGTTCTCGCACCTGCGCGCAATACTTTCCCAGTCGCCAAGCTGTATTTCCTCTTTAGGGAAAAGATTGCTTCCCATTCCGACACAAGACGCTCCCGCCTTGAACCACGCGCGAAGGTTATCCACATCAGGCTTCACTCCGCCGGTCACAAGTATCTGGCTCCAAGGCATAGGCGCCTTCAAACCTTTCACAAAACCAGGCCCCAGGACATCTCCGGGGAAAACCTTGCAGAGATCGCATCCTGCCGCCTGAGCGGTGCTCACCTCAGTGACACTTCCGCATCCCGGGACATAAGGCACCAGACGACGGTTGCAGACCTGGGCAACTTCAGCATTGAAAATTGGCCCGACGATGAATCTCGCTCCAAGCTGCATATAAAGTGCGGCAGTGGCGGGATCAACGATGGACCCTGCACCCAGAATCAAATCAGGAGTCTCGATTGAAGCGAATTTGGACAGTTCGGCGAACACCTCGTGAGCGAAATCACCGCGATTGGTGAATTCGAACACTCTGATTCCTCCTTTATAGCAAGCGAGAAGCACTTTCTTGGCGCGTTCTGCAGATGAATCATAAAAAACAGGTATGAGACCCGTAGAAAAAGCGGCCGTAAGGACCTGAACTTTGTTTTTTCCTGCCATATTATTCTATATTTATCTTGACACCCTTCCGGAAGCGTTGCCGTTCATCAGCGCCTCCACCTCAGAGATGGAGACACGGTTATAATCACCCTCTATGGTGTGTTTCAGACACGATGCCGCCGTAGCGAACTCCAGGGCCTTCTGTGTGTCCTTATACTCGATAAGTCCGTAAATGAGACCGGCAGCGAAGGAATCTCCACCGCCTACCCTGTCTACGATGTGGGTGATATCATAATGCTTCGAGTATTTGAGCTCCCGGCCGTCATAAAGCACGGCAGCCCATATGTTATGGTCAGCATTGATAGAACTGCGCTGAGTGATGGCTACAGTCTGAGCTTTCGGGAACTTCTGCATAAGAGCGCTCCCTACTTTTTCATATTTGCTGCTGTCTATCACTCCGTTATCTGTGTCACAACCTTCTGCGCTAATGCCGAACACCTTCTGCGCATCCTCCTCGTTACCTATGATGACATCGCAGAAAGATACCAGTTCAGGCATCACCTCGGAAGCGGTCTTACCGTATTTCCAGAGATTCTTGCGATAATTCAGATCGCAAGAAATCTTCACTCCCGCCTTGCTTGCAGCCTGAAGCGCCTCCTTCAAAACATCGGCTGCACCCTGACTTATGGCCGGAGTGATACCTGTCCAGTGGAACCAGTCAGCCCCTTCGAACACTTTCTCCCAATCTATCATACCCACCTTCACCTCTGCTATGGAAGAATGGGCCCTGTCGTATATCACCTTGCTTGGCCTGCAGACAGCACCCTTCTCGATATAATAGATGCCAATCCTGTCTCCGCTCTGAATGCAGTGCGAAGTACCTACCCCCAGAGCGTGAAGTTCGCTCAGGCAGGAAGCTGCTATGTCATTGGCAGGCAAAGCGGTAACGAACTGTGCGTCCTGTCCGAACGCCGCAAGGGAAACCGCCACGTTGGCCTCACCGCCACCGAAAGTGGCGTCAAAGCCGTGAGCCTGACTGAAGCGGAGATGCCCCGGAGTGGAAAGTCGAAGCATTATCTCGCCGAAAGTAATGATTTTTGCCATATGTTTGAAGTATTAGATTTCTATTCCCCAACCAGGTTCGTATTCACGTCCCCAGAGTTTCTGAGCCTCGTCATCCCCTATGATATGTCCGCTTACAGGCTCTATCTTAAGTGAATGACCCACTCTCTGAGCTATGTTTCCAAGCTGTACGAGCTGCGTGCTTATGCAGGCGCTGTTAATGTCAGAATGCAGTTTCTCACCCTTGCGGATGGCGTCGAACCAGTTCTCGAAATGGAATGCATCAAGCTGTTCGCTAGGATTCAGGAGATTGCCCGTCTCGAATTTGAGCTCGCTCTTCACATCCTTGACGACATTGCCGCCCAGGTCAAGAATCTTGTATTCGTTACCGCCGTTCAGGTAAAGTGTACCGCTCTCGCCGTAGAATGCCACGCCCACACCGGCACCGTCCACTGCTGAATTGTTGCAGCTGCGGCCTTCCCAGGAACCGGCGGCCTTGTCACCGAACTGATAGGTGATGAGCTGAGTGTCAGGCGTCTGCCAATCATCCTGAAATCTGTATCTTCCGCCTACGGAGCTTACCAGCGTAGGATAATCCACGTCAAGTCCCCAACGCATCAGGTCCACGAAGTGCGTACCGTTGTTGAGCGCCTCACCTGTTCCCCAATGCCAGAACCAATGCCAATTGTAATGTACTATGTTATCCCTGTATTCCGTACGCGGTGCAGGTCCCTGCCAGAGGTCCCAGTTAAGATGAGAAGGTACGCTCACCACCCTGCCCGTACCTATGGACGGACGGTTGTTGACATACCACGACTTGGCATAATGAACCTTGCCTATGTTTCCGGCTTTGAGTTCCTCTATGGCGGCTATGATGTTAGGCCACGAACGGCGCTGGTTTCCGACCTGTATGACTTTGCCATATTTGACCGCAGCACGCACAAGCATTTCGTTTTCAGCGGGATTATGGCTGGTAGGCTTTTCGAGGTAAACGTGCTTGCCGGCCTGGAGCGCCATAATGGCAGCCTTTGCGTGCCAATGGTCAGGCATTGCTATGACGGCGGCGTCGAATTCATCGGAAGTGAGCATACGGCGTATATCAGTCTCGCCCTTAGGGAGTTTGCCAGTGAGCGACTTGATCTGCGCACGGCATCTTTCGAGTGCTTCGGTGTCGCAGTCACAGATGTATGTAACCTCGCATTTAGGCATCTTGGCAAAGCTCTGCGCGAGAGCGCTTCCCCTTGAGTTGACGCCTATCACTCCTATTCTTATACGGTCATTGGCCCCGATGATGGAACCTTTTTTAGATACTGCAAACGACGGCACTGCATTGGAAAGCGTGAGACCTGCCGTGGCAAGAGCCGCGCTTTTGATAAATTCTCTTCGTGAAGTCATATTATTATCGTTTTATTATTTTTTTGATTATCAGAATCAGTATTCTTATCACCCACAATATTACATAAAAAAACACACTTATCACTACGACATAGCCGATCTGAGTAAAAATCTCCGTCCAATTCTTGTGATAAGCTATGACTGCGCCCACATTCACAAGGAACGAGGTCAGAAAGCACGCGAGAGCTGCCAGAAGTTCCCTACGTATTGTCCTTGAAGGTATTACTATATCTTTCATATCAGAATTTCATATAAGGGATCTTATAGTACTCCGGGAAAATGATGGTGCGCTGTTCATCCATCGCCTTGTTTCCGAGAAGACACAGGACAGTCGAGCAATAAGCCTCTTCCACCACGTTCTCCGCCTTTTCTCCGGTAATGCAGGACGTGCAGAATGCTGAAAGAATGGTATCAGAAGCGTCATTGTCCACTCCTATCATATTCTGGCCTCCGTTCACGCTGACTTTTCCTTCGATTATGGCGTGCGGGATGGCATCGCCCTTGACTTCGGGCCTCCAGCTCGGGCCTGCCAAAGGGACTGACGAGAACACCTTGTTCTTGATGTTGCCCACCAGGGTTTCAATTCCGGAACGGCTGTTGTCTTCTTCAAGATAATATACCCCCTTTGTGAGGTCCATAGTGCCAAGATGACCCAGAATCTGATCTTCCATACCATTGAACTTATTGGAAATCAGAGACTCGTAATTAATCTTACGGCCGTCGGAGTAGCGGTAGATCACATTCACGGCGTCGTACACTTCGCGCCCGTCTTTCCAGTAGACTATGTCTCCCATACCTGTGACTGAGGAAGGTATCTTCCCGGCTGCCATATTGCACACTTCAAGCTGATGACAGGCAAGTTCGGTCATAAGACCTCCCGAATGTTCCTTATACAGACGCCAGTTGATCTGTCTTTCCAGTTCCGGAGAAGGGACCGGACGTCTCCAGTCTGCGTTCCTGAACCAGTGGCAGCGCATACCCACTATGTCCCCTATCACGCCGTCGCGAAGCATCTGCATACCTTTTATATACTTCGGATCGTACATCCTCTGCATACAGAAATAAAGCGCACGGTCCGTTTTCAGATAGGCGTCGTAGATGGCCTTGCACTCGTCCAGAGTACGCGCCATAGCCTTCTCGCAGAACACGTGCTTCCCGGCAGCGAGGGCGTCAAGAGTTATCTGAGCGTGAGCACCAAGCGGGGTGGATATTATCACTCCGTCTATATCCTTGTCTTCCAAAAGTTTGCGATAGTCGCTATAAAGACGTGGAGAATCCGGACACAAGGCGGCGGCAGCCTTCAGATTGACATCATACGTATCGCAAAGCGCCACTATCCTGGCGTGCGGAAACAATAGCAGATTGTGAATATGATATTGGCCTCTCGATCCGGTGCCTATAAGCGCTATGCGGGCCACTTCCTTACCTGTCAGTTCCAGTTTTTCCGGAGTGCAGGAGGAAAGCCAGGGGGTGGATGCCATCAAAGCCGCTCCGCCCGCAAGGAAGCCCATCTGTTTAATGAAGTTTCTGCGGCCCATATCAAGGGCCAATTTATCCTTATATTCCATCACTTCTTGATCTCTGCTTCTTTAAAGATTGAATTTTTCAAATTTAACTTCAGGAAAATTATTTTCTATCTCGGTTCGCTGATCCCTGTCGCATATCATATATACGGTGCTCAACACCTCCGCTTCCAGAGGATCCGCACATCTGACCGTAGAAAGAGATCGTGAAGTCTCCTTCTCGCCGGAATACGGATTGACTATGTGCCCCGTATACCAGGGAGTGTTCCCGGAAGTGGAAAGAGCCTCATTACAAAGGGCATACGAAGTGACCGTATGGGCGTCGAAAGGCGAAGGTAGGTCTACAAGCCACCCGTCTCCGGAAGGATGGCTGCCCATAGCATAAATGGAGCTGCCTCCGAAATCCACAAAAGCCGACTCCACACCGCTTTCTTTCAGCATACCCACTATCTCCTTCAGGGCCCAGCCCTTGGCATAACCGCCGAAATCCAGGTTTACGCCCTTCTCGTCCGTTTCAAGTGACAACAAGTCTTCCGAAAGGCGGAGACTTCCGATATGGCCGCGCGTGATATCAAAAAGACCCAATGTCCTCTTACAATAATCCAGACATTTCTTTATCTGACTTCCTAAAACAGGACTCAGAAAAGAAGATCCGCTTTCGGACAAATTCCTGTTCACCTTGTAGACTTCACTTTCAGAAGAAAACCTGTCAAAAACGACGTCTCCTCCTTTGAGCAGGTCCACCACCTTCTGCCAGAGAGCCCTTGAAGCGGAATCATCCAATCCGCAGACTATCATATCATAGCGGGTGCCCATTATCTTATCCGCGTGAGAGTGGAAAAAACAGCCTTCCCCGTAATATGTATAACCTATCTTCTCCATCTTCCGTTCCCTACTTTGAGGCCATTTCCACTGCTGTCGTCGTAATATAATATTTGGTGACGGTGTTCTGGGTTTCCCATTCAGGGACTTTCTGAGTCCCTCTTACATATTGAAGGAATTGGCCCGCAACCAGATTGAAATGGTCCTCGTGTCCTATGCGGCACTCGGCAGGAACGGACATCATAATCTCGCGACCGCCGGAAGGCTTCACGAAGACCTGTTTGACGAATCCCGTCGAAAGGTCCTGTCGGACGATGATTGTCGCCTTGGTACCCTTATACACAGCCTCGAAAGTATCAGACGAACCTTCCTGCGGCATCCAGTTCCAGGTGACGTTCATCTGAACCGGGACTCCCTTTACAGTGAAATCTATACTTCCGTTAGAGTAGACATCTATATGATCCCCATCACGGACTCCGTCCAGATAAGACGGAAAGGCAGACTCGCCGGTACTGCATTTGAACTGCTGCGCACTGATTTGCGTGGCGGAATGCATGGCCCCATTCACTTTCACATCGCCAAGTCCTATCGTCTGCTCCGGAAAGCACTGCCAGAAAACAAGATCTATCAGATGGGTCGTGACATCCGCTATGCCCTCACCCTGCTGCGTGACATCATAATACCACGCCGGACGGTGAAGAGCGGAGCCTGACACTTCTTTATAAAAATGATGCACGCTTGTCATCTTTACCGCCGGAGCGTCGCTGCAGTCCAATTCTCCGAAAAGGTCCTTGTCAGAAAGGAGTTTGCGGACCAGAATGTTAAGCGTGTCATATCTTTCCGTCATAAGGTCCAGAATGACCAAGTCCTTGTCCTGTGCCTGTCCGTAAACATCGCGAAGAAGCCTCCATTGGCTCTTATTGATAGCCATTGGCTTATCGGAAAGCACATTATATCCTTTGTCGACGGCACACGCGATGTAACTCGTCTTTTTCCGATTATTGCCGGAAAGCATTACGGCCTCAAGATTTCCCGCCTTCGGCAATTTCTCCAGATAATCCGCCCCTTTATATATGTTCTCGGTCCAGGAGGTAGGATCGACCGCTCTGGAATTATATCCCCGGATAGCTTGAAGATATTGGTCAAGTTCCTCTCCCGCAGGAGCGTATACGTTGACTGTCTTGCTTACGCCCTCCATATTATGCTTCTGGAGAAGAGTGGCGTGGAAATGCCCGGGGTCTATCACCGTCAATGAGACATCCTGCCTATGCGAGCAGGATGCCAAGGCGAAAAGAGCCATAGTAAAGGAAAGGACTCTAAAGTTTGACCCCATACCTCGAAAGCAATTTCTTAGCGTCCTTTTCTCCAAGTTTATAAGCCTCCGACAGACTGACGGTCTTGCCTCCTCTTTCGAGACTCATATTGGAAGCCTTCATAAAGGCGAATATCTCTATGGTCTCCTCCGGGGAAACAGGAAGTTCTCCGGTGAGGAAAAAGTCAAGTATCTCATTGAGCAGCACCCTGTAACCTTCATAACCTCCGCAAAGGACCGTCCCCTCCTTTGTCACTATGGTTCCGCCATAAATGTTAGGGCCTACGCTGACAGCACGGAAAGTTCCCAGTCTTCCGTCCTCCCATACGCCCGAAACGATATCGCCATAATCGGAATGGACACGGCTCACTTCCTTACAACCCGTACCCATCACGGTATAGAGGGTCTCGACGCCGTGTATGCCGTAGAATCCGAAATCAGGATGCGTCGCTTCACTGTGATGCGGAGAATAACAGTCGGCACCAAGCACCGGTCCGTATTCGCCCTCGCGAATCTTTACGTTCTGCGGAGAAAACCTGAGCGCGGAAGTGGAGAAAGTCTTGACTCCGTAATGCTCGGCCAATTTATAAAGGGCGATAGCCTGTCCCAGAGTCGCTCCGGCCGGCTTGTCCACATAAACAGGTTTGCCTGATTTGAACACCTCTGCGGCCTGTTCCAGATGAAGACGTCCGTCATTGGTTTCCAGAAGGACGCAGTCCACCATATCCAGCAGCTGCTCTATGGAGTCCGTAATCACGACGCCGTATTTTTTGACTTCCTCTATATATCCCGGAATCCTCTTATAGCTTGACTCAATGGTCTTTGATCCATAAGGATATGCAGCCACCACCTCGAACTTCTGCACATAAGGGTCTTCCCCTTCCGAATTGAGGAGTTCGGTAAATGCCGTGGAGTGCGAAGTATCCAGGCCAATGATGCCTATCTTGATGACATCTTCCTGAGCGTGAAGCGTGCCGAGCGAAAGGACGCCCGACAACAAAAATGATATTAAAAAACGTTTCATATCCGGTTAAAGCAGCGATGAACTATCTTTATTCAAATATAAGCAAGAATTCTCTTTTTTCCGAAGAATCGATGCAGGACATTGCTCAGAAATTTCTCCTTCCAGCATTTTCTTGACAGCGGGGGCCTTGTGGACGAAAGGCACTATGCAGAACATCCAAGCGGCTCGCACAAGAGCGGGAACGGTGAGGGTTATCGCCTGTTCAGGAACATCGTCCAATGTAGGGAAACAGCCTTCCTTCACCTGCTGACCGCGGCAGACCTGGTCCATCGCCACTATCTTGACCATCTGCGGGTCATCAAAAAGCGCCACGTCAGGATCATTGAACGCAATATGGCCGTTCTCCCCTATGCCAAGGCACACTATATCCACAGGATATTCTTCCAGAAGACGGGCATAACGATCACACTCCGCCTGCGGATTCTCTGCGGCTCCGTTGATGTAGTTTCTGCTTTTGAAAGGTACTCTGGAGAATATGCTCCGCGAAAGGAAATTGGCAAAACTCTGCGGGCGGGAGAAATCTATCCCTATATATTCATCCATATGAAAGGCATTGATCCTGTTCCATTCTATCCTGGGGTCTGCTATAAGAGCCTCCAAGAAAGCGCTTTGTGAAGGCGCAGCGGCGAATATCATATTGATTTCCTCCTTTTGGGAAAGAAGCTCCGTAATTTTACGGGCGACATCTTCCGCCGCACCTGCTCCCATCTCCTCTGTCGTAGGATATACCTTTACCTTCAGCAGATCTTTTGTAAATTCATTCATTGGTTTTCAGTCAGTTTTATTTTTTGTATATGGTTTTTCCTCCACGTATGGTGGCTGAAATTTCTATATTGTCGTCGAATATCACGATATCGGCATCCTTTCCGCTCAGAAGCGAGCCTTTCCTGTCATCTATACGCATTATGCGCGACGGGGTGAGGGTCATCATCTTCACTGCATCCACCAGAGAGACTCCGGCCAACTGCACCATAGTGCGGACCAGCCTGTCTGTGGTGGCCACACTGCCGGCAAACGCGCTGCGATCCGGAAGCTTGGCCACGCCGTCTTCCACGATGACATTCTGCCCGTTCTTCAGACTGCCAAGGATATACGTTCCCTCCGGCATTCCGGCTGCACGCATAGCGTCTGTGCACAGAGCGGTCTTGTCCGCTCCTTTGAACTTGAACGTATACTGCAGAAGAGACTTAGGAAGATGCACACCGTCAGCGATTATCTCCACGCTCAGATCATCCAGAAGAAATGCCGCCTCCTGAAGACCGGCGTAACGGTAAGCGTTTTTACGTATTATGGTAGACATCGCACAGTACAGGTGCGTGACGTGCGAATATCCGTGAAGCACGGATTCTTCCACCGTTTCATAAACGGCGTCAGTATGCGCCAGGGCCGCAAGAATTCCTCGACGGCTGAGTTCATCACCGAGATCCATTGCTCCTGGAAGTTCAGGGGCTACGCTCCAGCGGAGAATACTGTCGGTAGCGTCAAGAATTGGCATATAATGATCCGGTGAAGGATTTTTGAGATACGAAGGATCTTGCGCCCCGCTTTTCGCGGCGCTGAAATAAGGCCCTTCCAGATGAAGACCGAGCATCTGTGCGCCATCCTCGTTGAGAGAACAGGCTTTATCAAATACATTGAATGTTCCATACAGATCGTCATCGGTACTGGTCACCGTGGTCGGAATCATAGACGTGGTTCCGTGAATGGCGTGCATACGGCTGGCGCCCAGAAAAGCTTCCACCGTTCCGTCCATAAAATCGTATCCTCCGCCGCCGTGAACGTGTATGTCCACAAAACCGGGGCTCACATAAGAGCCTGCGGCGTCTATCACCTCGTCCGTGCTTTCCGTGGTGAGATCGTTCTCCCTTACTATGCCGAGAATCTTTCCCGCAGATTTGTCACACACCAGGGCAAGACCGCTTTCAATGCTTCCGGGGAAAACCAGTCTCCCGCCCTTTATTATCAGTTTTTCCATTTTACTGACGCTGTTTTAGTCCAATAATTAATCTTATACCCCTTGAGAGCAAAGAATATCAGATACAAAAAGCAAGGAATCAAAATCCAATATCCTGTTCTTAAAGTAGTTCCTCTGGCTATCAGTCCATATACCTGAGGCATTATGGCGTTGCCGCATAGTCCCATTATGAGAAGCGATGAGCCTATCTTGGTGAATTTGCCCAGATTATGTATGGACAGAGGCCAGATGGAAGCGTATATCAAGGCGTTAGGGAATCCGAGGGCGCAGAGGAAGAGAAGTGAAAGGTTCACGTGATGCCCGAGGAAAACCACAGGACAGTCCACGAACACTACACAGAGTGAAAGTATGAGCCCCAGGCAGGAACAGAACACGAGTGCCTGACGCTGTGAGACCACCTTCGGAATAAGGAATATGCCCAGGATGTAACCTATCATCGTGCAAGTCAGCGTATATGATGGGAAAACCTTGGCTTCCAGCATATTGATGCCCATCGAGTCGGCATAGTTGATAACGGTGTCTATGGCCACGACCTGACTTCCCACGTGGAAGAAGATGGCTATGGCTCCGAGTACCAGATAAGGATATGAGAATACACTTTTTCTGGATTCGCCTTCATCTTCGCTGGCATTGCTCTGTTCGGTGTCGATTTCAGGAAGACTCGAACCTTTGATGAACAGACCGAAAAGCAGAAGTGCAGCTCCAAGAATGCTGTAAGGCACTATCACGCGGCGGATAAGATCGTCGAGAATGATGTTCTTGTCCACATCCGAGAGCGTACCTGACTCTATGAGGGCGAAAAGTTCACCGTCAGTAGGGCTTAGGATGACAGCAGCGAACACAAGCGGAGAGACTATTCCTGCCAATTTGTTGCAGATGCCCATTATGCTTATCCTCTGCGCTGCGCTCTCTATAGGGCCGATGATGGTGACATAAGGATTGGCAGCGGTCTGAAGGATGGCAAGACCCGTTCCTATGAGGAAAAGTCCGAGAAGGAACACTGCAAATTCCCTCACAAGGGCGGCAGGCACGAATACGAACATACCTGCGGCCATTATCATAAAGCCTATCATTATTCCGTTCTTGAATCCTACCTTCTTAAGCAGGACACTGGACGGGATGGCCATAATGAAATAGGCTATGTAAAAAGCGAATGTAACGAAATACGACTCGAAGTGCGTGAGCTCGCAAGAAATTCTGAAGTATGGAATCAGGATGGAATTCACCCACGACACAAAGCCGAAGATGAAAAACATCACAGCGAGAATAATCATCGCGCTGAGATTGGTTTTTTTACTGTTATGGGTCATTTAATCAATAATTCATTTAGTTGGTCGATTCCGAGGAACCGTTCCTGTAAGGACGCGTCACCACAAACTCGCAGAAATCGTTGTAAAGCTGCTGGTCCGCAGCGGAAGAACTGCCCTTCAGCCACCTCAGAGCCCAACTGCCCTGATAGTATGCAAGCGGACAAGACTTCCAGATGCCGTAACGCTTGAAATACTCCATATAGTTTCGGAGTTTGTATCCGCGTCCGTAAGACTCAAGGGCGTTGCCGTCGAATTCTATCTCCATACCCATACCGAACTTGAGTGCCTGTGTGCAGGCATCAGAAAGTCGTGTATCAGGAATGGAAGCGTTGAAAAAATAATTCGGCTGAAGATATGCGCAGTCGAAACCGAAGCTCTTCCATTCCGAAAAGCCGTCTGCGGTATAATAAGGTATCCAATTGAATGTGAAATTCTTGGAATCCAGATACTCCGCCACTCCGGACATCACATCCCTGGTGTTTGTGGCCTTCTCCGCCACCCAATAGAACCCGGAGAGTTCGATGTAAGTGTATTTGCGTGCGGCGAAGCGCTTGGCAATCTCGTCTATATACCATTTGCAGGCGCTTAGACGATCCGCCGTCTTGGAAAAGTCCAGATTAACGCCGTTCAAAGCCCCCCAATACACGGTGGACGAGGAGGCGTCGCTGTAAGAAGCGTTTCTGATAGGCTCCGGTATTCCGATCACGACCTTTCTTTTGGTCTGAGGAGCCTGTCCCGATTCTTTCACAGCCCACTGAACGGCCTGCTCGAGCGCATCGGCACCGCCGTCGGCGTCAAAGTAGTAGTCTATGAGAGCCTGCCACTCTTCTTTCCTGGCGGAAGGAAGCGCCACGTTATTATACTTATATCCGGTTATGTACGTCCTGTCCGCCTCCGACCCGTTGTCCACGTTCATAAACTCCAGGAAAAGGAAACCGTCGAATAGATAATGGCAAACCCCTGACGCATCCTCATACAAGACATAATCCCGCAAGTGGGAACTGGTCCATTTGTACGGAGAACGGTGATGGCTGCCACCGTAGAGCAGAACCATATCCGAAGGAATGCCTTCAGATGATGGCGGCGTCACGGGGTCGTCGTCATCTATGTATTTTCTCCAGTCCGGCACTTCGTGCGCCTTCTCGGTGCAGCCGGTGAACAGACAGGCGGAAAATACGAGAAGTAACAGTAATCTTATCTTTTTCATTCTATTTGACATTGACTCTGACAGCACTGAATGCAGGTACGCTCACGCTCTTGCCGTCAGGTGTGAGAACTGCCCTGTCCTGAGCGCTCATATTGGCAAGAATATAGGCCTTCTTACCTTTGACGCTCTTCCACTCGGCGCCCATCACAACATTGGTTTTCTGATAGTTAGGAATATCCACGACAGGATTGTCGCCATCAGGGACGAATTCGTCCAGGAAATTGCCTCCGAAGAAGATGTCGTGGTGCTTCTTTCTGAATTCCGCAAGGTTCTTCAGGAAAAGCTGTTCGTTCTTGTTGCCGTCTCTCATAAGGAGTTCAGGGCTTACCCATCCGAGCTGCGAACCCCATAGGAGGGACTTCATCGTGATATAGTTGAAAGATCCGTCGTTGAGTTTCCACGGAATGTAAGTGAATCCGCTGTAAACGCATCTATCTGAATAGACTATAGGGAAAAGCGGAATCATATGAGTCTTAGGATTATGAGGAGAATTCACCACAAGCATCATATCGAACAGGTCTATATAGCACTCCACATTCTCTTCTGTACTGAGAGACAAGTTCTTGCCTTTATAAAGGCCTTCGCGTATGTCGGTGAGCATCTCGCGATATGCCGCAGGCCACCACGATCCGCCGCCCAGTGCGTGCGAGTGATTCCCCGCATAGCAAGGCTGGCTGGCCGCACACCCGATCTGGTCCATATACACGCCGTCGGTTTGCAGTTCGGAAAGAATCCGCTCGTTCGTCTCGTACATAATCTTCTGCCATATAGGAGATGAAGGACAGGTTACTGTGTTCGCCACCTTGGAACTGTACACCTCAGTGTAAAGAGACCCGTCTTTCTGACGGCAGGATGCATCTTTCCCGTTCAACTCGTCATAAGTATGATTGGCAGGATCCCAGAGACGTCCGTTGATGTAAGGGGTGACTCTGGCACCCATCTTCTGTGCCTTCTGCACGGCCTCCTTGAATCCGTCCTTGGCAGGGAAATAGTCAGGATAGTTGGTGTCGTACGGCAGATGCTGCCAGAAATACCAATGAAGACCCACGCCCTTGCCGTAATATTCCAGTGCCTTGTCCAAAGACGAAAGCATCTCCGGGGTCACGTCTATAGGGCGGAGCCACAGATCGGCATTCTTGATCCACGGTGCGATTTTCCTCTGCGCGAGAGTCTTCTCTCCCCACTCACAGGTGAATGAGAACGGACGGTACCATTTGGCGGCTGTCTTCTGCCAATTCTGAGGATTGTATCCCATCAGTACGCCCCACGGAAGAGAGAAATGTCCCCCCTCGCTCCATTCGTATGATGTGGTAACCTCCTGATAGAATGTAACCTGGTCACCGCTTCCACGCATTGCAAGGTACTTGTTGCTGCCCTCGCGGTCATCTGCAGCGAAATAGACGGTGGACTCTCCGTTGTGCATCATAACCATCTGCATCATACCCGTCGCCGAAGGATAGCAGGAACGGAGCTGGTCAGAGGCAGGCATATCATACTCTACACCATAGCCGTAAGGAAGTATTCCCTTGGCATCGTCTCCGAGACGCTTCACGGTGATGCGCGGATAATCTGCCTGAGTGAGAATCCAGCCCTGAGGAAGTTCCGCCTCCATAGTCCAGCGCGGCATCTCGTCGTCTGGTCCGAGCGCGATATGTATCGTCAATGGCCAACGGCTGTCTTCCAGCACGAGGTTCCAGGAGAAAGTGGCCACCTGCTTTCCGTCCTTCTCTTCCATATGTCCGCCGAGATAATCGGTGAATTTAGGCTGGAGGACAGGAGTCTCGCCCTTAGGGCCGAGAAGCGTGACTTCCCACGGATGAGCGGTACTTCCCGAACTCGGCAGAATATTCACTCCGTCGAAATAGAAATAACGGAAGAAATAATTCTTGGGAGAACCTCCCCACCTCAATTCCACGTGATCGTTCTTGATCACTATGTCGTCTGCCAGCGGCTGGGCGCCAAGAGTAAACACGCTTCCAAGCGCAATGGCCAACACGATAGATACGATTTTTTTCATTATAGTAGGTAGTTTTGTTTATTCTGTCAGCAATTTAATCAATTCTTCTTTATCGAGATCCGTTTCGATGATTCTCCTTTCTCCAAGCGGAATCACCGCCTTGTCCCCACGCCTTGACACTCTTATGGTCTTCCCGTCGATGTCAGTGAGGCGTATATGCTTATGTGCCAATTCATACGGGAGACATATCTCGCTTCTTTGCGAAAGGCCCGGCGCCCAATACACCAGAGCAGTCTTCCCGTGCCTTGTAAACGAAAACGCCCGCAGGAAATCGCTTTCCACTGCCAATTCATACTCATAAAGACAAGGCTTCCCCTTCTCATAGAGCAGAACAAATTCCCTGTCAGGGTCTTTAAGCATCTCCTTCTGCCCGGCCGTGAAAGCGTCACTGAGCTTGGCCGTCTCCCAGCGTCTCATCACCTCGAAATTGTCCTTGGTGCGCGGATGGGAGCGTATCTGTTCCAATTTGCCCATAACGGACACGGGACTGTCCCACGCAAGAGCCTTGCTGAAGATATATTCATACATATCCGGCTGACTGCCGATGGTACATTTGCCCGGTGCGAGATAATCCGCCCATCCGAAATTGACCGAAGTGAAATCGTCCGCGATCCTCCCGGCACACGCGAGAGTGTATCGTTTCATAGCCGTGCGTATATCCTCCGGCCGGAAAAGATCAAAGGCGTTGCCGCGAGAAAGGATGTGCCAGCCGAAATGCGACTTGAGCGCACCCTCGCTGAAAAGCGGTTTGGGATCCAACTTCTCATATACGCTCATCTGAGCCCTGGACACATTATACCAATATGGCTGAGGGACATCTTCCGCCCCGTCGAAATACACGAATTCGAAGCCTGCGGCGCAATAGATATCGGCTATGTTCCGGGCTATCTCATCCTGAAGACCGGTATTCTGGTCTATACGCACGAAACGCGGCCAAGTATCCACATCAAGAAGCCTTACGCTCGATCCCGCCTTATGATCCGCTGCCGTAGTACCGAGAACAGCCCTTTTGCAGTCCTTGAGAAGATAAGGACGATCCGAGGTGAATGAAGCGTACTCTATGAGTTCATCACCGATGCGGACAATTCGCCTTTCGTCTTCAGTATAAAGTCCCTGGACAAAACCGTCCACCTCTATCTGACTGTCCCCGGCGGAGATGTCCGAGTGCAGAAGCAGCGTCACAGGATAGTTCATCCTGGAATCCGGAACGCCTCCGCAGATATACGGGTCATCGATGGAAACCTTGGAGTAATGGATATGGAATCCCGGAACAAGTCCGGCACGCTTGATTTTGGAGATGATCTCCTTGAGGTCCTCCAGCCTGCCCGGGAAGTTCTCGTTCCAGAGAAAATGTCCGCAGGTGTAAGCGAAATCAGGATAATAAATGACTATGGTCTTGAACCCTCCGGCAAGAGCGTTCTTGATATGTTCGTCTATATTGGCAGTGGTGACGTCACGAAGTTCATAATAAGAACAGCGGTATTTCGCATCGCGACGGCTCTGCACTCCGCGAGGAAGGCCGAAGTCTTTCTCCACAACATCTATACGCGAAAGCATATCGTCTCCGGATGCCACCACGAGAGCCGCCCCCACGCCGGTAAGGGACACGTTGACGTCAGACCCTGCCCATAGGACAAGCCCGGCCCTGTCCGAGTAAGAATCTATCCGGGTGCGCGGGTCCGTGCCCATAAGGCATACTCCGCTCCTGTCGTCCCACGTAACATTGAGCCACTCTCCGTAATGCTCTCTTCTGCGCACAGGAAGCTGCAGGAAAGTCAGAGCGTCGATCTCTGTTCTGCGTTTGACACCTATCTTTTCGATACGATAGTCTATCCTGTTGAGGTTGAAAGCTATATAATCATCTTTAATCTCCACTCCGATAACCGCGATATCCGCCGTATTCTCGAACTCCACGTAAAGGAAAGCTCCGTCATAAGTAATCTTATTGGACGGGAACACGGTCGGCCTCGCCGGGAACATAAGAAAGTTCTCGTTATCGTAAGGCCTGTTCTGGGTAAGCGTGCACAGAGGAAGATGAGCAGATGCAGTATCCAGACACTCCTGCCCCGAGCCCTTGTCCGTCAAAGACAGAGCATAGCCCTTCGGCGAAAGACACAGACGCATAGCGGCATTTTCCAACACCACCACATCTTCAGCCTTAAGCGACAGACTGCCGGTCAAAAGGGCCAGAAAGCAGAAAAAACTATGTACGATGCTGCGTCTCACCCTATCAGTCTCTATAATCCATCTTAGGCTTAGGAGCGTCTTTCTTCTTGATTACAGGGCCCGCAGGTTCACTGTGATGAGACGGGTCGCGGTCATCGAAATAGTATATCCCCTTGGCGTCGAAGGTCTTGTATGCGGATTCCATCCTGACGGTAAAACCAGCGTAATCTTTGTTCTGAGCAAGAGTCCATCCGGATTCGGCGAGAGCGCAGATGCGAGGGAATATCATAAAATCGAAACGGTCCTTGTTATGGACAAGCTCCGTCCAGAGATTGGACTGTATCCCTATAACCTTGAGCATATCTCCTTCCGTAAGACCCCATCCTTCATACCACGCGTCAGGGAAAGCATATACGTCCTCAAGAGGACAGAAGCCATCCCAGATACGGCCCCAAGTGTGGGTGGAATCCTGCACGAAATCGTAATACATAGGCTTGCGCGGACACATTATGGTGGTGTATCCTTTGGCAAGACTCTTGCGAAGGGACTGCGGGCGGTCGTGACGCCACCAGCAAATCACGTTGTTCTCCTTGTCCAGCTCGAAATCAAGCACGTCGTCCCACGCTATCGCCTTCTTTCCCAGGACTTTGAGAGAATCGGTCATCCGGCGTATGAAATACCCTTCCGCATCCTGTACGCTGGCAAGACCCTCGCGACGCATCATCTTCTGCACATAAGGGTCACGATTCCAAGCGTCGCTTCCGTAGAACACCTCGTCGCCTCCTATATGGATATAGTCAGACGGGAACAACTCACCCACTTCACGAAGGACGGAAGTGAGGAAAGCATAAGTGGCTTCCTTGCCCACATTGAAAGTGAAATCTGCAAATTGCGGGGTGCCGCCGCCGTTGAACTGCGGATAAGCGCGGTTGGCAGCCGATGCGTGTCCCGGCATATCCACCTCAGGGATAACCTCTATATGTCTTTCTGCAGCATAAGCGACGATACGGCGTATCTGCTCCTGCGTATAGTACTGCGCCGGGGTGTCAGGGTCGCTGTGCGTTCCTATGCCTCCGACGGTGGCGAGCCTGGGATAGGACTTTATCTCTATTCTCCAGCCCTGCGCATCAGTCAGATGCCAATGGAATTTGTTTATCTTATAATATGACATCTCGTCAAGCAGATTCTTTACGGTCTGCTCTCCGAAGAAATGTCTCGCCTCATCGAGCATAAAACCTCTCCACGCATAACGCGGGGCATCTTCTATCTCGCCAATCTTCACGCCGCCGTGGTCAAGCTGCTGAAGAAGAGTCTGTATTCCCCAGAACACACCGTCCTCTCCCCCGATAATCTCCACACGGTTTTTGGAACATTTGAGAAGATATGCCTCCTTCTGAGTGCAAGAGTCCGATTCGAGAACCACGGTGCCCTTCCCGGACGCACCCGCTTCGTCAAGCAGAAGGTTCAGTCCCCTTTCCTTAAGAGCGTTCTGAAGAAAACGGGCATCCGAAGAAAGCCCTGCGGGATAAACTATGCGCTTCAACCCCGTGAAATCCACCACGGAAGATCCGACCTGCACATTATTAGGATAAGGTATCACATCCACACGATCCTGTTTTTGCGAACAGGAAAGAACCGAGGCGCAAAGCGTGGCGGCGATGAGAGATATCTTCAATATATTTTTCATAAAAACTTTTTTTACTCAGGACCGGCAGGAAGCATCACCCTCCTGCCGGCAAACATCAATCATTAAAACTTGCTGAACGGGATGTTGTATGCTAACAATCCTGTATTCTGGCCAAGCATATATGCCTGAACGCTGTGTCCGTCTTTGCCTGGAGCGAGGAGGACATAGAATGCCGCATTGACATTTCCTGCAAGCACTGTCTTATCCGACACGAAAGAATATGGAGACATCATACCTGTAACGGAATAACCTGTTCCCTTAGGACCGCCCTTGCTCTCATCGCCTGTCTTATCACCTTCACGTGAATCGAAGATGAACCCGTCCTTGAGAGAAGATGCAGAAGAGTTCAAACCCACGTTAGAGACATAGAGTCTTGAACTAAAAGCGAACTTATTGGTATCATAAGTCTTACTGGCATACGTACCATTGTGAGCAGCCACTATGATGGTTCCGTTGATCTTTATGGCATCAAGACCAAGACAAGGTCTCTGGTATTGAACGTTCTTATCATATGACCACCAGTGCGAAGTTGGTCTGTCGTAAGGGAACGCAGTAGTGGAATTGCTTACAGATATGATCTGCTGGTTGTGGTTACCGGTGCTGTAGAAGAACTCCATATTGGTAGGAGCCGTAAGATCGTTAGGGAAAGCCATAGGGATGACAGTAGTCATATCACCTAAAGATGCGACAGCCTTATCTCCAGGCCAATATACATAAGCCTTGCTCTGAAGCTTGCCGTCTTTTACAAACTGGAATACAGGACGGATGTTCTTATAAGAAGAAGTGGCTATGACTGCGTCTCCGGTAAGGTCTCCATAGACGTGGACGGTATTGTAGATATCACAAGCCGTAACACCATTGATTCCATAAGGAGCATTTGTATAGGTGCTTCCAGCCAAATTAGCATTGATGAATGAGGTAGGCTTCTGGTCTATACCGTTTTTCCATACATAAGCGCGGACGACGTTGTTTTTCTTCTCCGTATCTGTAGTGGCGTCATCTATGGTAGAAGTATATGCGACTGCGAAAAGATGACCGGCATCATCGGAAGCGATGGCGCGGAATTCACGGTCCTTGCAGTCGATGCCTTCGGTGTTGACTTTGACATCAGAAAGAAGTTCTCCCGTGAAACGGTCATAAACAGGCATCTCGTCTATGTTCTTGCTGTTGGAAAGAATAAGATAATCGTCTATGACGGCCATAGTGTAGTTGGCATCCTGAGTGAATCCGTGAGTCTCGTCGGTGTATACCTGGAATCCGAACAGAGCCTCGATCGCCTCTTCTGCAAAAGCGTCCTGAGCTATGGTTATGCTCTGAAGAGTTACGCCTTCAGCATTCTTGATGTCTACAAGAGCGCTGCGGGCAGCACCCGTGTTATCTTCAACCTTGAGAGTAACCGTGTGCTCTGTAGATTTGGTCTGTACAAGAGAAATCCAGGAAGCGGCTTCGGCAGGAATGTCCACGGTGAATTCTATATTGGCATAGAACTTAACGTCCACTGTCTCTGAATATTTTCCTACCTTGAAAGCGGTGGTGCTGATCTTGAACTCCTCGGCTTCGAAGTAGAGGGCCTTCATACAGGTCTTGTCGCCTTTGGAAGCGAACACGAGCACTTTACCTGCCACGAACGGATCAGGAGCGGTAACCTTGATATTGCCTTCCGTGTTCGAAGTCTTCTCGACTACGGCGCTGAATCCGTTCTCGCTGAGTGTCTCAACCACGGTGGCGTCATCTCCGTTGGTGACCACGTAAGGGATGGCCAATGTGGCGCCGGCCTTGACACCTATTCCGCCAGACCTGGCAATAGAAAGCGCAAACTCCTTATAACGAGGGATTGTAACTTTATAGTTATCGTCATCAAGGAAGGTGATGTAAACATAATCGTCGTCATATTCCACCTCGTAGTTGGCCACTACGTCAGCCGCAGCCTTGCCAAGACGTGTCCAAGTGGTGCTTCCGTCATAAGATACGCACAGATAGCCTTCATCGTCTATCTTGAATGCCGGGGTCACACCGTCAACCCTGAGTTTAGGATTGGTGAATTCGCCGTCGATGGTCCAGTAATAGATGCCGTCGGTATCCTGTTTGATGCTGACAACAGAACCGTCCTTGCCGGCAGCTCCGTCCTGTCCGTCCGCGCCGTTCTTTCCGTTACGAAGCTCGATAGGGTCGCTCTGTGAGAACATAATTGCATAACCCACGGTAACGCCGCCTTCCACAATAGGCTGAACAGCCGTCACGTAGTCCTTAGCCTCAAGAGCCTTTACGAGGTTCTGAAGATCATTAACCTGAGTCTGTAATTTTTCAAGAGCCGTAACCCTGTCTTCAAGTCCGTCGACTCTCGCAGTGATGGCCGAATCATCATACTGCTGGCAGGAAAGTGCGAGCAGACCGAGAGCGGCCAGATAAAATAACTTTTTCATCTTAATTATTGTTTAGTGTTTATATGATTACATATCGTAACGGGTGATCTCGTATGCGAGGATACCGGCATTGCAGGTGAACATATAGAACTGAAGCGAATTGCCGTCCTCACTTTCAACACAGATCACGTCTCCGCGTTTGGTAAGGTTATCTCCTCCGAATTTTCCGTCTGCAGCCACATAAGGATAGGTGGATGTCATACCTGACGGACAATATCCCGTACCTACAGGTCCGCCCTTGCTCTCGTCGCCGTGATCCATATCACCTTCACGTGAATCAAAGAGGAATCCGTTCTTGAAAGACGAAGCGGAAGGAACAGGGCCGATATTTGAGAAATAAAGTCTGTGTCCCCATATGCCGCTTGAAAGCTGACCGTTGGATACAGCTATGATGTATGTGCCATTGAAGAAAGCACCGGCTACACCGCGAAGATTCCTGGTGTAGTCATAGTTGCCGCTTGACACCCACCAGTGCGTGGTAGGGCTGTCGAATACGCAAGACCCGCCCGTCGTTCCGTCATAAAATGCCACCTGCGGACGGAAGTCACCGCTCAACACGAAGGTGAGAGGATCCGAAGTGTTCAGCGGATCAGCCTTTGAGGCGTTCTTGGTTGAAAGCCAGAAAGCCTTGCCTTCGCTGTAAGGACAGTACTGTCTTACCTTGGTGAACGTACCGTTCTCGAAGTAGAAGGCGAACACGCGACCTATGCCTGCATCCGTGGATGTGACTACGGCGGTACCTGAACTGAAGCTTCCCTTCACGCCCAGGATGTTGAAAAGCTCTGTCGCTTTTGAAGGCAGGGCATTCATCTCATCGCTCTTGATGTCAAGATCCATAACGCAGGTAGGAGCAGCCTGAAGACCGCCAAGCCATACATAGATCTTTATGGCAGGATCTGTAAGCAGATAATCCCAACCGCTGGCGATGGTTGATTCCGTGGATTCCTTGGTACAGGTGTATGTAGCGGCCACGAGATGTCCGTCGTCATCCGCTCCTATGGCACGGAGCTGTCTCGTCGCGTCGATTCCCGATGTATTGATGACAAGGTCAGTTACCTGACGGCCGGAGAAACGGCTGAACACAGCCATCTTGTTGAAATCGTTCTTGTTGCTGACGATAAGGTATTTGTCCACAGCTGCGATTGCGCAGTTGGCGTCAGGCTCCAAGCCAAGAGGATTGGCGGCGGTGCACTGTACTCCGAAAAGTGCGGCTACATAACCCACCTGTCCTGAAGGGACAAGAGAAGGGGTCTCGATGGACACTTCGTAAACGGTGTAATCCACTCCGTTCTGGGAGATGACTTTAATCTCCGAAGTGTTGTTGAGGTTAAGGTAACCCGTGGTCTTGTCATATCCGTAAGCCACGAAGTCCGCCCACGGAGAAACGGTGAGCTTCACCTCTTTGAGGGCTGCTTCCACACTGCCGGAAGTCTTGAGTACGGTGAGCTTGCCTTTCTTGTTATCATCGGTCGGAGCCGTCACATTGAACACCACGCGGATATCCTCGTCTGCAAGAGAAACTCCGGTAATGAGGGACGCCTTTGACTTTTCCCTCTGGGCCTTGAAAATGTAATTGACGGATGTTCCGTCCTCGTGGACAAGAGTGCTTCTGAAGGTCTTGCCTTCGCTGAGATCGTGGATACCGCTGATACCCGGGACGAACTTGGCCCCGAGAGGCATAGTGGCACGAATCTTCACCTCGGAAAGATCCGACATAATCTCTTCGGTGTCGCTGATATAGTACGGGAAAGCCAGGGTGATGACTCCGTTCTCATCGTCTATCGTGGCATCATAGTCCACCCCGTTCTGCACGAGGGTGGCTCTGACGCTGAGATTCATCACGTTCTCATTATTCTCTCTTACCAGTTCGTCCGGCTGATGACAGGCAGTCAGAGCAAACCCGAGAGTGAGAGCGCAGCCAAATAATTTATTGATTTTCATATGCATCATCTCTTAACAATTGAACTATAACCACTCGTCGTTCTGAGTGCAGAGGTTGTTGTTTCTCAATTCTCCCTTAGGTATAGGGAAGATATTCATACGGGAAGCGAACTTGCGGTCCTGAGTATCCACCTCGACTCTCTCATATTTGAGAGAACCGTCCGAATTGGCAGTTATCTCTATACCGTGAAGTCTCTTGCCGTTAAGAGTTTCTACGGATTTGCCCCATCTGATGAGGTCGAAATATCTCTGTCCTTCGAGGCCAAGCTCGCAGATTCTTTCCTTATCCAAGTCAGGAAGATACTCGTCCCAGCTTGAAGTCTGGCTCTTCTCCGGAAGACCGACACGCGTGCGCACCTTGTTGAGGTCTGCGTAAGCTGCTGTGAAATCTCCCTTGCGGGCATAAGCCTCCGAGCGGATAAGATAAATCTCGGCAGCTCTCTGCTCCACCCAATACTGTCCGCTGAGAATGCTCGTAAAATTAATCTTCTTACTGTCGGACAAAAACTTGCGTATTACATATCCGGTAGTGGTCTTGTGCACGTTATCCTGACCGCTGGTAGCGAAAGTCATATAATTGCCGCTATCCTTCTTGAGATTGAGCGTTCTGCCAAGCCATTCGGCACCATCGTAAAGGATGGAAGCGTAGAAACGTATGTCACGGTTCTCGAAAGGCTTGTTGGAGTAAGACGCGATATTGTTCCAGGAGAATGTCTCCCAGTTGTCTCCGACCTTGATATCGAATGAGGAAGCGTACTCGTCCGTAGGGGTTGCGCAGCATCCTACACCCGCATTTGGAACGCCAAGCTCAGTGTCATCTCCCGGAGCGCAGAAATAGTTGTTGAAGTTATGCTGTCTGGCACTTGCTCCACCCGTACCCTGCTGGAAATAAACGGCAAGAAGAAGTTCCTTGTTGCCTACGGTGTTGAATATCTTATTGTAATCGGCGACTGACGATACCGGAAGCATATCATAACCGAGTTCGAATACTTTGTCGCAGGCTTCGATGGCCTTGTCGTAGGCTCCGCTGTAAAGAGCCGCACGTGCTATCATTCCATAAGCGGAACCCTTGGTCACGCGTCCGGTATTTTCTGCATCCCAGGCATCAGGAAGATCGTCCGCAGCCTTCTGATATTCGCTGAGGATGAAATCATAGCATTCCTGCTTGCTTGAACGAGCCTTTGCTCTTTCGTTAGGGCCGTCGACATAATCTTCAGCGACTCTGAGTATCACTCCGCCGTGACGAAGCACGAGCTCCTGGTAAGCGAAAGCTCTGAGGAAACGTACCTCGGCTGTTCTTATCTTCACCTGCTCGGCGTCCAATGAAGACGCACGTCCGTTGCTGAGGTCATAGAAATACTCGTTGAGACGGCGTATGTAAGTGTACATCGAAGACCAGTTGGAGAGGAAATTGCTTTCCACCGTGACATAATTGTCAAGATAGAAGACTTTATTATACTCGCCCTTGTCTCCGTACCACGAATACTTCAGCAATTCGGACATACCGTCCGTGAGGGAATATCCCATAGATATCTCCGCATTGGTATAGAGCGTAGAATAGAATCCCTTGACGTAATAATCAAGCTTCTCTATGGAAGAATATGGTACCGTCTCCGAATACCATCCTGTAGGATCCAGGTCCAACACTTTGCAGGAAGAAACCAGCAAGGTTCCTGCTGCAACACCTATAATAGCTTTATTGATAAACTTTTTCATCGTTATACCTCTCTTTAGAATGATAGATCGACACCGAAGCTGACAGTCCTCTGCTGAGGATAGTATCCCGTCACGACGTTGGTACTTTCAGGATCGATATACTTGAACTGAGTGAAAGTGAGAAGGTTGGTTCCAGTAAGATAAATACGGAGTCTGTCCACATTTATCTTGCTGAGCAACTTGGCAGGGACTGTATATCCGATAGTGGCGTTCTTCAGACGCAGATAAGCACCGTCTCTCTTCCAGAAGTCCGAGAGAAGACCGTTATTGGCATAAGAAGATTTGTCTACGGAAAGTCTCGGGAACTCGGCGTTCGTGTTGTCCGGAGTCCAGCTGCCTTCTACGAGGTAGAGAGGAGCGTTGTCATAATTGGCATACCAAGGAACCGTGAGAGGGGTGAGGTCGACCACGCCCGAGTAGTTTGACCAGGATCCCATAAGCATCTTGTCACAGAGTGCGGCTCCCTGGAACTGGAGCGAGAAGTCGAATCCGGCATAGTCAGCGTCGAACTGGAATGAGAACATCATCTCAGGCATAGTGCTGCGCGCTATCTGAACCATATCCTCGGAATTGATCTGTCCGTCTCCGTTGATGTCCACATACTTGATATCACCCACGCGAGGAGTTACGCTTGCAGGCTTAGGAGAATTGTCAATCTCGTCCTGACTCTGGTACAGTCCGTCGGACTTGTATCCCCAGATGGAACCTACCGAGCAGCCGAGCACGCTCTGCCAAGGCAGGATGTTGTCACTCTGCTGTTTGCTGAGGATGCGGTTGTGCGCATAAGTAAGTGTACCGGTGAGACCGTAGTTGAATTTGTTCACACGGTTGCGGTGACGTATGATGAGATCGAATCCCTGATTGTCGAACGCTCCTGAATTCTCCTGTGTAGGGTAATGTCCTCCCAGAGATGGAGGGAATACGCTGCTGATGGAATTCAAGATATTATAAGTGTACTTGTAGAAGTAATCCGCCTCGATGCTGAGTTTGCCTTTCCAAGCGCTGAAATCAAAGCCCACGTTGGAAGATCGCATCCTTTCCCAGGTAAGTTCCTCGAACGGATAAGAGACAGCGTTGTAAAGAGTGTTCTGCGCCGTAGGGTTGATTCCGAACGCAACACTGTTGGCCGACCAGCTGTAACTCTTGCGATACTGGAAGGCGTTCACGTTCTTGGCACCGAGAGAACCGATGGAAGCGCGGAGCTTGAACATATCCACCTGCGGAAGAGCACGCTTGAAAAAGTCCTCCTTGGACATCACCCAACCGACAGATGCAGAAGGGAAGAAGCCCCAGCGGTGATCCTTGTGGAAGAGGTAAGATCCGTCGTAGCGTGCTGAAGCCTCCAGAAGGTATTTGTCATCATAGACATAGTTGAGTCTTCCGACATAACCTGCCTGAGCGGTATGACCGTAGCTGTCCGTGTTCTGCGCAGTTGAGCTGTCACCGAAATTCAGGTAAGGAAGATCATAGAAAGCGAAATTCTTTCTCGAACCGGTGAACACGCTGCTGTTGCTTGTCATCTGTTCATAAAGGAAGAGCACGCCCACGGTGTGTTTGCCGAATTTGTCGTTATAGGCAATCTGAGGACGGAGAACCACCTGCTGGCTCTTCTGCTCTCCGCGATAGAGGTTACCGCCATCGAGAAGATTGGCAGCATTGACAAGAGAATATGAGGTGCTGCCGAATGAATCCGGTGCCAATACCTTATATGTATAAGAGAATGTTCTGGATTCGGCGTCTTTCCAGTCCCAGCTGAAGAACATCGAAGCCTTGAGCTGCTTGAGGAAAGGGAATGAATATTCTGCGCGTGCCGATGTCTCGAACTTGTATGTCTTGTTGCTCTGGAAGCCGGAATTGGCAGAGCCATAGACGGCGTTGGCCGCATTGCTCTTGGTACGGTAACCGGAAACAGGCTGTCCGTTAATCTCCTGAGGGACAAACGGAAGAGAATAAAGCATCAAGTGGAAGATGTTGTATGACTTCTGGTTCTCATAAGTGTATGTGCCCGGAACGTAATTGTCCGTGACATACCCGCCAAGATTGAGGTTTATCTTGACATTATCGACAGGAGTGGCCTCCACATTAGAACGGAAAGATGTCTTCTGATATTTATGGCTCTCTATGATACCGTTCTGAGAAAGATAAGCTCCGCTTATGAAGTACTTCACCTTGCGGTTACCTCCGTTGACTGACACACTGTGCTGTTGCATTGTGGTGGTCTTGTACAGAGGAGCTGTCCAGTCCGTGTTCTCAAGGCCGTCGGAAGTGTCGCCGTTCGAGGTCATCGCTATCTGCTCGTCAGTGAAATACGGGTCATTGCCGTCGAGTACGCGTCCGAGGTTATAATACTGCATATACTGCGTACCGTTCATCATCTTAGGAAGGGCCGTAGCGTGGGAGAATGTCATACTTCCGCTGTAGTTGACGGTGGACTTGCCTTCAGAACCGCTCTTGGTAGTGATGAGGATCACACCCGAACCGCCGTCCATACCATAAACGGCACAAGCGGCAGCGTCCTTAAGAACGGAAATGGATGCGATGTCGTGGGCGTCCACACTTCTCATAGTACGCTTCACTCCGTCGACGAGGACCAGAGGAGAGGTGCCTTGATATGATGAGTAGCCACGTACGAGCATAGTCACGTCATCCGAACCGGGCTGTCCGAGAGACTGCTGGGACACGATGCCAGGGAGCTTTCCGACGAGTGCCTGAGACACGTTACTTGCCGTGGTCTTCAAGATCTCCTCCTGAGTGACGGCAGCAACCGAACCGGTCAGGTGCGCCTTCTTCTGAGTACCGTAACCGACTACGACAGCCTCTTCAAGGGCACTGCTGTCTTCGCGAAGAACGACGTCTATCACTTTTTGTGTGTTGACTTTCCTTTCTTCGGTGAGATAGCTCATTGAGCTGAACACCAAAACGTCAGATTTTTTGACTGAGATGGAATATGAACCATCCAGTTCGCTGATCACACCGTTTACGGTGCCTTTGATGTAAATGCTGACACCCGGCATAGGTGCACCACTTTCATCAGTAACTTTACCTGTTACCACATTTTGAGCGAATGATGTGAATGCTGTCAAGCAACTCAACACCAATACGGTAAACAAATATCTACCTGCAAAAAATGTCTTAACGGCTTTACTTTTAGCGTTAGAATTCATTTTGATTAATAATTAAAATTATCAATTTGCGGTTTTACGTACAAATATAATTGCGCTTATTCTTAAATTAACGCAATTAAACGCAAAAAATAATACGAAAAACGCAGATTATCTAGAGTTTCTTTCTGTATTCATTAGGCGAACTGCCCTTCTTTTTCTTGAACAGACGGCAGAGAGTATTGTAATCCTGGATGCCCGCTTCCATAGCGATGTCCAGAAGAGGACGCGAAGTAGTGGAAAGAAGCTGGGCCACCCTGTTTATCCTGCATTCAAGAATATACTGATATATCCCCATACCCATCACCTTCTTGAATCGGTACTCTATGCAGCGGCGCGAAAGAGGCACATCTTCCAGAAGACGTTCTATAGTGATATCTTCCATATAATGGGATTCTATCTTGGTGACAAGCTGCATTACCATAGAGTCCGAACAGCATATACCGGTAGAAGAACGCTCCACTATGCCTACGGGAGAGATGGACACGCTGAAATGCCCGAAGTCCGGATTATGCATCTGACGTTCAAGACATTTGCATATCATATAGCCGCCCTGCTCCACATCCAGCTGAACGGATGAAATCGGAGGATCGGAAATGCAGCAAAGCAAGTCATCGTTATCCACGCCAAGCACTGAGAGGCGGGACGGTATGGACAGACCTTCTATCTTGCATACTTCGGTGATTATCAGCGCTCTCTCGTCGTCGCAACAAAAAATCGCAGTCCCCGCGGGAAGAGATTTCAGCCAAGAGGCTATCTCAGAACGGTCCTCCTTGCCCGGTTCCAGGGCATCATAGACATAAAGATGACCGCCGCAGCGTTCTATCTCCTCTCTGAAGCCGTAGAGCCTCTCGTCGGACCACAGCACTCCGTGGATTCCGAAGAAGGCAAAATCAGTACATCTCTTGCTGTAAAGGAACTTGGCAGCCATAACGCCAGTTCCCTTGTAATCTCCTGTAATATTGGAATATACGACAGAGCGATTCTTGTAATTCTGAAGGACGATAGGGATATTGAGACTGTCCAGATTCTTGAGGTCATCATCGTCACATCGGCCAATTATCGCATCCACGTCCCATTGGCGTGCAAGATTCACCACTTCAGAGTGACTTTTTCCTCCTGCCTGATATTCGGATGACAATCTATAGAAAGTCCAAGGGCCATTCTCACGGGAGTAGCGCATCATTCCGCGAAGAAGACAGCGGTCAAATTCGCTGGATGCATCCATCATAAGAATGACCCTTATCATAACACTTTATTTCTTATATATTCCGAGGGTTGACACAACTGGACGGTTGCCGCCGGTCATATCATTAAGATGACTCCCCTCTACCACCATACCGGTAGAACCGCCGCCGTCGAAATTGACCGCACCCTTGCAGCCGAGGCCTTTCATTATCCCGGCGAGTTCGACAAGCGTGGCACCGTCACTTTCCTCTATACGTCCGTCCACGATAAGAAGAATGATCTTACCGTCGTCGGTATAACCTGCAGCCGTACGGTCCGGTTTGACGTCTGCTCCCCATATATCATAAGGGATAAGCTCATAATTGGTGTAGTAGTAATCGTCGCCTCTCGGTGTAGTTTCGAAATCAAGTGGACATTTGCCGTTGAAAAGAAGAAGAGGACCTGCGCTCTGCGCATACTTCGGAGTCCAGGATACGCATCCCGTAGGATTGGTCTGGCCCGCAGCGGCATACCTGGCCTCACCCTTTATGGAAGGAAGAGGACGGTCGAAGAACCAGCTCTTGCCTGCCGCATCCGCTCCGGTCCAATAGACTGCCGGTGTGCCTTCGGCATCCACGCCGAACACGCCGCGTGTGACGTTGTACAATACACTATACTCTTCGTCCTCAGTCTTCAAAGACCCTCTCACTGCAGAAACGCCTCCGGAAATCGTGCCGTCAACACAGCCGAGACCCGTATTGTTACCGTTATAGAAATAACCGCCGTTAACCATAACCAGACAGTTGCCCGCAGCCTTCGCCTGATCGTCTATGGTAGTGGCTTCGGAAGGGATGTTGACTTTGAATTCCACGTCGCCTGCGCTCAGATCCGCACTTGCATACCAAGCCTTGCACTTGCGTCCGTTAAGAAGGCCTTCATAGCTGTATACCTGCACGCTTGCAGGAAGAGAGGAGAACTCCATCTTCGTCCACTCGAAAGTGATGGCCTCGCTCTCCTGCGACAGGGTGCCCTGTGAAGTCTCGCTGTAATATACCTCGCTTCCTATCTTGGCATAAGCCCTGAAATTATACGTAGTGCTGTAATCAAGCAGGACATTGGAGATGACCTGGAGTCTCTCGGTTTTATCGGCATCCGTAAGAGGTGCGCCGCTCTGATGCACGTCACCTATGATAGGATCGCCTTCCGCACTCCAGCATACGCCCACCTCGGCAGATTTGTCGACATTGGCAAGAGTATACTCTATCTTCACGCACGTAGAGGAAGCCTGAAGACTTTTTATGGCTACTGCCGGAGCATTAGGATCGGCAGGAGCTTTGGTCTTGAAAAGAACTTTGCGAAGGCGCGAATTATACTGTGCGTCGGAGGCCACGGCCATTACACCTATATAATAACTGTGATCGGCTATGAGATCCTCTTCCACCAGCTCGTAAGAAGTCACATCAGCACCCACGCTGCCGTGAAGACGTTGATTTTCCATATCATTCGGCTCGATCAGGTAAATCGCGTAGCCTGTCTCGGAAGTACTGTTATCCTTCCAGGACACATTGAGCGTAGTCTCGTTCACCTGACTCACCTCAATATCAGTAGGCGAAAGAAGGACGGATACACTCTTCGAATCTTCATTCTTGTTGCAAGCGCCAAGCAGACAAACAATTGCCGCCAGACTAAGATAAAAACGGTTATTCATCGTGTTATTATTTTTATATCCGCAAGCCGACATAAGCCTGCGAATGCAATAATAAGCTTATTCACTCATTATTTAACGCAAAAATACGAAAATTATCATATAAAAAACGAAAAAGTTTATTCCAAGTTTTTTTACTTGAAAATAAAAGCCAAATTGACTAAATTTG
>CAVHGF010000011.1:0-46211 GCA_963635625.1 Treponemataceae bacterium | reverse complement strand
AAATTGATTGAGGATGCGTGGGATCGGTAGAAATTGTGTAGATTTGTAAGACTAAAACGAATAACGGATTATGAGTGCGCTGATCAACACGGACAAAGAGTACCTCGAGTGGGTGAAGGATATCGTCGTCAGATACCGCCAGAGCCAGATAAAGGCGGCGGTCAAGGTGAACAGGGAACTGCTGGCTTTCTATTGGAGTCTGGGCAAGGACATTGTGGAGCTGAAGGCTGACAGCAAGTGGGGAGACAAGGTAATCAAGTCGCTCAGTGCAGATTTGTGCTCAAAGCTTCCAGATGTCAAGTGTTTTTCGGAGACAAATCTGAAATACATCAAATATTTCTATTCTATTTACAGTCAGCTCTTTACAATTTGGCCCCAAGTTGGGGACAAATTAGAGGAAACGCTCTTCTCCATTCCCTGGGGACACCACAAAGTCCTTATTGACAAGTTCAAGAAAGCGCCGGAAAAGGCATTCTATTTTGCCAGCCAGACAATGGAACATAACTGGTCCAGAGCTGTACTTCTGAATTTCGTTGATACGGACCTGTACGAGAGGCAGGGCAAGGCCATTACGAATTTCAGTGCAGTTCTTCCGACTCCTCAGAGCGACCTCGCCCAGGAGATAACGAAGGATCCGTACAACTTCAACTTCCTGACGCTGGACAAGAAATATGACGAGAAGGATTTGAAGGATGCCCTCATCAACAACGTTTCCAAGTTCCTTATCGAGATGGGCTCCGGTTTCGCCTATATGGGCCGCGAATATCGCATCGTCGCCGGAGAGACTGAGCAGTTTATGGATTTGCTTTTCTACAATACCATTGCCCACTGTTACGTCGTCGTGGAGGTCAAGACGACCAAATTTGAATCTTCATTCCTCGGGCAGTTGAGCGGTTATGTCTCCTGCGCCAACCATTTGCTGAAACGCGAGGGTGACAACCCCACCATCGGTCTTCTCATCTGCAAGAGCAAGGACGATGTCTATGCCCAGTACTCTCTCGAGGGCTACAACCAGCCGCTGGGCATCTCCGGTTTCGAGGGTGTCAATATTCTCCCGGACGATTACAAGCATAGCCTGCCGTCAATTGAGGAGATTGAGAATGAGTTGAAGGAGAAATAGAAAACTGCTACGGGGCGTAGCAGAAATTCGCCAGTCGCGACTGGCGAATTTTAACGTAAGCCTCCGATTAACGACGTCTTGTTTTATTGATTCCGATTGGCAGCACTTGCAGCAAGTTCGTCTGAACTTTTCAGAGTTGGAGCAAGTTGGGCAAAGTTCGATGAAGTTGATTTTACTTTGATTCCTTCTCCCACCTGTCGGGAAGCAGTTCGCGCAAGGCTGCGCGGTCATTCCCGCAGGCCGTTATCCGGAGCAGGACATCCTCCATCCAGCTGCGAGGGTCGACTCCCAGCGCCTTGCCGATGCGGTTGTTTTCGGAGACCTTCCCGACTGTCTCGCACATCCACCTCTCAAACTGGTCGTATGCGTCGTAGCCGTCAGTCTGGATGGTCCCGCGATAACCGGACAGGATTCTCCGGGCAGTCTCATAAGAGCGGGACCTCTACCGGACTGGCAATTAACGATGACCGAGTAGAGATAGAGAACCCGGGGCGACTGCCTCGCGAGCTGTCACCGGAAACGATTCTTCAGTCTCACGACTCATTCCCGTACAATCCGATAATCGCTCAGGCTCTGTACAAGATGACCTTTCTGGAGAATTGGGGCTCGGGTATTCGCAAAATAGCTGACAGTTGCCGGGACGCCGGTTTAGAAGAGCCGATATATACGGACGAGAAAGGATTCGTACCTATTTGCTTCAAGCCGCCATCGAAGAGTCATCAGAAGATGATGAACTAAACTTTTACTGAATCGAAAACTCGCAGAGGTAGAGTTCAATAAGGGCTAATGAAAACAAATACGAACAAATTTACTTCTGTTCGTAAATTTGTTCGTAATCGCTGTAAGTTCTTGATTTTCAAGACTACTTGCGGAGAGGGAGGGATTCGAACCCCCGGAACCTTTCAGTTCAACAGTTTTCAAGACTGCCGTAATCGACCACTCTACCACCTCTCCTTCCCGAAAAGGGATTGCAAATTTATGCAAATAATTTGTTTTTACAAAATTTTAATGAATTTATTCGTTCTCATCGTAGATTTCCTCCGGCTTGTCATCGTCGTCCTCATCTTCCTCTGAGTCGTCATCGAAGTCCTCGTCATCGTCGTCATCTCCGAGAATGTCGAGCAGACTTTTCTCTCCGGGGAGTTTCCTGCGGTCCTTAGGAAGGTCTTCGAAGGCTACATAGCCGTTGTCGAAGGCTGCGGGTTCAGGTCCCTTGGCATCAGGAAGAAGAGTAGGAATGGTGACGGAGTTGCCGTTTTCCTCGCCTTCCAAAGTGATGATCACTCTTTTCTTGGCCTGAGTGTCATAATAGTAGTCGAAACTCTTGACGCCGTCGGCGATAGCTTTACCTATAGTGACGTCGTCCACCGTGCCGTATCCGAGGTCTATGAGCGCATATCGTGCGATGACTTCCTGATTCTCATCGTAGGCTTTGAACAGTATCGGCTGGTCCACCGGAAAGGTCAGATCCGACTGCAACTGCTTGTGAAAATGGTATAAAGTATTGGCAGAATTTACCTTGTAGATTCTGTAGAAACCCTTGATGAGGGGGAGCGTGACACGGAATTGATAAATCATGGCGCAAAAATAAAAAAGAAATGTTAAATTTGGATACTATGAATTTACTTTCGGACGAATATTATAGCATAGAATCTCCTGCTCAGGGCATTTTCAAGGACCAGAAGAGCAAGTTCCTCTCGTTCGCCTTCCCCGTGGAAAGCGAGAAGGAAGTGAAGGAACTGCTTGAAAAGATAAGGCGGGAGTATCACGATGCCAGGCATCATTGCACCGCTTTCCGTATAGGATATGATGGAGCGCTATGGCGTGCAAGCGATGACGGCGAACCTTCCGGAACGGCCGGCCGTCCCATTCTCGGTCAGATAGACAGTGCAGCCCTCAGCGATGTGGCTGTAGTGGTGGTGAGATATTTCGGAGGCATCAAGCTGGGAGTCCCCGGACTTATCGCCGCATATAAGGCCGCGGCATCAGACGCCATAAGTCACGCGAAGGTGATTACGAAGGTGGCGGGGAAGTGGTATTCGCTCACTTATGACTACTCGCAGATGCCGGAAGTGATGAAGATAGTGAAAGATATGGCTCTGCCGCAGCGCTCTCAGGAATTTGCACAAGAGTGCAGGCTTCAGGTCCGTGTGCGGCTCTCATCGGAGGGCGATTTCTTGGAAAGAATCAATAATTTGACTAACTTTAAGTACGAAATCATTTAATTTATAACGGCTATGGCTAAAGTTCACGTTTTTAATGCCGGTCCTTGTCTGCTTCCGAAGCAGGTTCTGGACCACGCACTCGACGCTATTTACGATTTTTCCGGAACCGGGGTGTCCCTTCTTTCCGTTTCCCACAGAAGCAAGGAATGGGAGGCTGTGATGGACGAGACCCGTTCGCTATGGAAGGATCTTCTCAAGATTCCGGATACGCACGAGGTGGTCTTCCTCTCCGGAGGCGCTTCTATGGAGTTCCTGTACGTGGCGATGAACTATCTGGAGAAGAAAGCCGCCTATTTGGACACCGGCGTTTGGGCTTCAAAGGCGATAAAGGAGGCGCGCGGATTGGGAGAAGTGGAGGTCGTGGCTTCATCAAAGGATAAGAATTATACATATATTCCTGAAGGATACGTGATTCCGGAAGACGCGGATTATTTCCACATCACTACGAACAATACCATCTATGGTACTGAAATCCATCACGATATCGACTCTCCGGTTCCACTCATCGCGGATATGTCGTCGGATATTATGAGCCGTCCGGTGGACGTAAGCAAATATGCGATGATCTACGGAGGCGCACAGAAGAACGTCGGTACGGCAGGATGCACTTTCGCCATCATAAGAAAAGACACGCTTGGCAAGGTGACGCGTTATCTTCCTACTATGCTGGACCTTCGTGTGCATATAGACAAGGCTTCGATGTTCAACACTCCGCCTGTCTTTGCCATCTATATAATGAATCAGACCCTGCATTGGATAAAAGATCAGGGGGGCGTGGAGGCTGTTCAGAAGGCCAATGTCAGAAAGGCCGAGACCCTTTACGGCGAGATAGAGCGTAACCCTCTGTTCGTGGGAACCGCCCGCAAGCAGGACCGTTCACTTATGAACGTATGCTTTGTTATGGCCCCGGGATATGAGCATCTGCAGGATGAATTCCTTTCCTACGCCAAGGGACAGGGAATGGTCGGGATCAAAGGTCACAGGAGTGTAGGTGGCTTCCGTGCTTCCATTTATAATGCTTGCACTCAGGAAGATGTGGAAGCATTGGTAGAGTGTATGAGAGAATTCGAAAATCTGCATAAATAGGACAGGGCTATGAAGATTTTGCTTGCAACTCAAAAGCCTTTTGCGCAGGAAGCGGTAAAGGGGATAAGAGAGATAATCGAGGCCGCAGGTTACGAATTTGCGATTCTGGAAAAATATGATGGGGAAGATGCGCTTGCCGCCGCCGTGGCTGATGCATCGGGCCTTATCGTGAGAAGCGATATCGTGGGCGAGAAGACTCTGGATGCCGCGCGCAATCTGGAAATAGTGGTGCGGGCCGGAGCCGGATATGATAATATAGACTTGGCGGCTGCTACTGCGCGTAACGTAGTGGTGATGAACACTCCGGGGCAGAATGCCAATGCTGTTGCGGAACTTCTGCTGGGACTTATGGTTTTTATGGCACGTAACCAGTTCACTCCTTCGACAGGCAGTGAACTGCTTGGCAAGACGCTTGGCATTCAGGGCTTTGGAAATGTGGGCGCTCTCGCTGCCGCGAAGGCCAAGGCGTTGGGGATGAAAGTGTTGGCTTATGATCCGGTGCGGGATGCTAAGGATCTGCAGGAATGCGGGGTGGAGGCTGTCTCTACGATCGAGGAATTGTATTCGAGGAGTAACTATGTGAGTATCAATGTCCCGCTCCTTCCTTCTACAAGAGGTATAGTGGGAGAGGATCTTCTGTGCTCTATGCCGGAAGGAGCGACGGTCATCAACACGGCCCGTAAGGAAGTGGTGGATGAGAAGGGTCTGCAGGAGGCGCTCCGCAGGCGCAAGGATCTCAAGTATGCGACGGATGTGGCTCCCGATGATTATGACGCCCTTTCGCAGGAGTTCGGACTTCGCATATATGCCAATTCCAAGAAGATGGGTGCGCAGACCGCCGAGGCCAATGTGAACGCGGGGCTCGCCGCCGCCCGCCAGACGGTGGATTTTTTGAAGACAGGTAACGTTAAATATCAAGTGAACAGATGAGAGTAAAACCTTTTGCCGCATTGCGTCCGCCTCGAGAGTACGTCCGTGAGGTGGCTGCACCTCCTTATGATGTGATAGATTCGGCGGAGGCGCTTGAATTGGCAGGGGAGAAATCCCTTCTGCATATCACGAAACCCGAGATTGACTTCTCGCCTATGCTTGCGGACAGCGACCCTAAGGTCTACCGGAGGGCGATATATAATTTCGCGCATTGGCAGCAGTCCGGTTTTCTGGTCAGGGACTCCAGACCTTGCTATTATGTCTATGCCCAGACGATGGGCGAGAGGACACAGTATGGGTTCGTTCTGTGCGCACATTGTCAGGATTATCTTGACGGGCATATCAAGAAACACGAGCTCACCCGCAAGGAGAAAGAGGATGACAGAATGGTTCACGTGGACATTCAGAATGCCAATATAGAACCTGTCTTTTTCGCTTTCCGAAGGCAAGCCGAGCTTGAAAGCATACTTTATGAAGTGGCCGGAACGCAACCGGAATATGACTTTACGGATGAAAACGGGTTCGGACACAAGTTCTGGGTTATCGGAGATCAGGGCCTCATAAACAAGATTACGGAGATTTTCGGGGAGAAGGTCGAGTCGTTCTATATCGCTGACGGCCATCACAGGAGTGCCGCCGCGGCCAGAGTGGGGCAGGAAAGGGCTTTGCGTAATCCTGACCACAGCGGGGAGGAAGAGTACAACTGGTTTATGGCCGTGTGCTTTCCTGACGACCAGCTTAAGGTATTGGACTACAATAGGGTGGTGAGGGATCTTAATGGTCTGGAACCTACGCAGATAATCGGCCTGATAGGGGAGCATTTCGACATTATGTGTACGGGAGAAAATGTATGTCCTCCTGAGGAGCAGCATTCTTTCGCGATGTACCTCGAAGGAAAATGGTACAGTCTGCGCGCACGTCCGGATATTTATCACGATGGGACCCTGGTGGAGAAATTGGATGTGAGCATTCTTTCGAAATATGTCCTGGACGATATTCTGGGAATCAAGGATCTCCGCAAGGACCCGCGTATAGATTTCGTGGGCGGTATCAGGGGACTTGAAGCGCTCAAGAAAAGAGTGGACAGCGGAGAGATGAAGATAGCTTTCGCGCTGTATCCTGTGACTATGGAGCAGATAGAGGATATTTCGGACAATAATTTCATTATGCCGCCCAAGACCACTTGGTTTGAGCCGAAGCTGCGTTCAGGATTGGCCATTCATACATTTTAGACTATGTCGCTTTAAACTTTAAAAACTATGTCAGTTTCATCTTTGCAGATTCATCAGGTCTTAAAGAACTTTTTCGGTTTCGACTCGTTCAAGGGAGACCAGGAAGAGATAATAAAGAGCTTGTGCGCGGAAAAGGACTGTTTCGTGCTTATGCCTACGGGTGGCGGCAAATCTCTTTGCTACCAGCTGCCTGCTCTTCTGATGGATGGTGTGGCGGTGGTAATATCTCCACTTATAGCCCTTATGAAGAACCAGGTGGATGCTATCCGCGGCTTCGTGTCCGGTAACGAGAGTGTAGCGCACTTTCTGAATTCTTCCCTTTCACGCTCTCAGATCGAAGAGGTGCGCTCCGACCTTCTCTCCGGTAAGACCAAGGTGCTGTATGTGGCGCCGGAATCCCTTACCAAACAGGAGAACATCATTCTTCTGCGCAGCGTGAAAGTCTCGTTCTATGCAGTGGACGAGGCGCATTGTATCTCCGAATGGGGACACGATTTCAGACCGGAATACCGCAGGATCCGTCCTATCATAGATGAAATTGGCCGTGCGCCCATAATAGCGCTTACAGCTACCGCCACCCCCAAGGTGCAGAGCGACATTCTCAAGACGCTGAATATTCCGCAGGCGCTGGTGTTCAAGTCTTCTTTCAACCGGTCCAATCTTTTTTATGAGATCAAGGACAAGGTGAATGCGGACAAGGATATCGTGCGCTATATCAGACAGAATCCGGGCAAATCCGGAATCGTTTATTGTCTCAGCCGGCGGAAGGTGGAGGAGATGGCGGAGTTCCTGCAGATCAACGGAATCAGGGCTCTCCCTTATCACGCCGGACTGGAAGCCAAGGTCAGGGCGGAGAACCAGGACCGTTTTCTTATGGAGGAGGTGCAGGTGATAGTGGCGACGATAGCTTTCGGAATGGGGATAGACAAGCCTGACATCAGGTTCGTGATCCACTATGACATCCCTAAAAGCGTCGAGGGTTATTATCAGGAGACGGGGCGTGCCGGAAGAGACGGCGGCGAAGGCGTGTGCATAACGTATTACAGTTATAAGGACATACAGAAACTCGAGAAGTTTATGAAGGGCAAGCCTCTTGCCGAGCAGGAGATCACCCGTCAGCTTCTGGATGAGGTGGTGGCTTACGCCGAGTCGAGCCAATGTCGCCGCAAACTGCTACTCGGTTATTTCGGAGAGGATTATCCGACAGATAATTGCGGGATGTGCGACAACTGTCTGCATCCTCGTGCGGTTTTCGACGGACAGGCCGAGATGAAACTTGTCATCAAGCTGATACTTTCGCTCAAGGAGCATTTCAAGATAGAGCATCTTGCGGCCATATTGGCAGGAAACGATACGGCTCTGGTGAAGAGTTATCATCACGACAAGATTCAGTTTTTCGGCGCAGGATCGCCGCACGCGGAGAAGTTCTGGGCTGCGGTGATGCATCAGGGCCTTATAGCGCATCTGCTTGAAAAAGAGATTGAAACTTATGGGCTTATCTATGTTTCGGATCTGGGCAGGGCGTTCCTGGAGAATTCCTGGCCTTTGTTTCTGGTGGAGGACAGGCAGTTTGCGGGGACTGACGGAGGTGACGATGATGAGGCGGATCAGGCCGGAGCGGCTACTCTGTCCGCAATGCGCGGCGGCGGGGGCGATGCTCAGCTGCTTGCGCTCCTGAAGGATCTCCGTAAGGATATGGGGCGGCGTCTCGGGTTGCAGCCGTGGATAATATTCCAGGATCCTGCTCTGGAGGATATGTCCATAATATACCCTATAACTTATGACGAATTGGCCAACTGCCAGGGAGTGGGTAAGGGCAAGGCGAAGAAGTTCGGCAAGGAATTCATAGAGCTCATAGCCAAGTACGTGGAGGAGAATGAGATAGTGCGCCCTGACGATTATGTGGTGAAGACCACCGGGGGAGGATCCGAGAAGAAGATGAAAATAATCAATCTGATAGACAGGCGTATAACTCTTGAGGAGATAGCCAAATCCCTGGGGATGGAACTTGAGGAGGTGATTGAGGAGATGGAGACCATAGTCTCGTCCGGACTGAAATTGAACCTCAATTATTATATAGATCAGGAGGTGGATCAGGATGTCATAGGGGAACTGATGGATTATTTTACGACGCAGGCGCAGTCCGATTCCGTCGAGCAGGCTATGGAGGAACTTGGCAACGATTATACGGAGAAGGAGATAAGGCTTGTCCGGCTTAAATTCCTTTGCGAAGTTGCTTCCTAAATAACTATATTTGTAGCCTTTTTGAAAGGTTGGCATAATGATAAATAGGGACACGATCCAGAAAATACAGGACACTCTCAAGATAGAAGAGGTGATCTCGGATTTTGTTACGCTGCGTCGTAACGGATCCGGTTTCGTGGCTTGTTGTCCTTTTCATAACGAGAAGACGCCGTCTTTTCACGTATCTCCCGCCAAGGGCATCTACAAGTGCTTTGGATGCGGCAAGTCCGGTTCGGCCGTTTCATTTGTAATGGATTATGAGCATTGTTCTTACGCGGACGCCCTCAAATATATCGCTAAGAAGTATCGTATAGATGTGGTGGAAGAGGAATTGTCGGCGGAAGAGATAGTGGCCAGACAAAAGCGTGAATCGCTTCTGATAGTCACCGAGTTCGCGCATAAGTTCTTCAAGGACCAGCTTGGCACACAGGAGGGCCGTGCGGTGGCTATGGCGTATTATCATTCTCGTGGTCTTGAGGACGATACCATCGCCCGTGAGGGATTGGGCTGGGCTCCTTCAGGCAAAAGTACTCTTGTCGACGCGGCGGTTGCCGCCGGGCATAAGATGGAGTATCTGATAGAGACGGGGCTTGCCGTAAAACACGATGACGGGTCTGTTTCGGACAGGTTCAGGGAGAGGGTGATGTTCCCCATCTATTCTGTGTCAGGCAGGGTGATAGCATTCTCGGGCCGTACGCTGAAAAGTGATTCTCCGGCCAAGTATGTCAATTCCCCGGAATCGGAGATATATGTCAAGAGCCGCGCTCTTCTGGGCATCTATCAGGCCAAGACAGAGATTTCCAAGCAGGACAAGTGCTTTCTGGTGGAAGGCAACATAGATGTGATAACGCTTCATCAACTTGGCATTCAGAATGTCGTGGCTTCCTGCGGAACGTCTCTCACACCTGAGCAGATACGTCTTATCCGTAAGTTCACCACTAATCTCACCATAATGTACGACGGGGACAAAGCGGGGATCAAGGCGGCTCTGCGAGGAACGGATATGGTTCTGGAAGAGGGGATGAACGTACGTATAGTGCTGCTGCCGGACGGGGAGGACCCGGACAGTTTCGGGCGCAAGAATACATTGGCCCAATTTCAGGATTACATCAGGGAGCACGAGCAGGATTTCATAAGTTTCAAATCCGACCGTCTGCTTCTCTCCGCCGGCACGGACCCTATAAAAAGGGCAGGCGTCATAAATGACATCGCCGACAGCATAGCCAAGATCCCCGACGCCGTGGTGCGTTCCGTTTGTGTGCAGGAGTGTGCGAAAAAGTTCGCGATAGAAGAGCAGATACTTTTCGACAGGATTGGCCGGGTGAATACTCAGAAAATCTTGAATGCCAAGCCCGCCGCCGAGCAGAAAGAGGAGGTGGAGGTGAGTGTCAGTCAGGGTTCTTTTGTCTATCATCCGGAGAATAAGATTCTCGCTCCCGTGGAGGCTGAGATTTTGGGGTATCTGTTGCGTTATGCCGAGGCTCCGCTTAAGTTTGAGACTGATTCACAGTACTATAGCCCTGATCCGCTGAGCGTCGCGGATTTCATCGTCAATGTGCTGGAGGAAGACGGGTACAGGATGGCGAACAGTGTGTACGAGTGCATATACGAGGGCTTCAAGACGATGTATTATGATCAGGGCTTGTCTGTCGATGCGATAGCACGCCGTTTTATGGACGGGGAGGACAGGCTGGCGGCGTCCGTGGTGGGAGAACTTACCATAGACCGTTACGAGATTACGGTGAAGAACTTCAAAGCCTCGCATACCACTTTGGGATCCTGGCTTACCGTCAATGTCCCCAAGACTCTTATAATCTTGGCTATAAGGCGTCTGGAGTCGCAGGTGAAGGACCTGCAGGAACAGATAAAGAAAACCGCCGACCCTCAGCAGCAGCTTTCACTTTTACAGGAATGTACCGCGCTGCAGAAGAAACAGCGTATGATAAAGGATAAAAACAAGAATGAATATGGGAAAGAACTTTAAGAGAACACTTGTGACCTGCGCGCTTCCCTATGCCAATGGTCCGATTCATATAGGGCATCTGGCGGGCGTGTATGTGCCGGCGGACATCTATGTGCGTTTCCTCCGTATGAGAGGCGAGGATGTGTTGTATGTGTGCGGGAGCGATGAGCACGGCGTGCCTATCACCATTCAGGCGAGAAAACGCGGATGTACTCCACAACAGGTTGTCGATGAATATCATACGATAATAGCAGATTCTTTCAAGGGTTTCGGAATCGATTTCGACATCTATGGACGCACGACTTCCGAGGTTCACGCGAAGAACGCTTCTCAATTTTTCCGGAAGCTCTACGATGAAGGCAAATTCATCACGAAGGAGAGTGAACAGTATTATGACCCGGAGGCCAAGACCTTCCTCGCTGACCGATATATAGTGGGGACCTGCCCTAAGTGCGGTGCTGAAGGCGCTTACGGCGATCAGTGCGAAAAATGCGGCAGTACCCTTTCTCCTGAGGAACTGATTAATCCCAAGTCCAAACTTTCCGGAGCTCAGCCAGTCAAGAAGAAGACTACGCACTGGTATCTTCCTTTGCAGGACTACGAGCAGTGGCTGCGCGAATGGATACTCGAAGGACACAAGGAATGGAGGAGCAATGTCTATGGACAGGTGAAGAGCTGGCTGGACGGCGGTCTGCAGCCGCGTGCCGTTACCAGAGACCTGGACTGGGGAGTGCCCGTGCCGGTGGAAGGCGCCGAAGGGAAGGTGCTTTATGTATGGTTCGACGCTCCTATCGGATATATTTCGAATACGATGGAGCTTCTCCCTGATGACTGGCAGAAGTGGTGGAAGAGCGAGGATACCAAACTTGTGCATTTCATAGGCAAGGATAACATAGTGTTCCACTGTATCGTGTTCCCGGCTATGCTCAAGGCTTATGGCGACGGGTTTATCCTTCCCGAGAATGTCCCGGCCAATGAATTCCTGAACCTCGAGGGTGACAAGATCTCCACTTCCCGCGGATGGGCTGTCTGGGCCAATGAATATCTTCAGGATTTCCCCGGCAAGCAGGATGTCCTGCGCTATGTCCTCACTGCCAATGCACCCGAAACCAAGGACAATGACTTCAGCTGGAAGGACTTCCAGACTCGCAATAACAGCGAGCTGGTAGCTATCTTCGGTAACTTTGTGAACAGGGCTATGGTGCTCACTCACAAGTATTTCGGTGGATTGGTTCCTGAATGCGGACCTCTTGAGGATGTGGACAGGGACACTCTTGCCCAGATTCCTGCCCTTAAGGAGTCTATGGAGAAGAATATAGAGAATTACCGTTTCCGTGAGGCTCTCAAAGACGCTATGAGTATGGCTCGCGTCGGTAACAAATATATCTCTGACACCGAACCGTGGAAAGTGGCCAAGACAGACTTGGCACGTACGGGTACCATCCTTAATATATGTCTGCAGATATGTGCTTCCCTTTCATCTGCGTTCGAGCCTTTCACTCCGTTTGCCGCGAAGAAGCTCAGGACTATGTTGAATACAGCTCTGGATTGGTCTGCAGCAGGGCGTGGCGACATACTTCCTGCGGGACATTCTCTTGGTCAGCCGGAACTTCTTTTCGAGAAGATAGACGATGACAAGATACAGATTCAGCTTGACCGTCTGGATGAAATCCGCAAACGCAGAGAGGCGGAGGCCAAGGCGGAAGCCGCCAAGGTCGTGGCTCCACAGAAAAAGGAAGTCAGCTTCGAGGATTTCGACGCTATGGACATACGCACCGCTACCGTGCTCGAAGCGGAAAGAGTGCCTAAGACGGACAAACTCCTGAAACTCACCATAGATACAGGTATAGACAAGAGAGTGATAGTGTCCGGAATAGCGGAGTACTACACCCCGGAGCAGATGGTTGGAAAGCAGATATGCATTCTCGCCAATCTTGCGCCTCGCACTATACGCGGGATAGAGTCCAAGGGAATGATACTTATGGCCCGTCAGGGTGACGGAACTATGCGATTCATTACGCCGTCTGAAGTTCTGGTAAACGGAGCTCAGATAGGTTAAATGATTTTACACCCAGATCGCGGAGTTGGTCGTAGAAGTAATTTTCGAAATCCTTCTCCGCGATATTTCGTGTAAAGTTCACGAAAATCCTGCCGTTATATCCCACCGCGCTCGCGGCTCCGCTCGTGCCTCTCTGTCTGCCGAGGATGAAGTCCATCTCTTCTATATATGGGGCGACGGCATCGGGCATATTCACGTTTCCGAGATTGGAGAGGGTCTGTGAGCAGTATCTGTCGCCTTTGATGCGGCAGATGAGATCTATTATCGGCCGTTTGATGAAAAGCGGAATGGCGGATATGGCCAGGTTGTTTTCGAGAGCGACATTGGCCGCTATCTTTTTCTCGAGTTCACTGCGCTGAGCCATAAAACTCTTCTGGGTCTTGACGATGTCAAGGATTTCGGCGAAGGAGAACTGTCCGTTGTTGATGTTTACGCCCAGATTCACGTAGGAAGAGAAATTTCTGAGTGTTTTACCGTGGAAGACAGGACGCAGATTCACAGGGACGCTGACTTTTAGGGCTGTTTTCTTATGTCTTCTCTTGTCGCCAAGCCATACTTGCTGCAATGCGCTTACCATAGAGGCGGTAAGAAGCTCGGTAACCGTGCAGTCATAATCGCGGCATACGCTTTTCACGCTTGTGGCATCCAGAACGAACCGTTCCCTGTTCAACTCGCTGAATCCGATTTTCTTGCCCGGTATATGATATGCCAATTCATTCTGCTCCAATGCTCCTTTCTTTCCTGCGAAGAGGGTGAAGCAGTCTTCGATTTCTTTCTGTGCCGGTCTTTCGAATGGATTCAGAACCACATCATTATATTGGATGCCCTTGACCTCGTAGGCAAGACGTATGTATTCGGTGACAAGCGTGAGGAGGAAGGTCTGTCCGCCTTTTCCGTCCGCCAGCGCGTGAAATACGTCCAGAACTATCATATTGTCCTGCGCGCTGACCTTGAACAGGAAACCTCCGTGGAATTTGAATCCGCGTTTATCCTGGTTCGGGGTGTACTTGCTGAGCATAGGCATCTTGTTCAATTGCTTGAGATACCACCAGAAAGCTCCGTTTTTCAGGGTATAGGAGAAAAGCGGGATTCTTTGGACCGTCGCGTTGAGCGCTTGCTGCAGGATGTTCAGATTGACCGGGTCTTTAAGTGTCACGCTCATTCTGAATATGGAAGCGTGGTGTTTCGAAAGTGCTGCGGGATATATGTTGGAGGCGTTGTCAAGCCTCATTTTTACAGGTGTCATAAGCTGATGTCTTTAATAACGCCTGCAAAGGTATGGCTTGAGGTCAGGTCAGGAAAGAAAATGACACTTACGGGACAAAAATGTATATAAAACGCCTATTTTGGGACTAAATGGGCTTATTTGGGGACGAAATAAGAGTAAAAACGATTTAATCCCTAAGATAAAAGTGATGAAATCATTTCTTTCGGATAATGCTCAGCCCGTCTCTTATCGGTAGAATCACCACTTCGACGGAAGAATCGTCGCGGATGAAGTCGTTGAATTCGACAAGTCCTTGAGTCTGCTTGTCCGTGCTCACCGGACTTTGGTACACCTTGCCTCCGAGCATAGTGTCATCGGCCAGAATCACGCTTCCGCTTTTGAGAAGAGGTGCGAGAGCCTTATAATAGGCCAGGTATTCCCGCTTGTTGGCGTCTATATACACCAGATCGTAGATGCGCCCTTTCCCCTTCAGCGTTTCTATGCTTTCGAGAGCGTCTCCCAGATGCAGTTCGGCGATATTCTCCACTCCGGCCTTCTTCCAGCCCCCGCGGATGATGTCTTCAAGTTCGTCGTTGATTTCAAGTGAATCCACGTGTCCTCCAGTTTCTTGTACTGCGCGTGCCAGACAGATGGTGGAGTACCCCGTGAAGCAACCTATCTCCAGGATGTTTCGGGCGGAGCACATTTTGGCGACAAGGTAAAGAAGTTCTCCCTGAACGGATCCGGACAGCATTCTGGGGTAATTGGTCTTGAGATTTGTCTGTTTCTCCACCCATTTGAGAGCTTCGTCCGGTGTCGAACTGTGCTCTCTGATATATTTGTCTATAGCGGATTCCATAGGCCTATATGTAGATCAGTTGTGAGAAATTGCCGTCTTGCCAGAGTTTTTGCGCCAAGTTCCGAATGTCTTCGGCGGTGAGGCTCTCTATTATTTCTTTGCTTTCTGCATCTTTTATCACTTTTCCGAAGGAAAGCAGGCTCTTGCCCATTGAAAGGCATTGGCTTTCTTTGCTGTCCGCCGCTATGGCAAGCTGTCCGTAAAGCTGTTTCTTGGCAGCCCGAAGACTCCTCTCGGAAAGCGGTGTGGATTTGAGCCTGTCCAATATGGCAGAGGTCTCTTTGAGGCATTTTGTCAGATTGGAAGCCTCGCAACCTATGCTGATTGCGACTATCCCCGCGTCGGAGTATTGGGCATAGTTGCATTCGGCGGCATATACCCATCCGTGTTTTTCCCTTAACGAGGCGTTGAGCAGGCTGTTGCTGGCCCCTCCTCCGAGGATATTGGTGAGAAGAACGCAGGCGAGCCTTCCTTTCTCGTCGTAAAGACTTGGGGCGAGGGTGCCTAATATGAGATTGGCTTCGTGATTGTTCCTGTCCTCCCTTATGCTGAAAATGTGGCTCACTGCTCCGTGTGTGTACTTTTCATCCGTGTCGGCTACAGACGGAACTTCCCCCGAGTATAGACTCCACAGACGCAGGAATCGCTTCTGCATCTCTGCTTCGTCTATGTCGGCCACCACGGTGAACGCCATATTTGAAGGTATGAAATTCCTCCGATAGTAGTTGACAAGATCTTCTCTTGAAGCGTGTTTTATGGAATCGACAGTTCCCAGCGTAAGTCGCCCAAGCGGGTGACCGTCGAAGAAACGGCTTTCGAAATTATCGTATATGTCTTCGGACGGACTGTCCTGGTATGAGATTATCTCGTCTATTACCACGCCTTTTTCTATTTCGATCTCTTCTTCGGGAAAGGTCGCCTGCGTAGCTATTTCCAAAAGCAGCCTGGCGGCTTTGGATATATCTTCTTTGAGGACTGTGGCGTGGATTACGATTTCTTCTTTGGTGGTATAGGCGTTGAGTTCCCCTCCAAGTCTGTCAAGGCAGGCGTTTATGGAAGCGGCGCTTCTTTTTTTCGTGCCTTTGAATATGCAGTGTTCCACGAAATGGGCTATCCCTTCGGGAAGGTCCCCCTCCGCACGTGTTCCGCATTTGACGCTTATAGCCAGACAGGCCGCTTTTCCGCTATCTCTTTTGAAGGCGTATCTGAGACCCGAGTAAGTAGTGTCCTGAATCATTTTTTGTATGAATGTTCCGCTTGGATGGCGGCAAGAGATTTGAGAGTGAATCCGCGGTCTCCTTCCTTGCCGTATTTGTTTTTCTTATAGTAAAGGAGTTCGTGTCTGTCTGCGGTGACTATTATCTGATAGCTTTCGGCTTTCGGCCCCGGAGCGGAACTGCTTATGCAGAAGCCGATGAGGGCGTTTGGAGAACTGGATGTGAAAAGGCTGTCCGCAGTGTAGCTGTCTGTAAACACGAGCCCGTTTCCCGGGGAGCTGATGGTGTCGCGCAACGCCAATTTTCCGGACAGGTCGTCCCTGTTTATGTACAGTTTCTTTTTGCGCTCTTTGACGAGCGGGGTGCGGGACTGCTCCAGATTCTTGTAGGCGGATTGGCTGTGAAGCAGAGATCCTTCCATATAGTGCTGCATCACGTCTATCATAGCGGAAATGTAGAGGACCTCACGTCCCGAAGAGAAGTCTTTAGGACAGAAAGGAACCTTGATGACGTCCATTCTGCTTTCCAGACTTGAGATGCCTTTCTTGTCTCCGCACTTTTCGAGATTGAGGAATATGATGCCGCTTTTGTCTTCACTCAGGTAAAGGATGTAGAAGGAAGGGTCGTTTTTTACCTTTTCCATATCCGAGGCCTCGCAGAAATCGTACGGGGAGATTCTCCACCGGCTCTTTATCTCCGATCGCAGCGCTATGTCGAGAATCTCGTCTCCGGTGAGAACGATCATCGTGGTTTTAGCCGGGAAGTCCGCCAATCTGGTCTTTCTGGTGTAGACCTTGAACTGGGCGCTGAGATCCGCACAAGACAAGAGTATGGTCAGGATGGCCAAGAAATATTTGAACTTCCCCATTTTCATCCCCGCAAAGTTACATAAAACTTATATTTTTCTTTGACGAAAAAATATTTAATTTTGTGTTCTTGGTTTGCCTTTGCCAAACTTGACTAATTTAAGTGTAATATGTCAGACTACATAGTATCAGCCAGAAAATATCGTCCTGATTCGTTCGAATCGCTGATCGGACAGGATAATATCGCGCGAACTCTCAAAAATGCCATTTCCAGGGGCCAATTGGCGCACGCATACCTTTTCTGCGGGCCGAGGGGCGTGGGGAAGACATCGTCTGCACGTATTTTTGCGAAGGCCATCAACTGTTCTTCTCCTTCCGCCGATATGGAGCCTTGCGGAGAGTGTGAGTCGTGCCGTTCGTTTGCGGAGGGACGCTCATATTGCATACACGAGCTCGATGCCGCTTCGAACAACGGCGTGGAGGATATCAAGGCCCTTATGGACCAGGTGCAGATTCCTCCCCAGGTGGGCAGGTACAGCGTCTATATCATAGACGAGGTCCATATGCTTTCATCCCAGGCCTTCAATGCATTTCTCAAGACATTGGAAGAGCCGCCTGCACACGCCATTTTCATATTGTGCACGACGGAAAAACACAAGATAATCCCGACCATCCTCTCGCGCTGTCAGACTTATGATTTCAACCGCATAAGCGTGCCTGACATAATGCGTAATCTGCGTGACATCGCAGGCAAGGAGGGCGTGAACATAGGAGACGACTCTCTTCACGTGATAGCCAGAAAGGCTGACGGTGCAATGCGTGACGCGCTCACTCTCTTTGACCAGAGCGTGGCTTTCTGCGGAACCGACATCGCTTACGAGGATGTGCTCAAGAATCTCAACGTGCTGGATTACGAGTACTCGTTCAGAATAGTCGACGCCGCATTGGCAGGCGATTATGCCACGGTGCTTCTGATTATAGATGAGGTCCTTTCCAAAGGCTTCAACGCGTTGTATTTCGCGGTATCGGTAGGGGAACATTTGCGCGATCTGCTGGTCAGCAGGACGGGAGGACTGTCTTCGCTTCTCGATTTTCCTCAGAGTCTCAGAGAGAGGTATCAGGCCCAGGCACAGAAATGCAGCGTGGCGTTCCTATATAATGCGCTGAACCAGATAAGTGCTTGTGAGGCAGGCTTCAAAACCGCTACGAACCAGCGTCTCTTTATGGAGTTCTCCCTGATGAAGCTCTGTTTCATAAACAGCGCTCCCGGCGTCTCGGCTGCACCTGCCAAAGCTGCAGAAAAGCCGCAGCCTGTACAGAAAGCGGTATCTGCCCCTGAAACAACAGCGGCTGCCCCTGAAAAACCGGCTGAGGCACCGGCCGTTACGGCTCCGCAGACAGGCGAAGCGGAGGGTCAGGTCAAACCGCGCGCAAGAAAAGTCGTTGCGGGGCTTTCTTTAGGGGCTTTGACAAAAGAGGTGGAGAGTTCTGTGGCTCAGAACCCGTCCGGGCAGGAGCAGGGGAAGGCTCCTTCTGAGCAGGAATTGGACAAGGCGTGGAAGGAATTGATACGTATATGTCAGGAGAATGCTTCCAGCAAGCGATTGGCAAGCATATTTTCAAGCGCGAAATATGACATAGAGGAAAAGGACGGTGTGGGCGAGCTGACCATAAAGGTGGAAAGTGACGCCACGAAGAAATGGCTTGAGGAGAAGTTCGTCGTCCGTATGGAGAATAAACTCAGGGACTTGGCCAATTCCGCCAAGGTGAGATTCCTGGTGGAGGTGCTGCCCCAGGAGGAGGTGAAGCCGGTGATATATCTTGCCGGGGACAAGGCCAAGACTCTTATGCGCGATAATGTTGAAATCAGAAACTTGGTCAAGGATCTTGAACTTGATTCGTAAAGGGAAAACTTATGAAACTTCGTTGTGAGAATCTTATAAAGAAATATGGCATCCGCACGGTGGTGAAGGGTGTTTCGATGGAAGTTAACCAGGGTGAGATCGTGGGCTTTCTCGGACCTAACGGAGCCGGAAAGACCACGAGTTTCTATATGATTACAGGCCAGATAGTTCCTAATGACGGACACGTGTATCTGGACGACAAGGAGATAACCAAGCTCCCTATGTACAAGCGTGCGCAGCTCGGTGTGGGGTATCTTCCTCAGGACGCTTCCGTATTCAGGAAGATGTCCGTGGAGAACAATATCCTCTCCGTTATGGAAATGAAGGGCATACCCAAGAAGCAGAGGGAGGAAAGGCTGGAGGAGCTGATAAGCGAGTTCAATCTTTCGAAGGTGCGCAAATCGCTTGGCATACAGCTTTCAGGAGGGGAGAGAAGGCGTTGTGAGATAGCACGCGCCCTGGCGATTGACCCGAAGTTCATACTTTTGGATGAACCTTTCGCGGGTGTCGACCCTATAGCGGTGGAGGATATACAATATATTATAGCAAAGCTCAAGTATAAGAACATCGGGGTCATCATCACGGACCATAATGTGGGTGAGACCTTGGCGATAACGGACAGGGCGTATCTTCTTTACGAAGGCACCATTCTTCAGGAAGGGACTCCGGCTTCGCTGGCCGCCGATGAGGATGTCCGCACCAAATACTTGGGAGCCGGTTTCGTGCTCAAGCGCTCCGTCAGCGTACAGAGGGCGCAGGCTGAACACGAGGCCAAATTGGCAGAAAAAATTCAGTGACTATGAGGATACTTGTTATTGATGATGAACGCTCCATACGCAATTCCCTGAAGGAGATTCTTTCGGAGGAAGGGTATAGCGTGGATATAGCTGAAGATGGCCTGGCCGGGGAGAAATTGGCCACGTCATCGCATTATGACGTCATTTTTACAGATATAAAAATGCCTCAGATGGACGGGGTGGAACTTCTTTCCAAACTTGTTTCCGAAGGGGTGGAGGCTCCTATTGTGATGATCTCCGGGCACGCAGACATAGACACGGCCGTGGATTGCATAAAGAAAGGGGCTTTCGATTTCATAGAAAAGCCGCTGGATTTGAACCGCGTGCTGATCACCATAAAGAATGCCACGGACAAGGGCGCACTGACTTCCCAGAACAGGCTTCTCAAGAAGAAAGTCTTCGGCGGGGCCAGGATGATAGGCGAGTCCGATGCCATACAGCACGTCAGAGATATCATAGAAAAAGTGGCGCCCACTCCGGCCAGAGTGCTGATTGTGGGCCCGAACGGTTCAGGTAAGGAACTGGTGGCCAGGAGTCTGCACGCCCAGAGCGACAGAAGTGCCGCCCCTTATATAGAGGTGAATTGCGCCGCGATTCCTTCCGAACTCATAGAAAGCGAACTCTTCGGTCACGAAAAAGGCTCTTTCACCTCCGCCATCAAACAGCACAAAGGCAAATTCGAACAGGCCGACGGCGGTACGCTCTTTCTCGACGAGATAGGTGATATGTCTCTTTCGGCACAGGCCAAGGTTCTCCGCGTGCTTCAGGAAAACAAGCTTTCACGCGTGGGAAGCGACACCGACATAAAGGTGGACGTAAGAGTGATAGCCGCCACGAACAAGGATCTTAAAAAGGAGATAGAGGCGGGGAATTTCCGTGAGGACCTTTATCACAGACTCAGCGTGATAGTGATCAAAGTGCCGAGTCTTGATGAGCGAAAGAGCGATATTCCGCTGCTCGTGGATTTCTTCGTGGAGCAGATTTGCCAGGAGACGGCTCTTCCGCGGAAAAGTTTCAGTCCGCAGGCGGTGGAGTGTCTTCAGAACAGGTCGTGGAAGGGCAACATCCGCGAACTCAGAAATGTCGTGGAGAGGCTTCTCATATTGGGCGATAACGAGATAAGTGTTAAAAACATAGAGGATTACGTATGACGGTTCCTGATATCATAATAGCGGTGGACGGTTTCTCATCTACCGGAAAAAGTTCTTTCGCAAAGCTGCTTGCCAGGGAATTGGGGCTTCTTTATCTGGATTCCGGGGCCCTTTATCGCGGTGTTACATATTTTGCTCAGCAGGAAGGCTTTATCGGAGAAGATAATATAGTGGATGATGCTTTGAAAGGCGCTCTTGAGGGTTTGGATTTGCATTTCGGAGAGGCCGGGAAGCTGTATCTGGGAGAAAAATGCATAGAGGACGATATCCGTGCTATGAAGGTCTCCTCTCAGGTAAGTCCCATAGCGGCAGTCTCTTATGTAAGGGATTTCGTGGACGACAAACTGCACGCTCTCGCAAGCGGCGGCAAAGTCGTTATGGACGGCAGGGACATAGGAACCACCGTCTTTCCTCAGGCGCAGGTGAAGCTCTTTATGACGGCAAGTGAAGAAGTGCGTGCACAACGGCGTTACCGCGAGATGATTTCAAAAGGATTGGCCCCTACGATAGATGAGGTCAAGGCCAATCTCCGTCAGCGTGACTATATAGATTCACATCGCGAGACGTCCCCTCTTCGTCGCCCTGCGGATTCGTATGAGCTGGATAATTCAGATATGACGCTCAGAGAGGAAGTCGAGTGGGCCAAGGGCCTGATCAGGGGGATTTACAAACTGTATGATTAGTGTAGAGATCGATTTGAAAGCCGGATTCTGCGGCGGTGTGATCAAAACGATAGGTACGGCAGAGGATTTTTTGTCGAAAAAGGAGAATACCCATCTGTATTCTCTGGGAGAGATAGTCCACAATGAATCGGAAATCGCCAGACTCTCTGCAATGGGACTTGTGGCCTTGGACGAGGAAGACATCACATACATTAAAAATGCGCAGGGAGAGAACATTCTCATCCGCGCCCACGGCCAGCCACCCCTCACTTATGCCAAATTGAGAGAATTGGGATTCAATATCATAGATTGCACTTGCCCTGTCGTGCTGGGGATTCAGAAAAAGATACGTCAGGCGCAGGGAACGGTCATCATTTTCGGCAAGAAGGGTCATCCCGAGGTGCTTGGCCTTGTGGGGCAGGTCGAAGAAAGCCGCGTGAAGGTGATAGAGAATATGGAAGATGCGGTCCAATTGGCCGAAGGTATGGAAGCCGGCACGCAGTGTGAGATTTTTTCGCAGACCACCAAGAGCCCCGCGGAGTATTCGCAGGTGTGTGAGTATCTTTCTTCAAGATTTCCCGCTTTGAAGGTGCACAAGACCATCTGTTCGCAGGTGGAGAGCCGTTATCGCGAACTGAAGGATTTCGCCGCCTCCCACGATGTGGTGGTATTCGTATCCGGGAAGTCGAGTTCGAACGGAAAGGTGCTCTCTTCGCTGTGCAAGAGCGTGAACATACGCAGTTACCAGGTGGGAGGCATATCCGAGATTCAAAGCGCGTGGTTCCGTCCCGATGACAAGGTCGGAATCAGCGGAGCCACCTCCACTCCGCGCTGGCTGCTTGAAAAGGTAGCCTCTTACATTGGCGACTTGAGCCTCTGAAATCCGCCCGTTGGGATTATTTCGATTTCTTATTATATTTGCACGTTTTTTCGCAGATAGTAGATAATTATTTATATAGATATATTTTATGGCAACAACAGCTGATTTCAAAAACGGACTTTATCTTAAGTTTAACGACAAACCTTGTATGATCGTGTGGTTCCAGCACGTAAAACCTGGCAAAGGACCTGCTTTCGTCAAGACTAAACTTCGCAATCTTGAGAACGGCCGTATCCTGGAGAATACATTTACCGCAGGTGCCAAGATCGAGACCATAGAGGTTGAGCGCCGTCCATATCAGTTCCTTTATGCAGAGGAGGACGGATTCAACTTTATGCACGAGGAGACATACGAGCAGATCAAACTTCCTAAGGAGGTCATCGAGAATTCTGACCTTATGAAAGACGGACAGCACGTCGAGATGATGTTCGTGACCGGCGACGAGGAAAGATGCCTTACCTGCGAACTCCCTACATATGTAACTCTCGAAGTTACTTATGCCGAGCCTGCAGTAAAGGGAAACACCGCTTCCACATCCGCTCTCAAGGAGGTCACCCTCGAGACAGGTGCCAAGATTATGGTCCCTCTCTTCATCAATCAGGGCGACGTGATCACGGTGAACACTACTGACCGTTCATACGGACAGAGAGTCTGAGAGGAGTGAAGATAACACTTCTTACAGTCGGGAAGACTGATATAAAATGGGTTAACGAAGGCCTGGGAGTTTATGCTTCCAGGCTTCGCCATTACATAAGCTTCGAGATGAAGGAGCTGCCGGAATTGAAGAACGCGAGTTCTCTTTCCCGCGAGCAGATAAAGACCACGGAAGGCAAATCCATTCTGAAATGCATCAAGCCCACGGACGAGGTCATTCTTCTCGACGAGCACGGACGGGAATTCCGTTCAGTGGAATTTGCTTCTTTTCTGGAGAAAAAGATGAATACCTCGCCTCGGGACGTGGTTTTTGTGATAGGCGGGGCATACGGATTCTCACAGGAAGTCTATGACAGGGCCGATTCGAAGATTTCGCTTTCGAAGATGACCTTTTCGCATCAGATGGTCCGCACGATTTTTGTTGAACAGCTCTATCGTGCCTTTACCATAATCAAGGGAGAGTCTTATCACCACGAATAATGAACAGTCGCAGAAACAGCAGGATTATATACACGGTGCTTATGGCCTTGTCATTGGTGCTGTTGGCTTATTCTTATCTGTGTCCGAGGCAGACATCGGGCCTGTCTTACTACACGCGGAACATAGAACGCAATCTGGAAAAGAGATGCTTGCTTCTTGACGAGTATGCCGACAAGGCTTTGAACGCGCCTGCTGAAGAACTGTTCAACTTCTCCAAAATGCCTTCCGATTTCATCCTCTACAGGTATGACAACAATCATCTCAGCTCCTGGAAGGGCCAATTGCCTGTTCAATATGACGAATATATCGGAAGATTAAGAAAATCCACCCTGTCGAAGGTGGGTGAAGATTATGGTTTTTATCAGTTCTCGTCATCTTCTTATCTGTTGAGATGTGTCCAGAAAGGTGACGTCAAGGTCATAGCCGCACTTTCCCTCGACGCTTCCAAGTCTCTCCGTCTGGCTGAGAACACTTATTTCCGCAGCCTCCATTATACTGACGGACAGCAGATCAGTGTCCGGGGGACACCTTTGTTCAAGATAGAATATAACGGGATTCCGCTCAACAGCAGCATACCTGCCCAATCCGTCTGGCTGGCATATCTTCTTTTTGTCGCGGCAGTTCTGGTGTCGCTGCATTTCCATCCGAAAGTCAAAAACGCGGCGGCATCGACAACCATACTTATGTTTTTCGCCTGGGCCGTATATCACAAATATCCGGTCATATCAGGGGAACTGACCCAGATAATCAGCATACTCATCCTCTCGGTCGCCTCGCTTATCATAGCCACAAGCCTTTTTATCGTGAGGCGGGACCTGTGGAAGAAGATCAAGAGCCCTGCCGGTATGGTCTCGGGCAGTGCGGCGGTGCTCGTATATATCGCGTTTCTGGTATGGTTTGCATATATCTCCATTTACAAGATACTGGTATATACGCATATAAACTTGGACCTCTACAAGATATGGGCGCTTAATCTGAATACCGTGGTGGTCTATGTGGCCTTGTTTATGGTATTCATCTCCATAGCGATGATATTCGATCTGCTGCAGCCCGTATGGGTCAGACTCATTCACAGGCGTGTGCGGATCTTCAGTGTGGCCGGAGCCATCTTGTATTCGGTTTTCGTGGCCGTGTTCTGTGTGGGATTCACTACAGACATAGGGTTCCAGAGAGAAAGGATTATGGTGGCGTCCTGGGCCGAGACTCTCTCGAATGTCAGGGACTATGACCTTGAATCCTCGCTTCGCAGGGTTGAACGCCAGATCGCCCAGGATGAACTTGTTTCACACGCTCCGGAAGGACCGGAAGAATTGGCCATAGCCAGATCCAGGATAATAGATCGCTATCTTGGCAGGTATCTGAATTCTTATGACATAACGGTGAATGCCGGGTCCGGGAAAATCATATCGTCCGGAGACGAGGGTGTGCAGATAGAGGCCGGGTCGCGGTTCAGATATGCTCCGTTCAAGGATCAGAAATGCAGATATGTCGCTTTGTTTCAATATTATCACAGCGACAGGGGACAGGAGCTGGTGGAGGTGATTCTGGAGCCGAAATACCCCAACAAGCATTCGCTGAGCCGTATGCTCGACAGTTTTTCTTCTTCCGACATACCGGCCCGTTACGCATACGCTATGTATAAGGGCGGCGAGCGGCAGTATTTCAGAGGAGACCTGGCTTACCCTATGCGCTTTGATATTCCTGAAAATCAGAAAGACACGGAGTATTATTATCGTGCCAAGGGATATCTGAACTTCGTCATTCCGGTGGGTGAGGATGAACTTATCATCATATCCCGTCCTTATGTCTCCCCGGGGACATTCGTGATATATGCGATGTTCTTCGTCCTTCTCTTCTACTTTATGCTGGCGCCTTTCGTCCGTTATAAGCGCAAGACCATTCTTTTCGAGAAGAACTATTTCAAGCGGAAGCTGAACATCCTGCTGGTGGGCTCGTTGCTTGTGTGTATGTCCGTATTGGCATTTGTCAGCGTGTCCTTCGTCTATGACAGGAACTATTTCGTCTCCGAGAGGATGATGTCCGACAAGGTGAATTCCCTGCGGTTCCAGATACAGAACGGTCTGCGCAACATCTCATATTCGTCCGAACTCACTTCCCGCGAGACTATGGACCTGATACGAAGGGTGAGTGACAATTCAGCCTCCGACATCGCCCTGTACCGGCCAGACGGCAAATTGGCTATGACCACCGCACCTAATCTGTACGAGAAGAAGATCTGGGGATACAGAATGGATGAAACGCCGTATTATCACCTGAAATACCTCAACGAGGGATTCTGCATACACTCCAAGAAGATGCAGAAGCGTGAGCTGTATATGCTTTACGCCCCAATTATGGGAGCGTCGGGTGAGATTGTGGCCTTTTTCGCCTCGCCTTATACAGAGACGGGCAATGATTTCCAGTTCGATGCGCTGATGCACGCCTTCAATGTGATTATCGTGTTCATCGTCCTGGCGCTCATATCTACCATAGCGGTATCCGCCATTATAGACAAGACTTTCCGTCCGCTTTCGCTTATGAGCCGCAGGATGCGCTCCGGCAAGATAGAGAAACTGGACAACATAGGTTATACCAAGGACGACGAGATTATGGACATCATACGATCCTATAACCGTATGGTGGACGACTTGACCAATAGCAGCCACGCATTGGCCCAGGCGGAACGCGACAAGGCCTGGAGCGAGATGGCTCGCAACGTGGCGCACGAGATAAAGAACCCGCTCACCCCTATGCAACTGCAGATTCAGAGGGTTCAGCGTCTCAAGGCCAATGGCGATCCGGCTTGGGAGGAGAAGTTCGACAATATGGCGGTAGTGCTTCTCGACCATATCCACGTCCTCACGGAAACTGCCAATCAGTTCTCGGATTTCGCGAAACTCTATTCCGAAGAGCCTGTCCGGGTCAATCTGGACGACCTTCTCCGGGAAGAGGTGGCACTGTACGATAACCGTCCGGGTGTGGAATTCATATATCTCGGACTCCCGGGAGTGGAGGTGAGCGCCCCTCGGCCTCAGCTGGTGAGAGTTTTCGTCAACCTTCTCAACAACGCCGTCCAGGCTTGTGAGGGCAGGGATGACGCGCAGGTGGCAGTCTCTTTGAGAAACGGTGCCTCGGCTGATTTCTATGAAATAGTTTTCGAGGACAACGGCCCTGGCGTGGACAGTCAGAACGAGGAGAAACTTTTCACCCCTAAGTTCACGACGAAGAGCAGCGGAAGCGGGCTTGGCCTGTCCATCTGCAAGAGCATTCTCGAAAGGTGCGGGGCCAGCATATCGTATTCGCGCAGCTTCAAGTTGGGCGGTGCCTGCTTTACGATTCTTTATCCCAAATCCGCTTCGGTAAATTCGTAGTTTTTCCGTATATTTGCGCGGACTGAAATCGGGACAGGCTCAGATATGAAGATTACAAGCGCTACGTTTCAAGGAAGTAGCACCAGACTGGAACAGAGGCCCTCAAGGCGTCTCCCGGAATTTGCGTTCATAGGGCGCAGTAATGTAGGCAAATCCAGTCTCATCAATATGCTTTGCAATAACTCCAAGCTCGCCCAGACTTCTTCCACTCCTGGCAAGACCAAGCTGGTCAACCATTTTCTCATCAATGACGAATGGTATCTTGTGGATTTGCCGGGCTATGGATATGCCAAGCTGGACAGGAAGGGCAGAGAGGCCATCCGCAAGGTCATAGACGACTATATCCTGGGAAGTGAAGAATTGGCCTGTCTGTTTGTGCTGATAGACAGCAGGCACGACATAGGAAACATAGATGTGGAGTTCATCCGATCACTCGGAGAACACGGCGTCCCGTTCTGCATCATATTCACCAAGACTGACAAGATAGGTCCGGTGGTCCTGTCCCGTCAGATGGAAAGGGATTCGCAGATACTTCTGCAGGAATGGGAGACTCTTCCCAAGATGCTGACGAGCTCGTCCGCGAAAGGGACAGGGAGGGAGGAGATACTCTCATATATTGAAGAAATTTTGAAAACTTTATAATATAATATGTTACACAGCCATAGGATGGAATTGTTTGCCTGCAGGGCTTCGGAAGACTTCGCCCGCAGGGTCATTGATGAACTCAACCTTATCCGTAATGCCGACGAGAGCGAACAGAAGCTTGGCGCTCTGAGTGTTACGCAGTTCAGTGACGGAGAGTTTCAACCTCAATTCGAAGACAGCGTCAGAGGCGCGAGCGTGTATATCCTGCAGTCTACCATAGCTCCTGCTGACAATCTGATGGAACTTCTCCTCACGATAGATGCCGCCAAGAGGGCGTCAGCGGATTCGGTCGTGGCTGTGATTCCGTATTTCGGTTGGGCAAGACAGGACAGGAAGGACCGTCCGAGGGTAGCCATCGGGGCCAAACTGGTGGCCAATCTGCTCCGTGCGGCCGGTGCGGACAGGGTGATGACCTGTGAACTCCACGCCGAGCAGATCCAGGGCTTTTTCGACATCCCAGTGGACCACGTTTACAGTATGAAGGTGTTCCTGCCTATCATTCAGAGCCTTAACCTCAAGAACCTGTCCATCGCCGCTCCTGATATGGGAGGTGCCAAGAAGGCGAACTGCTATGCCGGTGCTCTCGGCGTGCCTACCATCATATGCCACAAGACCAGGGCCAAGGCCAATGTAGTGTCAAGCATAACCGCCATAGGTGAGGTGGAAGGCCGTGACATAGTCATAATCGACGATATGATAGACACCGCAGGCACTCTTTGCAAGGCCGCGGACGTGCTCATCTCAATGGGGGCCAATTCCGTGAGGGCTTGCGCCACCCACGGCGTGCTGAGCGGGGACGCAGTCGCTCGCATACACGCATCCAAACTTCAGGAGGTGTATATAAGCGACACCATTCCGCACAAGGAGCTGGTATCGGACGAGAAGATAAAAGTGGTCTCTCTTGCGCCGCTCTTCGCGTCCATCATACACAAAGTATATAATTATGAGGCTATAAGCCCGGAATTCGAGAGATAGGATGATCACCTTTATTGCCGCTGCCATAGTACTTGTCGTGGGAGTAGCCGCGATGTTCGTCTTTATGTTGAAAAAGGACGGAGAATTTCCGAAGTTCGACGTGGGGTCAAATGAACAGATGCGCAGTATGGGCATACGTTGTTTCAAAGATGAGGACGCGGATCTTCACGGTGTGAAATGTAAAGGCGAGACCTCGTCTGCCTGCAGCGAGTGCACTCTCGGAGAGAAGAACAAAAAATAGGATTTATGAGTTTAGTAGCAATAGTAGGTCGTCCTAATGTAGGCAAATCTACACTTTTCAACAGGCTTGTCGGGATGAGGCAGGCTATTGTCGATGACGTCTCGGGTGTCACCAGGGACCGTCATTACGGCCGTTGTGAATGGTGCGGAAGGGAATTTTCCGTCGTGGACACCGGAGGGTACACCACCAATTCCGAAGACATATTCGAAAACGCCATACGTGAACAGGTTCAGATAGCCATCAACGAGGCCGATGCGGTACTTTTTATGGTGGAGGCTTCGACAGGCGTAACCGATTATGACGCCGAGATAGCCGATGTGCTCCGCCGCAGCAAAAAACCTGTCGTTCTGTGTGTCAATAAAGTGGACAGCGCGGAAAAGCAGTATGACGCCTACCAGTTCTATTCTCTGGGGCTTGGAGAAATATGGACCATATCGGCCGCCAACGGTTCCGGCACGGGCGATCTTCTCGATGAAGTCTGCCGTGTCCTTCCCGAAGACGGACAGGTGGAGGATCCGTACAAGGGGCTTCCGCGAATCGCCATCGTCGGAAAGCCTAATGTGGGCAAATCATCCATAACCAACGCATTGCTCGGCACGGACAGGAACATAGTGACGCCTATCGCCGGCACCACCAGAGACTCCATAGAGACTCATTATAATAAATTCGGCCACGAGTTTATGCTTGTGGACACCGCCGGGATAAGGCGTAAGGCCAAGGTTCACGAGGACCTTGAGTTCTATTCCGTGATGCGCTCCATCAGGGCTATAGAACACAGTGACGTATGTATCCTTATGATAGACGCCACTACCGGTATGGAGGCTCAGGATATGAATATCTTCAACCTCATCGTGAAGAACCGTAAGGGAGTCGTGCTGGTGGTGAACAAATGGGATCTTTTTATCAAGGACAGCAACACCTTGAAGAATTATGAGCAGAGTCTGCGCGACCGTATAGCGCCTTTCACAGATGTCCCTATCATCTTCACTTCGGTGGTGAAAATGCTCAGAATCCAGGATGTTCTGGACGCGGTGAACAGAGTTTATGAGAATTACTCGCGCAAGATTCCTACAGCCCGTCTCAACGAGGCCCTCCTTCCGGTAATAGAAGAGACACCTCCGCCGAGCACAAAGGGAAAATACGTGAAAATCAAATATATAACTCAGCTTCCTACGAGATTCCCCAGTTTCGCGTTCTTCTGTAATCTTCCGCAATACATCAAGGAACCATATAAGAGATTCCTCGAGAACAAGCTCAGGGAGAATTTCGAGTTGACAGGATGCCCTATACAGATTTTCTGCAGGCAAAAGTAAGGAGGAAAGGTGACACGCGTAGACAAATATCTCTGGGCCATAAGGGTTTTCAAGACCCGCAGCGAGGCTACCCAGGCCTGCAACGGAGGGAAAGTGAAGGTGGCAGGGGCCAACTGCAAGCCTTCGCGTCCTGTCAAGGAGGGTGAAGTGATAGAGATAAGAAAAGGCTCCGCAGTGTTCTCCTATAAAGTTCTCGCGCCTCTGGAAAACAGGGTGGGGGCGGCTCTCGTGCCTGATTACGCTCTCAATCTCACTCCTGAAAGCGAGCTTGAAAAGCTCCGCGCCCCGGTGGAGACTTTTTTTGTGAAAAGAGACAGGGGGACAGGACGTCCTACGAAGAAGGAACGCCGCACCCTGGACAGCATACTTGGTTATTTGGATGACGAAAACGAATAATGAAAGGAATCAATATTTTTCTTGAAGACGGATTCGAAGATATAGAGGCATTGGCGGTAAGCGATGCTCTCCGTCGCGGCGGATTGAAAGTTTCGCTGGTGTCCTGCACATCGCGCAGGCAGGTGGTGTCCTCCCACGGAGTGAAGGTGGAGACAGACTGCCTTTTTGAAGAACTTGGGAAAGACACCTCCTCTGTTGATGAAAAGGATGTTATGATTTTCCCAGGTGGTATGCCGGGCTCGAAAAGTCTCGCTGAACACGCGCCCCTTATAAAGGCAATGAAGGATCATTTCGCCGCCGGAGGTACTCTTGCCGCAATCTGCGCCGCACCCGGACTGGTCCTTTCCCAGATCGACGACCTTAGCGGTTATACCGTAACCTGCTTTGACGGCTTTCAGCATGCGCTTGTCGATAAAGGCGCCCTGTTCGTAAAGCGTCCGGCAGTTCGCAGCGGCAGGATAATTACGGGAAGAAGTGCCGGTTATGCGGTTGATTTCGCGCTTGAGATTCTCGCCGCCGTGTCCGATGCCGCCACTCTTGAAAAGGTTAATGCGGGAATGCTGCTCGAAATAGAATAGGAATTTATAAATTTGTGAGATAACGCAGAATATGGATAATAATATAAAAAGATTGTACGGTAATAACGTGGTGGCGATGGTCGCTGACCTCAAGGGCATAGAAGACAAGCAGAAACGCACTCTTCAGGCCTATGCCGTGGTGAAGGTTATGGAGACTCTGAATCCTACGGTAAAGACTCTCGACGAGTATGAACACAAGCTGTGGGATCATCTTTTTATGTTGGCCGATTTTGAATTGGACGTGGACGCTCCATATCCTTGTCCGGTAAAAGAGGAATTTGACACCAAGCCTGTCAGCATTCCTATGAAAGACACTAAGATACGTGCCTCGCACTATGGAAGGAACATCGAAAAGATTCTCGATCTTCTCGCCACTGAGCCCGAGTCCGAGACGAAAACCGCGCTCATCCGTTCTCTTGCCATCTATATGCGCACCCAGTACCTCATCTGGAACAAGGACAGCGTGACCGACCAGACTATTTTCTCGGACATAGAGAAACTTTCCGAAGGCAGGATCAAGGTTCCGGAGGGGCTCACGCTCTCCAAGATCGACAACAGCGCCAATTTCTCAAGGCCAAGCATAGGGAACCAGTCCAGCGCCCAGAAGAATTCCAACAAGCAGTTCAACAAACGTAACAAAGGTAACTTCCGTAACAACAAGCATAAATGAGAAAACTGATAACTCTTTCCGATGAGCAAAAGGAGATATCGTTGAAACTGAGCGGCCTGGCCGTATTCATTCTTGATATTCTCACTTTTATCGCGCTCGTGTCGTATCTCCTGCACTGGAGAGAGGATATGAGCGGGGAAGTGTTGCAGAATGCGGCAGGCTCCATAGGATATGGCTATGCCAGATTTCTGGTGAGCAGGTGCCTGGGGTTGGGAAGTTTTGCCATACCTGTCTTTTTGACAGCGTTGGGCATAAAACTGATCAAGGATCATTCCGATATCAGGCTTTTCCCTTTTGCCTGCAAATCGCTTTTCGGCGCTTTTGCCTTTTCTCTTCTGGGATCGTATGTAGGAAGCCTTCTTTCTGAAGAATTCGCTTTCGGCGGAGGTTTCGGCGGGGATTGCGGAAGATTTTTCGTAGCCAAACTCATTGGCGCACTGGGAGTTGTAGTGACGGGCCTTCTCGTTCTCTTTCTGCTGGTGATTTTCTTCATCCTCTGCAGCCCTTCATTTGCCAAGTGGATTGGCAATTTAGGAAAGAGGAAGCAGAAGGTCGAGGAGCAGAGCCGGACAGTTCAGGAATCAAGCGAGGCGGTTCCGGTGGAACCGGTGCAGGAAGTCTTCGAGCAGGAGGAAGAAACTGTTCCGCAGCAGGAGACTGCCCGGACGGAGGAGAAGCATCAGAGTGAAGAATCCGTGGATGATTATCCGCAGATTACCGTGGTCGAAGGGGAAGAGTTGAGTACGGAAGTGGGAAAGCCTCTACCGAGGATAGATAACCGTCTGGATCCGGCATTCGGAGGTTTGCCTAATTTCAAGTTTTATTCTCTCGACCTTCTGGACACCTATGAAAACGGCAAGAATGTCATAGGGGAGGAAGAACTTAACCGTAACAAGACCAAGATATGTATGACGCTCCGTTCGTACCGTATCGAGGTGGCCAGCATCACGGCCGTAGTCGGTCCTACGGTGACTTTATACAAGGTGACTCCGGGAGAAGGCGTGACCATAGCGCAGATTAAGAGCCGTCAGGAGGATATCGCGATGTCGCTGAACGCGCGCGGTGTGCGTGTTCTCCAACTCTCGGATTCCGTGGGTATAGAAGTGGCCAATGACAGACCTAACATAGTGCCTCTCAGAGGTCTTCTCAACAGTGACGAATACAAGGAGAAAAGTAAGAAATACGAACTGCCTGTAGCCATAGGTGTCTCTGTCACTCAGCAAGTCAAGGTGTTTGACCTCACTCAGGCTCCGCATCTTCTCGTAGCGGGTGCCACCCAGCAGGGTAAGAGTGTGTGCCTCAACGTGATAATTGCCTCACTCCTGTACGGCAAGCATCCTTCGGAGCTCAAGTTCGTGTTCATCGACCCGAAGATGGTGGAGTTCACAGCGTATGCTTCGCTCGTGAAGCATTATCTGGCTGTCCTGCCGGATGCCGATGACGAGGAGTCTGAAAAGAACAGGTCCATAGTCAAGAATGCCAAGGATGCCGAGAAAGTTCTCCGCTCCCTGTGCAAGGAGATGGATGACAGATATGAACTTATGTCGCGTTCCGGGATGAACAAGATCACCCTTTACAATGACAAGTTCAAGAACCGCAAACTCAATCCGGAGAACGGGCACCGTTTCCTGCCTTATCTTGTAGTGGTGGTGGACGAGTATGCCGACCTTACCCTTGTCACTGGAGCTTCTCCTGAGGAGAAGGCGGCGAGCCGCAGCATTACGAGCTGCATCATCAGATTGGCCCAGAAGGGACGTGCCGCTGGAATACACGTCATACTTGCCACCCAGAGACCTTCGGTTGATGTCGTGTCCGGTATCATCAAGAGTAACTTCCCTATGCGCATAGCGTTCCGAACATCATCGAAGCAGGACTCTATGACCATCATAGACAGTCCGGGAGCGGAGAAGCTCATAGGCCGCGGAGATATGCTTTTCTCAGGCGGAATAGAGAGCGAGCGTGTGCAGTGCGGTCTCATAGAGAGTGTGGAAGTGAGCAGGATAACGGATTTCATTTCTTCCGAAACCCGTTACGGCCAATCTTACAACACCCCTTATTACCTGCCGGAACCTCCGAGCGACAAGAATTCGGCCGGATCGGAAGTTGGCACGACGGATCTGGATGAACGTTTCGAGGAAGCCGCCAAGCTTGTCGTAAGCTCACAGAAGGCGTCCACGACATCTCTTCAGACCAGAATGGGTATGGGCTTCGCGAAGGCGGCCAGAGTGATGGGTCAGCTGGAGGCGGCCGGAATCGTCAGCGCTCCGGACGGGTCCAAGAATCGTCAGGTGCTTGTATCCACACTTGACGAACTGGATGAAATTCTTAAATCCCTATGATATGAAAAAGCTTATCCTTTCACTGTCCCTGGCCTTATTGTATTCTCTTTTCCTATATGCCGATTCCACTGTGGATACGGTCCTCTCTGAGCTTGAGAAATATAGGATGGAGTTCACTTATCGCTACACCGTTACGGGTATGCAGGACATTACGGTGGAGGGGAAAGCCACGGTTCAGAAAGGATGCTTCCGTATGGAAGGCGCAGGGCTTTTGATCTTATGTGATTCTGTTGATATCTGGACTCTCGATCTCGACGGGAAAGAAGCCTACGTGGAGTCTTCAGGTCCTTTCGATTATGCCGATTATCTCCTTTCCCTTGAATGGGAAGGGGAGAACCTCAAAGGGACTTTCGCTGAACCTACAAGCGGTGCCATAGTGCCTTTCGAAGTGTTTGACATAAAGAAAAGTCCCGCGAGCGGAGACCTTTCGATGTTCAGCCTGCCGCAGGACTTCTTCAACGACGGTGCGGACTGGATTATAACAGATCTGCGATAACCTCCTCAGTCTTATCTGGATAGACATACCACAGATAACCTTTGACCTGAGTGTGTCCCATCTTGTTGAAAAGGGACATATAGCGTCTTACCTGGTCGTGGTAGCAGTCGTTTTCTTCTCCGAACTTGAAATCTATTATCGTCACCTCCCCATCGGGGCCGATGATGACCCTGTCCGGGCGGTGGATCCTGCCGTAGGAATCGATGACGGACGTCTCGTTGAGCACCTTCATCTCAGGGGAGAACCATTGCGATTTGGCCCGAACTCTGTCTCTGATGAATTCAGCAGTCTCCGAGTTCTCGCTGTTCACGACACGGTCTATGTCTTCCGTACTGCCGATTTGAGAAAGAAGTGCGTGAAGTTCGATTCCTTTGCGACGACGGCTCTGTCCGATCCCATCTTCCTCGAAAAAGTCCCAGGCGTCGCTTGAAGAGACAAAGCGTTTCTTCTTGCTTTCAGGATTCATCGCATAATTCTCGTAGGTGGCATCCCATTTGTGCGGAATTGTCTTATTCTCGTTCTTCTGCTTGTCTGCGAGGTAATTGGCATAAGGGGATCCTAAGGAGAATTCGCTTCCGTATTTATCCAGAAGCAGTTGCCCGATAGAGCCGGCGGAAGGCTTTCCGGAGATTATATGCAACTCTTTTCTGGCTCTTGTCAGACAGACATAGAAAAGATTAAGATTGTCTATGACCCGAAGTCCGGCCTCCTTTTCATAAGCGTCCCTGAAGTAAGTATTTTCCAGTTTGTCTGAATATTTGATCGGAAAACTGATATTGACTCCGAAAATCTTCTCCCCCTCACTGTCCATCTTGAACCACACCCTGTCATTAGGGGTGTCCTTGACTATCTCCGCATAAGGGAAAATGACTACGGGGAATGCCAATCCTTTGGATTTGTGTATGGTCATAATTCTCACCGCCTGAGTGCCTTCAGGAGAACTTATGGTAAGCTTGTCAGCCTTGTCGTCCCAGACTTCCAGAAATTGGTGCAGATTATTGCCGTTGATGTTCACCCAATTCAAAAGATAATCCATAAAACTCTGTATGAAAAGCGTCTGGCTCTCGAAATCCGCCTTACGCAAATCTTTGAGATCGTTCAGGATGGAATCGCACAGGTCCAGAAGAGAGTGGTATGTCCTGTTCAGGTCTATTTTCAGTTCGCGGGCCGTAAAGCGGTTCAGAGTGTCAGAAGGATTGTCTATGCAGTGCAGGACAGCGGAAAGTGCGGACACTATGCTTGAGGATGAAATCAGCAGCGAATCATTGGATATGACCTCCAATCCGTTGGCTATCAGAAAAGAAGCTATTTTGCTCCCTTCGTTTTTGCGCCTCACGAGTATGGCTATGTCAGAAAGTTCCGCGCCGTTCTTTCTCGATTCTTCTATGATGGAAAGTATCCTGTCAAGCTGGGGATCGGCGTCTTTTTCCTCGTCCTTGCTGAAGAATTTGACGGTGACTCTTCCCGTGATGCCGTTATCGGTGATTTTTACGTTCTGGCGGACATCATTATAGAGGGTTTTGTCCAGACCGAGACTTTGGGCGGCGAACGTGAAGAACTCGTTATTGAAATCCACTATCGCGGAGTTGCTCCGCCAATTGTCCTGAAGTGTGATTATATCCGACGAGTCCGGAAAATCACTGCGAATCTCGTCATTGAGAAGTTTCCAGTCCGAATCCCTCCAGCGGTATATGCTCTGCTTTACATCGCCTACGATAATGTTCCTGTTCTTTTCCGCCACACTGTTTTCCAGCAGGGGGCGGAAGTTCTCCCACTGTACTCTTGACGTGTCCTGAAACTCGTCCAGCAGGAAATGGTCGTATCTGACTCCCAGTTTTTCGTATATGAAAGGGGTGTCGCTTTCGCCTATGATCTTTTTAAGCAGTTCTGTGCTTTCATCCAGGCTGAGCACGTTCTTTTCCTTTTCCAGCTCGCCTAATTTCGTGAAAAACTCCTCCCTGAAGCCAAGCGTGAAAAGGGTTTTCTCTATATGTACGGCAGTGTTGTATATGCGGGCTTCATTCCCGGTGAGAATCTCGATGAGTTCGTCCGCGTGTGGATAACTCTGGATAAGATTCGGAAATGATGGGGTGTAATTATAGATGCTTTTTGTCTTGTCGGCCTCTTTCAGCTTGTCCAGGGCGTTCTGTTGCTTCCCCCCTACTTTTCCTACCGCCTTCGCGGCGGCACTGACCTTCGCATAATAGTCGGAGAAAATATCCCTGCATTTCTTCCTGATGCCTTCGAGCGTCTCTTTTGTGAGAAGGCTGCGCTCCTCCTCAGGCAGTTTGCAGAATTCCTTGCCTATATCCGTGATGCTTTTCTCCAGGTCCGGCTTTTCCCCCGAAAGAAGAGACCTGTTGTATTGGTCCTTAACCCAATTGAGCAGTTCTTTCCGGTCATCGCTCAATTCGTCAAGAATTCTGTCCGCCGCTTCCGAGATAAGAGAATCCTCGTCGAGTTCAATCTGATAATTGTTGCTGTATCCTATTTCGCGGGAGAATGCCCGGAGAGCCTGCTGAAAGAACTTGTCTATGGTGCTCACCGAGAAGCTGCCATAGTCGTGAAGCAGGTTGATAAGGATTTTCCTTGCCTTCGGATCGGTCTCGGCCGCTATGCTGAGGTCTTGAAGGATTCTGTCCTTCATTTCTTCCGTCGCCTTGTTCGTGAAGGTGACGGCCAGAATGTTCCTGTAGGCAGTGTCAGTCGACGCGTTCTTCAACAGAAGGTCTCTGTATGTCTTCGACAGCTGGGTCGTCTTGCCGGATCCGGCAGAAGCTTTGTATATGTCTATCATTTTCCGCAAATGGTTCTGAAGTCACAATATTTACAGGTGTTATTCGTGTCTCCCGTCTTTTCCCAATACCCGGAGGTGTCCCTTATCTCATCCAGACAGGTGTTCAGTTCTTTTCTGAACTTCTCGAGAGTGTCATCGTTTGTCTTGCAGCACATCGGATCATTGTTGACGAAAAGTGCGCTTGGCTGATAGATGACGTTCTCCAGATTCTTCCCTTTGAAACGCTCCTTGATATCGGCTTTGTCTGAATCCTTTATCAGCAGGTCGTACAGGAGCATCTGCAGAGAAATCTGCGGCCTGGTTTTGCTTGTCTTTCCGAATATGGAAGCTATGATGGCATCGGTTATCTCTCCGGCTTTTTCCTTGTCGTTGACTTTGCCTGTCTTATAATCCACTATCCTTACCGTTCCGGCGGTGAAAGAGTCTATGCGGTCAATCTTGCCAATGAATTTGAACCCGTTGAAATTGGCATAAACGCTCTTTTCCAACCCCAGAATATGCAGTTTTTCTCCTTTGACGGACAGCTGGGCCTCGTCAGTTTCCAGTGTCTTGTCCACGTATTGCAGGATAAGGTGCTTGTCTATCAGAGTGCGCCCTGTCAGAAGGTCTGTGTGCAGCTGCTCTGCGATATGCCTGTTCACCGAGTCCTCTATGCGGGCGGTGTCCTTCCGTATTTTTCTTATTTCGGGAAGGCTGTATTCGCTTTTCCCTGAATACAGGTCCTGCATTACCGCGTGGAACACGGTTCCGAGCATACCTGGATCCAGATTCTCCTTGACCTCGTCCGGTTTTGCAAGTCCTTCTATATGTGAATAGTAGAATTTGGCCTGGCAGTTCAGGTAATCTTTCAAAGCGCTGGCGGAAAGGAATTTGCCATCGGCTGTGAGTCGGGCGATATGCTCCGGGCTCTTTTTGATGTCGTGATAATCCTGTTCAGCCTTGATTGCCGAGGTGGATACGTAACGGTTGATTTTGACCCCGAATCCGAGCTCAAGCTGCTTGATATAACGGCTTTCCTCGATGGATCCGATTTTCTGGTCGTTGCTGGTGCTCAGTATCATCCACACCTTTTTCGCACGTTGTATGAGCCTGTAGAAATAGTAGGCCCAGAGGGCGTCCTGATACTCGTGGCTCGGCAGTCCGAATCCGCGTTTCAGTTCAGCGGGGATGAACGATTCCGAGGCGTTGTGTCGTGGAAACACCCCGTCGTTGCAACTGAGGATGATTACGTTTTCGAAGTCCAGGGCTCTGGTCTCGAGCGGCCCCATAATCTGAAGACCCTGAAGCGGTTCTCCTTTGAAAGGGACGGAACTTCTTCTCACCAGATTCGAAAGCAGCCGGAAAAATGTCGCAGGGATGATCTCCAGATTGAAATCATCCAGCCTTTCTATGGCGGAGTAATACTCTTTCGCGAAGTCCAGTTCTATCGAATCGCTTTCTTTTCCTTTTATCAGAAGGGCGATTTTCTCGACCACGTTCTTCAGATAGGCGCACAGGCCGTGTATCTGCGAAGCGTCCGCATTGGCGGCAGCCGATATTGCCGGAGTGAATATGGCATTCAGAAGCCCTCCGTCTTGAGATGCCAATTCCTCACGCGGGATATAGTGTTTGTGCGATGATTTCACATCTTCTACCACCTGAGCTTCTTTTTCGCAGATGGTATGTTTTACAAGAGGATTGGCAAATATGTCATAAACCTGTTTGTGATAGAAAGATACTGTTCCGTCGGAGGCGGTACGCACGTGCATCTGCATAGAGCAGATGTTGTCTACGAGCGCGCTGATAAGGCTTCCGGACATAGGGTAGCCCATCGTGACGTTGATTTTCTCTATCTCTTCCGGAAGGGCGTTGAGCGTCGGAATTAGCAGATTCTCTTCCGGCAGCACTATCGCCGTTTCTATCCCCGGGACGTAAGGATTACCCTCGTCGTCAATGCAGGTGTGGCGGAAGATGCTGCCCAGCTGTTTGCATTGGCCTATCGAAGAAGGAACGGAAAGCACGTTTATTTCCGGTTCGCCCAGACCTTCCGGGTCCGGATCCATATCCTGTCCGAACTGCAGCACGTGGTCCCTGAGAAAGAAAGAGGATTTGTTGGCAGGGTCCTTTATCCACTTGCTGCTGTAGTCCCAGCAGAACTTCGCGAGTCCTTCCTTTTTCATCGCGCGCAGTATGGCCAACTCGCTGTCGGTAGGTGCGTTGAGTCCTATGAAGACGAACTGCCCGGCATCGGGAAAACTCTTCTTCAGGATGTCCGTCATACCTTCTTTTCGGGCCAATTCCGCCAATGCGCGGTAGACCATTCCGTCGTAGGCCTTGCCCTGTTTTTCGAGGGACTCCTTGAACGAAGTGTACAACGGCAGAAGGATCTCCCAGGTCTTGCGGAAACTCTCTTTGTATTTTCCGTCGCGACCCACCTGGAGGCAGGTGACGAAGGATTCCAACGCCTTGATTTGCTCGCTGTTAAGATAATCTCCCGGATTTCCCTGTATCTTTTTGAAGTCCGCCACGTTGGTGAAGATGCTCCCGGCGTCTATGAGGTATTTGTCCACGTCGCCGAAATCGGAAAGAATCATCTCCCCCCAGAAAAGGAACTCGTCCAGGCTTTCGCAAGTGTCAGTCAGCTTTTTGTAACAGTCATACAGGCACAGGAGCAGATCTATTTTGTCCGCGGGCGTTTTCCCGCTTGCCTTGTATATGAAATCCGCTATGGTGATCATCTGCGGGCAGAAGACAGTCTTGCGCGCACCGCTCACCTGCTCGCTGTAATACTTCCTGAAAAACAGCAGCGAACGGCGGTTGGCAAAGATATAGCAGTTGCGGTCAGTTGATTCAGAGGGGTTAAAATACTTTCGGGCTACTTGTTTTAGAAAAGGTGTCATTTTATTACTATTCTTTCTATCCTGTGCGGTACGGAGGTCAGTATCTCGTATGGTATGGTTCCAAGTATCCGGGCCAATTCCTCCACGCTCGGGTCTTCCCCGAATATTGTGACCGTGTCTCCCACCTTGGCGTCCAGCCCGGTCACGTCAATCATACACATATCCATACAAATGTTGCCTATGGTCGGAGCCCTGTGCCCGTTTACGCTGAAGCTTCCGGCGCCCTGCCCCAGATGTCTGTCCACTCCGTCGGCATAACCTGCCGGGATGGTGGCTATGGTGGTCCCCTGCGGGGATATCTTTCCGTGACGGTCATAGCCTATGGTTCCGTCTTTAGGCGTCAAATGCTTAATCTGTAATATTTTCACCTTGAAAGACGCTACGGGGCTCAGTCGCACGTTCTCAAGTGCGGAGATTCCGTATATGCCGATTCCGAGCCTCACCATATCGAACTGGTATTGGCTGAAACGTTCTATCCCGGCACTGTTGAGGATATGCCAAAGCGGCTTGTAGCCAAGCGAAGAGCTCAGCGCTTCGGCCAATTTTGAGAAAAGTTCTATCTGTCCAAGCGTGAAATCGTCGCTCTGCGGGTCTTCCGCAGCAGCCAGATGTGAGTATATGGATTTGACTTTTATCCTTTTATGTGAAGATAGGAATTCGAGAAGAGGCGCCATTTCGTCCTCCATAAATCCCAGTCTGTGCATACCCGTGTCCAGTTTTATATGCACAGGAAATTCCTCTATGCCGCGTTCTTCCAGTTTTTCGTCAAGGGCTTGCAGTGTGGCGAGATTAGGTATGCCGGGCTCAAGCCTGTAGTCTATTATCTCACCCAGGAAATCCGTTCCGGCGGTCAGGACCAGAATAGGCAGCGATATGCCGCTGCGGCGGAGTTCCACTCCTTCCGTAGGAAGCGCTACCGCCAGATAGTCGGCTCCGAGACGCTGCATCATCGAGGCGAATTCTATGGCTCCGTGGCCGTAGGCATTGGCCTTGACCAGAATCAGAAGCTTCGTCGATGGCTTCAGCAGGGATCGGAAATATGTATAGTTTTTCTCGCAGGCCGGCAGGTTAAGTTCGAGTCTGCTGAAATCATTTTCTCTACTCATCTTTCTGTTCTGTTGTCTGTCCCAGCGCCTCCATTATGGCGGTGGTCTTTTCAAGGGGTGTAAGCGTTATCTCGGTCACTTCGGCAGGGACAAGTACAAGTGAGTCTTTTTCAAGAGGATAGGTGACGGCCTTTCCGTCTTCGCCTTCCGCTTCTATCTCAGCTTTCCCGTAAAGGCAGTAATAGACGGCGAAGGTGTCCGTCTTCTCTGATGATATGCGCAGTGCGTCGGTGAGCTCTATCTTGTTCACTATGAACTGCGGAAGGTTGACCATCTCCTGTACGTGGGCATTGACCTCCTTGCTTTGAAGCCTCTGCGGTTCCTGCATCCGGTATTCTATGAAATCGAGAGCGTCCACTATGTTGAGCGCGTCGTCGAACTCATCTGCGCCAAGCGGGGCGCCCCACGGGTATATGCAGAAATCGAGTGCTGACGATTCCGATATTTCCAGGATTTCCATCTCTCCCGTAGCTCCGTGTACAAGGCCCGGTTTTATTCGGTAGCCTTCAGCGGACTTGACAGGAACTTCCAGAAGGTCTTTCTCTATGCTCCCGTCCGAGAGCGAGTCCAGAAGGTGGGAGGCGTCTATCTCTTTATTGAAGCCCAGTACGAGTTTGGCCTGCGGGCTTGCGGAGAGTATGTACCAGAACTTCTCTTTCCCCAGGGAATCGTAGCGCCATTCGGCCATAGAGTCGTCAGGATGCACGCGAAGAGGCATCTTCCCTTTGCAGGATATGCGTTTTATCTGGAGGGGGAACTGCCTTCCGTAGGTGTTGAACGCGAAATCGCCCACTACGCGGTCCATATAGGTGTCCATCACCTCGCTCAAGCTGTTGGCGGAAAGCCAACCTTCCTTTATCAGGGAGTCACGGTAGCCCAGGTCCGCCAGGCGGAAGTCTTCTTTGCCCCAGGAGAAATTGTCTTCCAGACCGCACAGTCTGAGGGGATAAAGTTTAGTTTCGCTCATCTTACCTTAGTCTCTTCTGTTGGATGCTATCCCTATGTAATAAAGCAGAGTGGCAAGTGATCCGAGTGCGGCGATCACGTAAGTGTATGCGGCCCATCTCAACGCTTCCTTGGCCATAGGCGTGGTCTCGAAATCCGTGACCCTGGATATGTCCAGCCATTCCACGGCCCTTTGGCTTGCGTTCACTTCGACCGGAAGCGTTATGAATGAAAAGAGGGTGGTCATCGCGAACATCGCTATTCCGGCCCAAAGCACGCTTGGAACGGATTCTATAAGAACACATCCGAGCAGAAGCACCCACGATACCGCCTGATTGCAGAAGCTCACCACAGGAACCAATGCGCTGCGCATTCTGATCGGGGCGTATCCCTGTGCGTGCTGAATGGCGTGTCCTGTCTCGTGTGCGGCGACAGCGGCTGCGGCTACGCTGTTGGATTCGAACACCCCGTCACTGAGGTTGATGGTCTTGGTGGCAGGGTTGTAATGGTCGGTCAGATGACCCCTGATGTGAGTGACCTGCACGTCGGTTATGCCGTTGTCGCGCAGCATCTTTTCAGCCACTTGGGCTCCGGTGAGGTTCAGGGGAACTTTTGAGTATTTGTTGAATTTCGATTCGAGAGTAGCCTGAACGATCGCGCTGGCTACCATAACAAGCAGTATAATGATCCAGATGCTCATATTTTATCTATTTGTGTTTCAAACTCAAGTTTCGCGAGTGATATTATTTATTCTTATTCAGCATTGTGCTGTTCTTTCCGCCTGACGGCGTATCGGGACAGGAAGAACTCTTGCGTTTTTGTAAAACGCGAATTACAAATATAGTAAATGAAAGCGACAATTATCGTGCCTGTACTCAATTCGCGCGGCGCGTGAAAAACAACTTGTCAAAATGCCGCATTATTTGTATTTTTGTGTCAAATTTTTCCCCCTATGAATGTGTTAAATCACAGATCTGATAGTTCTTCACCGCGTTTGTCTATACGGGGGGGGGGTATTTAACAAGTTAAGTAACAATAACTTATATAAGGTCTCTTTCGGTTTTGTACCCGGAAGGGACCTTTTTTCGCGTACTCAAATCCATCAAATTATATCCATTTATGAAAAAAGATTTTATTCAGAACGCAGGGGAGCGTTACGAGTCTCCTGAGTGCAGCGTCATCGCCTTCGGCTTCGAAGGTGTACTGTGTGATTCGGGGTTCAATTCCGTTTATCACACCGAGAATTTTTATTGTGATGAGGCTGATGACCTCAGCTAAAAGAAGTACCGTTATGAAAAAGTTATTTAACCTTTTTATCGCGGGTGCCGTAGCGGTGCTCTCGGTCGCTTCTTGTAACGATAAGATTTCTTCAGACAGCGAGCCTGTCTATATCTACCGCTTCACGCTGAGTGACCCTGTCAGCAAGGCCGTTCTGGATACTGACGGAAGTACCACTTACACCAAGTGGGAGTCCGGAGACCAGCTGGGCGTATACACGAAGAACAATGATTCGGAAATCTCGTATAACAGATATGGTGATATAGATGTTACCAAGAGCCCTGTCGAATTTACTATCTATAGTGTTAATGCTCTTACGGCAGGCTCCGAAGTTTACACCTATTTCCCTTATGATTCTTCGAATAGCACAGGTGATGCGACGGACCCTTCAAAGGTAACTTTAAGTATCCCTGTTTCGCAGACCGGAAAGATGAACGATATGCCTATGGTGGGAGTCCCGTATACTGTAACCGAAGATATCGAAGCTAAGACAAACACTCCGGTGGCGGATATCAACCTCTATAATCTCGGCGGCATATTCCAGTTCAACATATTCTCTTCGAATGAGTCGTATCGCAGCGAGACCGTGAAGTCTGTATCTTTCACCGCAGACGCAGACCAGGAGATCGCAGGTTCATTTGTCTTTGATATAACTCAGGTCAAGGACCTCACTATAACAGGCAACGCAGAGAAAGTCATCACTCTCGCAGTCAGCGGTAACCCCGGCACAGACAAGACTTCCTCTCTTCAGGCCAATATGGTCGTGAAGCCAGGTACTTATACTGGTACCGTAGTGGTCACCACAGACGCCGCCACGTATACATATACCATCACCTCCGGCAAGACCGTCGAGCGCTCCCATATCAAACCGCTCAACGTCGACCTGGCCAATGGCGAAAGAGCTTCGGAGTCGGTTGAGAAGTATGTCTCAATTAAATCTGAAACCCAACTTCGTAATGGCGCCAAACTCCTTATTGTGGCTACTAATGGTGCAACGTATTATCAACTTCCTGTAAATCCTACAGTTAGCAGTGGAAAAATTGCTGGCGTAGAGGTAAGCGTCACGGACAATTCCATTTCTGCGTCTCCTTCATCTGCTTGGACCATCAATTCGAGCGGTAGTTACTGGACCATCACCGATGGCTCTAATCAGATTTATCATAAAAAAGGAGGGGCAACTGGGACAGATTTGGAGTATGGAGCGAATTCAAATAAGTATCTCTGGTCTATTTCCAGGAATGGTGATGCGAATTATAAAATGGCGGCAGTAAATAATAATGTGGAGCAGGATAGAGGAATGCTTTATAGTACTACCAACAGTTGCTTCGGAGGCTATGCTCTGTCTAATATAAATGCTACGGGTTATACGGGAATTCTGCTTTTTGTGAGAGAGTCGGATATTCCGGTAGTCGCTGTGACCGGCGTAAGCCTTGATAAGAGCGAACTCTCTTTAAGCGAGGGAAGAAAGTATACATTTACCGCCACCATCACCCCATCTGATGCTACTAATCAGAATGTTACTTGGTCTTCGGACGACACGGCCGTGGCCACGGTATCTGATGCCGGCGTAGTAACGGCTGTCGCTGAAGGAACTGCCAACATCACCGTCACGACCGAGGACGGCGGCCACACCGCCACTTGCGCAGTAACGGTCGTTCCTGCTGGAAGTACGGATCCTGATCCTGTTGTTCTGATTATTGATGGTTCGCAGTTGACTTCTACAGCCACGGAAAATGATGTTACAAAGACATATTCCGGTATTGACTTAGTGTTCAGTAAAGGGGCAAAGTATTATAATGCTACTGACCGTCAAAATGCCTTTAACGATCAGTCAGCAATTTTCATCGGTAAGTCAGGAGCTTATATATACAATAAGACCGCCATTCCTGGCAGGATTACGAAGTTCGAGATATATGCGCAAAAAGGTGCATCTGCAAGCGTGGAGGTCGGAGTGAACTTCAGTTCAGAGCCTATTACTGCATATTCTGCTTCTGCAGCAAATACTTATACCGCCAAGTTATCTCCCGTAGATAATGTATACGATTGTTCAGACAAGTTGCCGGCAGACGCCAAGTATTTCTGGTATCAGGTAACGAATAAATACAATTCACAGGTGCAGTTCAGAATTACTTATATACCGGAAGAGTAATCACGGTTTATGCCCTAATGCTTAATGAGTTATAGCTTGACGATTTGTCCTTTGGAAGACACGATTGAATGTTTTCATATAGCGAGAAGCTGTCAATGGGCAGACCGCCGGGCGGACACTTTCATGGTAAGGTAAGCGACAGAGCTTGCTGAAGTCATAACCATGAATTATTTGAGGAAAGAAGCCACGTCGTCGTGAGATGCCGTGGCTTCAAATATTTTATAAGCTATGTATCTTGTTATCCGTCATCTCCTCCGGGACGAGACGTGCCCCTTAACCCTTCGCTGCGTTTGTCCGGAAAAACGGCCCTTTTCGTGGACAAAAAAAACAAAGTGGTGCTCTTTGGCTCGCTCTTTAAAAAGGTAAGTATTAAAAAATTGCCCCGGTTTCGCTATTTCACAAGCTCTGTATCTCGTTCTCTGATAGGCCTGTGGCAACAGATATTTTATCTATTGGTATGCCAATAGACAGAAGATTCTTCGCCGTCTCGCGCTTGCCCTCCGCCAGTCCGGCAGCTTTGCCTTCTTCGCGTCCCTCCGCAAGCCCTGCAGCTTTTC